>JBBROJ010000004.1:0-88045 GCA_038229495.1 Chthonomonadales bacterium
CGATTCGGACCGCGCCGGTATACACGCTCACGGGCTCGGCGCTGAATCCGAGTTTGACGGTTCTCGCCTGCGGATAGCGTATAGCGCCGGCGGTCAAACCCGAGGGTACAGTGACCCGGATGCTTGTTGGGATAAGCGCGGGGTCGAGCGGCCTGTTGGAGTTGATGTGCCACCCCTCTTTCACCTGCACTGTGACGAGGAGGGTGGCTCCCTCTGGGGTCTTCCGAATGATTCCATATACCGTAACGGGACCTTTGACAATTTTTGAAGGCGGCCTGTCCGTCGCGCTTGCGTTCACCGTATCCAGGTACTGGAGCGTGACGAGCGTCATGGTCTCCGCGCCTGTCGGAGCGCGGGTGGCCGCGGAACCCCCGGTCTTCAGCGCGCCGCCTCCAGCCAGCAGGTAGGACGTGTCATTCTTCAGTCTGGCAAGACGAAGGAGCGCCCGCCCCGCAACCGCGTTGGCGGAAGGCAGGGCGTTGTCGAAAACGTTGTGGCTGCGGACTATCAGCGTTTCATGGTCCTTCGGAGTATCGAAGAACCCGCCCGCCGGGTCCGCGAACTGCGCGATCATGCCGGCGGCAAGCCGCTCCGCTTCCTGGACCCATCGGGGCGAAGGATCGGCGTCGCGCAGGTCCAGCAGCGCGTCGAGCAGATAGGCGTAGTCGTCGAGGAAAGCGGGAACGTCGCGGCCTCGCTTTGATTCGCTCGATGTCTGGTTCTGCGTACTCTTCGCGGCAGGACGCCATCGCCGGTACAACCGCCCGTCCCGATACAGCTCCTTCAGGAGAAAATCCGCGGTCTTTCCGGCGGCCTCCGAATATCGCGGCTCCTTCAGCACGCGCCCCGCGTAGGCGAGGCTGCCGATCATCAGGGCGTTCCAGCTTGTCAGCCGCTTGTCATCCAGGCTGGGACGCACGCGTTTCGCACGGACCTCCAGCAGCTTGATTCTCAGGCGGTCCAGCTTGGCGGCGAACGCGGGACCGCGCTTCATTACTATGCCGGCAAGGGGAGCGGCGAGAAAGAGGACGTTTTTGCCCGTCTTTGCGCCGGTCGCCTGCTCCTCGTAGTTCCCGCCATCCCGCACGCCATAGACATCTGCGAAGGTCCGTGCGTCCGTTGCGCCAAGCGCGTCCGCGATTTGCGCAAGAGACCAGACGTAATAGCGGCCCTCCTCGCCCGCGCTGTCGGCGTCCAGCGAGCTGTAGAAACCGCCCTCCGGGCCGCGCATCTCGCGCAGCGCCCAATCCAGCGTCTCCCGCGCCACGTGGCTATAGAGCGGCTTGCCCGTCAGCCGGTACGCGTCCACATACGCGCGGGCGAGCAGGGCGTTGTCGTACAGCATCTTCTCGAAGTGGGGCAGCTTCCATTGTACATCTGTGCTGTAACGGTGGAATCCGCCGCCCAGGTGGTCTCGAATCCCTCCGCGCGCGATTGCATCCAGCGTGCCGAGAGCGAGGCTGAGGCCGTCCTTCTCGCCCGCCTTTTCGTATACGTAGAACAGGAAGGGGAGGGCGTTGTGGGGTGGAAACTTCGGGGCTTTACCGAACCCGCCGTTGACCGAGTCGAAGCTATCACGCAGGCTCGCCAATAGCTCGGTCTGGACGTCCCGACCGGCCAACGTCGAAGAGGCCGTCGCCAACCGTGCCTGCCGTGCCAGCGCCTCGGTAATCGCGTTCGCCGACTTATCCACGTCCGCGCGCCGTGCCTTCCAGGTCTCTGCCACTCGGACCAACAGCTTGCGAAAATCGTCGGGCGGGAAGTAAGTGCCTCCGAAGAACGGCTTGCCCTCCGGCGTCAGGAAGACCGACATCGGCCAGCCGCCGCGGCCGGTCGTCAACTGGACCGCGTTCATGTATACGTCGTCCAGGTCGGGCCGCTCTTCGCGGTCCACCTTAATGCAGACGAAGCTCGCGTTCAGCAGCTTTGCCGTCTCCTCGTTTTCAAAGCTTTCGCGCTCCATCACGTGGCACCAGTGGCATGCCGCATACCCAACCGAAAGAAAAATGGGCCGATTCTCCTTCCGCGCGCGCTCCATGGCCTCCTCACCCCACGGATACCAGTCCACCGGATTGTGCGCGTGCTGGAGCAGGTAGGGACTCGATTCCGAGGCGAGGCGGTTGGTATGGGCGGAAGCAGCCTGTTGTTGCGGGGATGCGGGCGCATGCGAACACGCCCCGAATGCCAGCGCGGCCAATACGTACGGAATCCATATTCTTGCGCCGAACCGCCGGCCCGCGGGCGGCAGACTGAAAATGATAGCCGGGTGCATTGCGCGCTTCATCATCATTGTATTTTAGTCCGACAACTCTGATCCGGTCACCCGGCGATAGGCGTCCCGATATTTCGCGGCCGTGTTGCGGACTATCTCGGGCGGAAGGTTCGGGGCGGGCGGTTCGCGGTTCCACCCGGATTGCAGGAGCCAGTCGCGAAGATACTGCTTATCGAACGAATCCTGCGCTCGGCCCGGTTCGTATTTGGCAGCATCCCAATACCGGGAGGAATCGGGCGTCAGCGCCTCATCCACCAGCGTCATCGCTCCGTTGTGGACCCCGAATTCGAACTTGGTATCCGCGAGAATAAGTCCGCTGTTCCGGCATCTCTCCGCGGCAAGCCCATAGATATTGAGGCTGGCGGCGCGCATCGCCTCCGCGTCGCTGCTTCCAACGAGATTCGCCATCTGCGCAAAGCTGATATTCTCGTCATGGCCGGTCGCCGCCTTAGTCGCCGGCGTAAAGATCGGCTCCGGAAGGCGATCCGATTCGTGCAAGCCGGCAGGAAGAGAGATTCCGTGCAGCGTCGCGCTGCTTTCCGGTCCTCCCGATTCGACATACTCTTTCCAGAGCGAACCGGCGAGATAGCCCCGCACCACGCATTCCACCTGAAATACATTGGCTTTCAGGACCAGCATGCTCCGTCCACGCAGCGCGCGCGCCAACTCCGGCGTGGCGCTCACCCTCTTCTCGGCAAGCTGCCCGGCGATGTACTCGAAATCCGACGTGATATAGTGGTTGCCGAGGAAGGGGCGCAGGTGCAGGAACCAGTAGCGCGAGAACGCCGTCAGCACGCGCCCCTTGTCCGGGATGCCGTTCGGCATGATCACGTCGAATGCCGAGATTCGGTCGGTAGTTACGATGAGGAGCGTTTGCCCGAGGTCGTAAATGTCGCGCACCTTGCCCCGCGCGTGCAGCGTGAGGTCGGGGATAGTGGTGGTCAGAATCGGTTCGGTCATAGGGAAATTTCGGCGGCCGTGTCGAGGCGGCCCCTCCTTCGTTTAGTCTGTGTGAGGACGCAGGCCCTTTTCTCTGAGCAGAGCATCCATCCATTCGGCATCCTCGCCGGTAAGCGGCGGCTCCGGGTCCTTTGAATAGTCGAGGAAGCGGTCGTATGCGCCCGCGTCGTAGTTTCGGTCGAATATCTGCTGCAAATCCAGCACGACGTCTTTCTCGCCGGGCCCCAAAGGAATCGCGATTCGGGGCATGCGTTCGCGTACGTTCCAGGGCCACGCTTCGAAATTGCGCCCGTTGCCGGCTCGATGCAGCACGACAACATAGCCGGCGCTTTCAGGCTGCTCGGCGAAAACGCCTCGCGGAGCCGCGGCTGTATCCGCTCCGGCGCGCAGCAGGTCGATTTCAACCAGATGCGTCGAGCTCTGAAGTATTACATACTGCTTTGCTAAATACTCGTCCCTACCCCTGCCCGGAGTCTTGTTGGTCGGGCTAAGCAGCTCGATGACCGTCACGGGCCGCTCCATGTCTGCAACGGCAACGATTTCGATAAAGGATTCCCGAATCTCTGGATCGGATGGCAGCGATAGATGCACCGGGGCGTCAGGCGATTCCAGAACAGCAGTAGATTCCCGAACGAATTTCGCGGGCCGCGACAGTACCGCAATGTCCGGCACCAGCGGGCGGCGGTCGGGCATTACATAAACATGTTCGTCGATCTTAGCCCGGTAATTGCGTGGCAGCGTTCGGTTTAAGTCATCGCGAATGTATGTGATAAGACCTTCGTGCGCGTCGCGCCACTCTGAGCGCGATTCCAGAAATGGGTCCATCCCGGGGAACGGTCCTGGCATTATCCTTCTCCTCTGCCTCTACTGAATCGTGACAATCGACTCCGGGCCGGAAGGGCGTCGATGCGGTCCGACGGCGCGCGAGAAGACACCGCAGTAGCCGGTCTTCATCGTGTTCAAGTCGCGCTGCGTGAGCGGGCAGGGCTCTCCAATAACGTGGACCGGGGACATCAGGTCGCTCGAGCTGTCGCTGTGCCCGTCGATGCCCAACGCATGGCCGAACTCATGCGCGGCGACGCACTGAACGTCGGCAGCGCTCACGTTCTTGAGTCCAATCTCCATGTCCGCGTGCGTCATCTGAAGACCTTGAAAGTGCAGCTCCGTAAGGCCGTTCGCGGTCGTGGGGTCGAATTTCACGGTAATA
The DNA here is from genome assembly GCA_038229495.1 of Chthonomonadales bacterium. Classification (GTDB taxonomy): domain Bacteria; phylum Armatimonadota; class Chthonomonadetes; order Chthonomonadales; family CAJBBX01; genus JBBROJ01. The sequence goes on from JBBROJ010000004.1 coordinate 4,440, forward strand.
TCCGCGTTTGCGCTGGAGCTTACCACCTGAAACGTGAGAGCGCCGCCGGTGGCATCGACCCATTCGGTGAATCCCGCCACGGCAATGTCCTGGCGCGCCGTCGAGTAGTTAGAGTCCTTGACGAAAAAGACGTTGAGGGGAAAGCCCGGCCAGGTCAGCAGATGGGATGCGTTTCGGGCATAGTTCGGGGTGAAAGAATCGAGGGAGCAGTTCGCGACGGGGGATGATCCGCCGCTTCCGCACCCGTGCGCAAATATCAAGCATGCGGCAAGGGTTAAAATTAGCGGCAGTTGAGAAATACGCGGCTGAGAAATACGTCGCGCGCTGTTCGCGCCCATCTTCATGCTCTTCATACGTGATTCCAGTCTGTAGTAGTATTGATCGAATTCTCTCACCAACGCCCGATTCCCTCCTGTGCTTCTGAGCGCAGGCCCCGTGTACTTGCCGCGCCTCATTAAGCATATGCCGCTGGGAGATATGACAGATATGACTGTATACTGCGGAATCGCCCTTCAAGTTCGTCGTTTGCGGCAGGCATTTGCGGGCCCGGCCGAGATGGGCATAAAACAAGCTCCCTCTTGAAGGAAGCGGTGCAGAATACCTCAAAGCAGAGAAGGAAAATCGAATCATCGCATAGAACTGCACGATACTGGCGAGGGCGTCGCAATGCCGCGCGCTTCTGCGGTCTGGGAATGATATAATGATATTGCGCTTAGGCATTCGGGCCGGACGAGCGGCCCGGCGCTCCATAATGAGGGGGAGAGCAACGTGAGCACCGAAACTCTGCACCACGTCGATCACACCGGGCAATCTTACGACAGGTCCAAACTTTTCTGGGTCAGTGTAATGGCATTGGTGACAGCAGGCATGGCCTTCAGCATCCGTGGAGCCATCATTTCAGATCTCCAAAAGGTGTTCTTCGATCCGTTTGACGCCGCGAACGCCACCGCGCTGGTGGGCGGAGCCACTGGGTCCGCCTTCCTCGGGTTCGCTTTGTCAATCTTCGTCGGCAGCCCCCTTTGCGATTACCTCGGCATGGGACGGCTGCTCGCGCTTTCGGCAATCCTTTTGGCTGTTGGAACGGTGGCGACGATACTCGTGCCGCCTTCCGCCAACGTATACATGATCTTGTGGGGGACGTTCTTCATTACGGGCCTTGGTCATGGAATGGTCGAAGCCGTAATCAATCCTCTGATTGCGACCATATACCCGGAAGACAAGACACATCGGTTGAACGTTCTCCACGCATGGTGGCCGGGCGGCCTCGTCATGGGCGGCCTAATAGCTTTCTTTCTGGGCGCGCAGCACGTCAGCTGGAAGATCCAACTTGGCATGGTGTTGATTCCCGCGGCAATTACGCTCTTCTTGACGATTGGCCTGAAGTTTCCACCAACCGAGCGAATTGCGGCCGGCGTCTCCAATTCCGACATGCTGAAGGCGGCATTCAACCCGCTTTTCCTTGTGTTGTTGTTCTGCATGCTCTTCACCGCGTCCGCGGAACTGGCGCCCGGCCAGTGGGTGAACTCCATGCTCACCCGCCTTGTAGGATTCCAGGGCATTCTGCTGCTCGTCTACGTCAGCGGCCTCATGTTCGTAATGCGGCACTTTGCCGGCAGCCTCGCCCATAAGCTCTCGCCAATCGGCCTGATGTTCGTCTCCTGCCTGCTCGCCGCTGTCGGCCTTTATATGCTCGGCAGCGCGACCAGCCCCGTTACCGGCCTGGTTGCCGCTACGGTATGGGGCGTCGGCGTCTGCTACATGTGGCCGACGATGCTTGGAATCACATCCGAGCGTTTCCCCAGAGGCGGAGCGCTATCGCTGGGCCTCATGGGATGCTTCGGAAATATCGCGATCTACTTCATGCTGCCGTATCTCGGAGGTGTATTCGACAAGGCAAAGCAGGCTGCGGCGGTTGCGGCGGGCACAACTTTCGACGCGATCAAAAGCCTGCCCGAAACCGATCCCAAGATGAGTGCGATTCTCTCCGAAGCGTCCGCGAAAGCATTTCACACCGTAGCCGTCTTCCCGGCCGCCCTGCTCGTGGTCTTCGGCGCGTGGTGGCTCTGGGACAAGTCGCGCGGAGGCTACAAGGCGGAACGCCTCGACCAGATGGACACAGCGGTTACAAACGCCTGATTTCAACGCTCCTCTCGGGACGTAAATCCCCGCCGCAAAATGGGCCGCTCTCCATCTCCGGAGAGCGGCCCGAATAACATGATTCTTCGATAGAGAACAACAAGATGAAAACGCTATGAAAACGCTTCTCACGGGATTCGGGCCGTTTGCCGGCGTCATCGACAATCCCTCAGGCCGAATCGTTCGCCACTTCGGTTCGGCAGGAGCGGCCGGCCACGAGATAACCGCGCATGTTCTGCCGGTCTCCTTCAAACGCGCGGATGCTGAGATACGGGAGTTGATTCGCGCGGGGGACTTCGATCTTGCGCTTCTGCTCGGCGTAGCGGGAAACGCATCACGATTCCGGCTCGAATCCATCGCCCGTAATGTGGACCGCGCCCGAATTCCGGACTGCGACGGCTCCGTCCCCCAAGGCTTGCCGATTGTCGAGGAAGGACCGTCCACGCTCGCGACGCCTGTAGACGCGGCTTCACTTCAGGTCCGGCTTGCAGGGGACGGATTCGAGGCAGAGGTTTCGGAGGGTGCCGGCGGGTACGTCTGTAATCACGCCTACTATGCGGCGCTGGATGAAATCAGCCAATCCAGTCTGAAGACGCGGTGCCTCTTCGTCCACATGCCGCCGGATGAACTAACGTTTGCAGAGCCTGTAGAACAGGCGGTCACATCGATGGAATGTCAGGTGGCGTTTGTAGGCCGCCTGCTAGCGCTGCTTCGCGCGTGACGTCCACTCCCTTTGATTCCGGCGCGGCATGATCGCTACTCGTGCATGTCGTCGGGGTTAATCCCGTGTGCCGCGCACCATTCCCGATAGGCGAAGGGCGATATCTCGCTCGGCTTGATCTCGCTGCGGCCGCCCCAGAAGACGTTGGTGTACGACACGGGAATGCCGACCGCCGCCAGATGCGCGTCCATCGCCGCCTTGTGCTCCAGCACCAGCAGCTTGTCCGTGCCGTGCGCCACTCCCATGATGTTTACCCCCGCGAATTCAGGGCCGCCCTCGCGCCAGTACGCGTGAGTCATGATGTGGAACCGCCCGACTTCGCGTCCCGCCTCCAACTCGCGCCCCGCGGGCACTGCCCAATGGAACAGGGCGTTGAACTTGGTTACCCGCTCGCCGGTCGCCAGCGGCTTGAAGTGCTCGAGGAAGGTGGAGAACCTCCCTATCACCCCTCGGCGGCTGAGGTTTTCAGCGACTTCCAAAAACGATTCGAGCGATACTCCCGCCTCGGACGCTCTCCCCTCCCACAACTCGCTGGCAAGCTCCTCCGGCGTAAACTCCCGCTTCAACGCCGTCAATACGCGCCACTCCAGCTCTGTTAGCTCGACTATATTCGTCCACATGACTTCCGCACGCTCATCCGTTTTGCTGCCGGGCTCCATGCCTTTGCGCCGCACGTGACCCACTCCCAGCGCGAAGAGGCATTTCGCGGGCAGCAGGATGAACGACTCGGCCCCGGTCTTCTCGCATAGGAACTCGCAATGCTTGCGGAGCGAATAGCCCTGCGGCACTTTCAGCGTGGTCCACAGGCGGTATTTTGCGCCGGGCGTATTGCCGTCCGTGGACCGAATCACGACATGTCCCGAAAAAGGGTCTTTCTGAAACATCCAGTCGAATGCGCTTTGCAGCTTCTCCTCCGGCACTCTCCATGCAATGAGCGCGCCCTCGGCCAAATTCGTAGCAAGCAGCGTCTGCCGAACGCGCCGAATTGTTCCGCCGCGAAGCATTGCCTGAATGCGTTGGATGACCATCTCCTCGTCCACGCCGGACTGCCGGCTTATCTCGCCAATTGGGTCGCGTTGGAATCCCTGCAGCTTGTCTTCCGAGACCGCGAGAATTCCGGAGTTGATCGAATCGTCAACGCGAATGGGGAAGGAGGTAGAGGAGAGGAGGTCTGTGCTCACGATGAATGCCTGCCTTTGCTGTCGAGCCGGGGAAACAGTTTGCCCCGCATATAGTTTACCGCATTGGCAGCCGCCGCCGTATTAGGGCATTCGCCACTCATTTGAACGACAAAATAGTAAATATAAATAGGTTGACAATAAATTACTATTTTGCTACACTCTCTATATCATGCGCGATATCCACGTTGAAGAGATTCAGTGCAAGACCATACTGAACAAGAGCGTAATGCCATTTGCCGACTACACGCTTAACGCCTATCTGGGCTGCGCATTCGGCTGTTCGTACTGCTACGTGCCGGTGATGCGTGCGCGAAGAGGGCAGGTCGACGACGAGAAGTGGGGCGGCTGGGTGCAGGTGAAAATGAACGCGCCCGACGTGCTCCGCCGACAGATGCTCCGAGTCCCGCCGGAAGCGCGACTCTCCATCGGCACTGCAACCGATTCATGGCAACCGGTGGAGAAGCGTTACGAAATATCCCGGCGAATTCTTACCGAGCTTGCCTACTATCCGAATCCGGTGCACCTGCTGACGCGGTCGCCGCTCCTTATTCGAGACATCGACATACTTCAGCGAATGGAGAATATTCGAATCGGCGTCTCCCTGCCGACCTTCGACGATGATGTCCGGCGGACGTTCGAGCCGTACGCCCCTGCGATTCCCGGCAGGGTCAATCTCGTCAAACGGCTGCTCGCCGCCGGACTTGACGTACGACTATTCTGGAGCCCCGTACTCTACGGAGTCATGGATAATCGGGACGCGGTGCGCGACTACCTGCGCCGCGCGGCGGATCTCGGCGTCCAACACCTTATGTGGAGCACGCTCAACTATGCGGAGACACTTTGGAAACCGCACCTGACCCTGCTCAACGATTACCGGAAGACGGCCTCCGACCGGCCGAAAACATCGTTGTCGCGCGAGGAGCTGGCCCACGAGATAAAGCGGTGGTCGGCGGAGTACGGCATAGACTGCGGCGGTTAGGAATTTTGTTCGCTTGAGCAAATAACCTGGACATTTCACTTCCAAGTAAATCATTGCGCTGATGCGTAAATCGGTCGACCTGTTCTGGCATTGTTTGTCATGTGGATGCCTTTTGCGCGCCAGGCGCGGGCAGAGACGGGTCTGGGGGCGGCCCTAATTCGGATATAAGAGTTTCCAGTTCTCGACCTTCGAATAGTAGGCTCCGAGATCATCTCTTGACAAGAACGATACAGATGTAAGGACTGCCTCAGGGTAAAGAGGTGCTCCGGGCGATAGTCGCCTTCTAACGACTTTTCAATCTCTTCCGGGGTCGCCCGTATGCGCACCATCGATACATGGCATAGGCTGGCAAGCGTATGACGGTTTCGTTCGCCCGCCAAATTGGCGTCTACTATCGCCAACCCGCTTTTTCCGACGATGTCGGCGATGACGGTATGCAGGAGAACATTCATCTGGGTGAGCGATTTCTGCAACCTATGAACATGACTGCTCGCCTGTTCTACCAGATTGGCGCGATGGCGCATCACCGTGCGGATCGCGCATATCTGCTGTTTGGGGCGGAAGGATGCGTTCAAGAGACCGAACGAGAAGAGACGTTGAATCCAGACCGCGTCTTTAACATCCGTCTTGCGTCCGGGCACGTTCTTCAGGTGCCTGGCATTTACCAGGCAGACGTCGATTTTATGCGCCTCCAGGATTTCAAACAAAGGGACCCAGTAAACCCCCGTGCTTTCCATCGCCACTTCCTTGACCCCTCGTTCAAGGAGCCACTGGGTCAGACTGTGAAGGTCCTGCGTGAAGGTGGGGAAGTGGCGTACGATGCATTCGCCACGGGCCTCATGGACGGCGACATAGATTTCTTCGGCCCCAATGTCGATGCCTGCAACGTTGGCTTTGATCTCAGGTAGGGTCTCCTGAATAGATTCGATTCTGGCGGTCATTTTTTCTCTCGTCTCTCGGCAAACGAGGATACATTCCGTCGATAAATGTTGGTAATCTTCCAAAACGGGTTCTGTCCGTCTAATGTGGCAAACAGAGCTGACACTAATGAGAATCCATTCGACGGAAAACCATGCTGAACATCGGGCTATAGAACGCACCAGTGACAGGCCGGGCTCGGTTGTATCCTGACTTTGCCGGCAATCATTTTACCAGCCCACACGTAATGGGGGAGTTACTTTGAGAGAAATCTTGCCCCGCAAGTTGGGATGCTGAACAGTTATGCGGCACGCGGAGGCGCGTGAAGGATAAGGAAATGGGGGTAAAACACGTACAGTAGTCCACGGATCAATTTGTCGGGTGAATTAACCGGGGACAGAGTTGTCTAGACCCTTGATGCCAGTTCCTGGAAACTAGGAATCGTCGAATTGCAAAGAGAACTCGAACGTACACAGCTGTAGACTTCCTATCCTGGGCGCAGGCTCTTCGCCTCTCCCTCTCATTGCCCTCTCCGCTTTGCCGTATCGCAATCGCCTTTCACTTCCACAAGATCCCTTCGCTTTCGCGCCGTCGTACGAATATGTTAGGCGCAGCAAAATTTTGAATTTCTCGCCCGGAGGCCCGGCCCTGAACATGACGGCAGTGAATACCGATAATTCGGGGAGTTATACAGTTCTATGCGCAGCGCCGGGACTATGCGGCCTATCCTTTCGAAAAGGCACCGAATTTAATTGTTCAAACGCGACGGAATGGCTGAAATAAGGGTGGGCGACCATGGCATTGCCATATACGGTCAACTTTTGTCCACCGACGACGATACTCTGACCGTAAACCTGCTCACCATTCCGCGCGACCAGGGCATGATTCGACAGGGTGATGAGGCGGAAGTGGTCTATTTCGCTCGCGGCACGCTATTTACCGCGGTTGTGGCGATTGCGGGCTGGCAGAACAATCAGCTCGTCCTAGGAATCCGCAGCGAGGCTAAACCCGCCCCGCATCGCACCCGCGCGCGAGTCCGCTACCACATGCCGGTGCAGTACCGCGCCGTACGCCCTGACGGGCGCATGGGCGCATGGCTGGAGTGCGAGGCGGAAGACATTGGCGGCGGCGGTATAGGGCTTGTTTTCGAGGCTCAGACCTCCATACCCAGGCGCATGGAGGTTCGCTTCCTGCTGCCCGCGATCTCGTCGGCCAAATCCAGCACCCGAATACACTTGGATAGCGGCTCCGTAATTCTCAGCCACCAGCAGGACGACCGCCCGATAAAGGCCGTGGGCCGGGTCGTGCATACCCATCCCAGAGCGCGGGGACGTGTTCATATCGGCCTCGCCTACAGTGTCATAGCTCCTCAGGAGAGAGATCGAATCGTCCGATTCGTCGAAAGCCTTAGCGCAAAGGCCGCCTGATTACGCCGGACGATCCTGTAGGATTAGTATCTGTTTAAAACGTAGTTGTCCCCGTAGTGATCACTATCTGCCTAAAACCGCGGAATCCCCGCCCGCGAAGGGGCTGTCAAATGGCGTCAAATTCTGGTTTCGCCGAGATTGGAATCGAGGACGGCAGCCAAAGGCTCTACGGAGCGCTGGTTCAAATGAGTCAGGAAGGCGCGTTAATACGCCTCGAACGCGCCCCCTCCTCAGCGCGCGCCGGTCCCGTGCCTTCAGGATCCTCTGCTTCCCTGACTATTGTAACGGGGAGCGCGATGTTCACCGCAACGGCGCGAATCGTATCGGAATCGGCCGGCGATATCGCGATTGTGTTCAATTCCAGCCTGCATAAGGAGCAGTTGCGCTCCGAGGAGCGTTACGCTTGTGAGCTGTCGGTAATGTACAGGGCAAGGCATACGGACAGCCGCGCGGGAGCGTGGAGAACAGGATCGACTTACGAAGTGAGCGTGGGCGGCTTTTGTATGAAGGCGGATCGCTGCGTGGAGGAGTCGAAGCTTTTCGAAGTCTGTTTTGTATTACCGAATGATGAGGAACAGGCTCCGGTCCGATCGGAAGCGCGTATCGCATACCAGCGCGCGTGGGCGGACGGTAAAGTGGCCGTCGGTTTCGACTTCACCTCGATATCGGCCCGAGACAAGATGCGAATCCTTCGGTTTATGAATTAAGAGGTGTACCGCATTGTCCCCTCCTTACCAAGGAGGGGGTTGGGGGAGGTTTCGCTCTCCCTACTTCTTCTTGCTCTTATCCAGCAGCGCGAGCTTGAAGACCTCATCAACCTGGCTTACATGCTTGAATGTGAGGTTTTCGCGGACGTTGTCGGGCACGTCCTCCAGGTCTTTGCGATTCTCTTCCGGCAGAATCACAGTCTTGATTCCGGCGCGGTGCGCGGCAAGCACCTTCTCCTTCACGCCGCCGATGGGCAGCACACGCCCGCGGAGCGTGATCTCGCCGGTCATGGCGACGTCTTTGCGAATGGGCCGCTTGGTCAGCGCGCTCGCAATTGCCGTAGCGATGGTGATTCCCGCGGAGGGTCCGTCCTTCGGGATCGCGCCCGCCGGCACGTGAACGTGGACCTCCAGCCCCTTGTAAAACTCCTCGTCCAGGCCCAGCTCTTTCGCGCGGGAGCGGATATAGGTCATGGCCGCCTGCGCCGATTCTTTCATCACGTCGCCCAACTGGCCCGTGAGTGTCAGCTTGCCGTCCTGCCCTCGCACCAGGCTCACTTCCACGGTCACGATGTCGCCGCCGAACTCGGTGTAGACCAGGCCGGTCGCTGCTGCGATCTCGTCCTGTTCCTCCATGAGGCCGTAGTGGTAGCGCCGCTGGCCCAGGTAATGCGGCACGTCGTCTGCGTCAATAGTCGTCGGCTCCGCTCTTCCCGCAGCCACCTCGCGCGCTACTTTGCGGCAGAGCGTGCCGATCTCGCGCTCAAGATTCCGAACGCCCGCCTCTCGCGTGTACTCGCGAATCAAGAGACGCACCGCATTCGTGGTTATCGTCAGGAGCGGTTGGAGTTTGTTGGGCCGATTGGTCGCTGGGTCGTTGGGCAACGGGACGCCCGTGGGATCTTCCACCTTGCGGGAGCGCCGGCCCTTTCCCTTCTTCCCGTCTTCCCCTACTTCCTTCTCCTTCCGCACCAGCCCATGGTCCTTGACCTGCTTCGGCACGAGGAACTGCTCCGCGATCGCCAACTTCTCCTCTTCGGTATAGCCGGCAAAGGAGATGACCTCCATGCGATCCCGAAGCGCCGAAGGAATAGGGTCCAGGATGTTAGCGGTTGTGATGAACATAACGTTGCGGAGGTTGAAAGGAACCTCCATATAGTGATCGCTGAATTCGCCGTTCTGCTCGGGGTCCAGCGCCTCCAGTAGCGCAGCCGAGGGATCGCCGCGGAAGTCCATGCCGAGCTTGTCGATCTCGTCCAACATGAAGACCGGGTTGTTCGCTCCGGCCTGCTTGATTCCCTGTAGAATCCGGCCCGGCAGCGCGCCGATGTAGGTGCGGCGGTGGCCCCGAATCTCGGCCTCGTCGCGCACGCCCCCCAGCGAGATTCGGATGAATTTTCGGTTCAGGGCGCGGGCGATGGACTTGCCCAGAGATGTCTTGCCAACGCCGGGCGGGCCCACAAAACAGAGAATCGGACCCTTCATGCCGCTGCCCACGAGCTGCCGCACGGCAAGAAACTCGAGAATCCGCTCCTTTACCTTCTTCAGGCCATAGTGGTCCTCGTTCAGCACCTGCTCCGCCTCGTCGATGTGGAGAGCTTCGGCTGTGGATTTGCTCCAGGGAAGCGCGACCAGCCAGTCCAGATACGTCCGAATCACGGTCCCTTCAGGCGCTGCGTACGGCATTTTTTCGAGCCGCTCCACCTCCTTTACCGCCCGCTCCTCGACAGCCTCGGGCATGGCGGCGGCTTTAATCTTTTCGCGGAACTCCTCGATCTCGCTGCCGCGCTCGTCCCGCTCCCCAAGCTCCTGCTGAATCGCCTTCATCTGCTCGCGCAAAATGAACTCGCGCTGCGTGTCGCCCATCTCCTTCTCGACGCGGCTGCGGATGTTCTTTTGAATCTCGAGAATCTCCCACTCCTTCTTCAGGACGACGGAGAGCTTGTGGAGCCGCTTGCGAACGTCCTGGGTCTCGAGAATGTCCTGCTTCGTCTCTACGCGAAGCTGGTGCAGGTAGGGGGCAATCGTGTCGGAGAGCCGGCCTGCCTCCTCCGTATTGACCACGTTGATCAGGGCTTCCGGCGCGATGTTGCGGCCTACGTTGACGATTTGCTCAAACTGATTCGTAACGCCGCGCATCAGGGCCTCGATTTCGAGGTCCTTGTACTCCATCGTCGGCATCGGCTCGATAACGACCTTGTAGAACGGAGCGTCCTGAACGTACTTGACGATTCGGACTCGCTCGACCCCTTCCAGCATCACGCGGACCGTGCCGTCCGGAACGCGCAGGTGCTGCATAATCTCCGCCGCAATCCCAATCGTATAGAGGTCGTCCGCCTCAGGCTCCTCGGTGTTCACGGCCTTCTGGGCAACCAGCACGATATGGCGCTCATGGCGAATCGCTTCGTCCAGGGCACGAACCGACTTCTCCCGGCCAACCAGCAGCGGAAAGATCATGTGCGGGAAGTAGACCTGGTCTCGAATAGGCAGCAGGGGAAGTACGCGCGGGATCGCAGCCGCGCCCCCGGTCTCTTCGCCCGCAGCCTCGAGCAGGGCGGCCTCAAGCTCTTCGCGGTCCTTTTTGCTTCGTCTTGTTCGAACGGGCTTTTCAGGCTCGGGCTGGTCTTTAGTGCGCGTTGCACGCGGCATATGGGTCTCCGGAACGGAAGGTGTTCAGGTATTCGGGTGTTCAGGTATTCGGGTCGCTGGGTCAATGGGTCGTTAGGTCGTTGGATCGTTGGATCGTTAGGTCGTTGGATCGTTAGGTCGTTGGATCGTTAGGTCGTTGGATCGTTAGGTCGTTGATTCGTTCTTCCGACTTCCGTCTTCCGACTTCCGTCTTCCGACGTTGTCCGTCAGCGGTCTTCATGTAGTGACACAAAGAAGAAGCAAGAGGCCATAGGACTCTTGCTTCTCTAATGAGGCGAGTACCCTTTATACTTAAAGGTATACCCGAAAGTTCCGGCTCATTGCCTGCTAGTCGGCAGCGTTCATGGTTCGCTTACGACGCCTGGCGAAGGTCCTGAATGGTAAGTACAGTCGGGTCTTCCCGCTTATCCACGGTATCCGCTGTAACTATGCACCGCTTTGCGTCCTTCGTCGAGGGGATCTCGTACATGATGTTCATCATGACCTCCTCGATAATTGTGCGAAGGGCGCGCGCGCCGGTGCTTCGCCGCATGGCTTCCCGCGCGATGGAGAGAATAGCGCCCTCCTCGAAGATGAGGTCGACCCCGTCATACTCGAAAAACTTGGCGTACTGCTTGGTGAGCGCGTTTTTCGGCTCGATTAGAATTTTGACCAGCGCCGCCTCGTCCAGGGACTCCAAGGTCGTGACGACCGGCAGGCGGCCAATAAATTCCGGGATAAGACCGTATTTGAGCAAGTCCTCCGGCATCACGTGCGCAAGCATCTCCCCGACGTTGCGCTTCTCCTGCTTCGTGCCCCCCTCGTTCAGCAGCCCAATCTGGCCCTTCTTCTCTGTGCGCCGCGCTATCATTCTGTCGAGGCCCTCGAAAGCGCCGCCGCAAATGAACAGGATGTTGGACGTGTCAATCTGCACATACTCCTGCTGCGGGTGCTTGCGGCCACCCTGCGGAGGAACGTTCGCTACGGTGCCCTCGATAATCTTGAGAAGGGACTGCTGCACGCCTTCGCCAGACACGTCGCGCGTAATGGACGGGTTCTCGGACTTGCGGGTGATCTTGTCGATTTCATCGACGTAGATGATGCCGCGCTCCGCGTTGCGAATCGTCTCCTTCATATCGCCGCCGGTATCCGCCGCCTGTATCAGCTTGAGGAGGATATTCTCGACGTCTTCTCCGACGTATCCCGCTTCTGTAAGCGAGGTCGCGTCGGCGATGGCAAAGGGCACGTTCAGGATGCGCGCGAGGGTCTGGGCGAGGAGGGTCTTGCCGCTGCCGGTGGGGCCGATGAGCAGGATGTTCGACTTTTGAAGCTCGATGTCGCTTGCGGGAGCATTGATACGCTTGAAATGGTTGTAAACTGCCACAGAAAGAGTGCGCTTGGCGCGCTCCTGCCCAATGACGTATTGCGAAAGAATTCGGTATATCTCTTTGGGCTTGGGGATCGACCCTATCGGGGTGAAGCTTTCCGCATTCGGCGTTTCGTTGCGGATGATGTCGTTGCAGAGGTCTATGCATTCCAGGCAAACGCCGCCATGGATTCCTATAATAAGCTTTTTGACCTGCTCGCGGCTCTTCCCGCACAAGAAACAGCGTTTTTCGTTCGTCGGTTCCAGTCCCCTCGCCAAAATGGCACCCCCGTGTCAGTTAACAGTCGTCATTGATCAGTGGTCAGTCCGGATAGCTCTGACTGACCACTGATCACTGACAACTGACAACCGTATTGTCGGTTTAGCGTTCGGCTTTATCTAGGACGTCGTCGACCAGACCGTACTCCTTGGCCTCCTCGGCGGAGAGCCAATAGTCGCGGTCGCAGTCGCGGGTGACCTTCTCGATGTCCTGGCCGGTGTGCTTGGCCAGAATGTTCATGAGGGCTTCCTGGGCGCGGTTCATCTCTTCCAGGCGGATTTTGGCGTCGGATACGGTTCCCTCGTAGCCGCCGGCCACCTGGTGCATCATGACACGGGAGTGGGGAAGGGCGAAGCGCTTGCCCGCCGCTCCGCCCGCAAGGAGGATAGCGCCCATGGAGGCGCATATGCCCATGCAGTAGGTTGCGACGTCACAGCTAATGTACTGCATTACGTCGTAGATTGCAAGACCCGAGGAAACGCTTCCGCCGGGACTGTTTATATAGACGTGGATGTCGGAATCCTTTTCCTCGTGCGCCAGGAACATAAGTTCCGCATTGATGAGGCTGGCGATATGATCGTCAATGGGACTGACGAGGAAGATAACGCGATCCTTTAGCAGGCGGGAATAGATGTCATATGCCCGCTCTCCGCGCGCGCTCTGCTCGACAACCATCGGGATGACGTCTTTATCGGGGCGGATGACGCGCTCCGCCATCATGTATTGGGTATAGGGCCGCACGATTCGGTCGGACATTGGGAAACTCCTATCAGTGGTCCGTGGTCGGTGATCGGTGGTCAGTTCGGACTTTGCTGATCACTGATCGCCGACCACTGATCACTCGGTTTTCGCGGGTACATCCACGATCTTTACGGTTTCGAAGAGATGGTCGCGCAGCTTGCGCTTGATGATAATATTTGTTACTTGCGTACGGCGTTTCTCGTCGCGGAAGAGGGTGCGCGCGTCTTCGTCGGAGAGCTTGTTCTGGACGGCGAGAAGGGCGAACTCGCCCGCCAGCTCCCCGTCGGTCACCTGGGTATTCAGCTTTTTGGCCAATTCGCGCAGAATCAGGACGCTCCGCACGCGATCTACAGCATTGGCTTGCAGCTTCTCGCGGTGTACCTCCTCGGTTTGCCCGGTCGCCTCCAGATACTCTTCATACGTCATTTTGCGGTTCTGCATTTCTTGGCTCAGCTCGTGCGCCTCGTCCTGCATCTCCTGCTCTACCATGACGTGCGGATATTCCACGGTGGAGCGCTTGATAAGCTCCTCGATAATTCGGCTCTCTACGACGCGGTCGGAAAGGTCCTTGATCTGGCCTTCCTGATTCTCTCGGATAGCTTCTCTAAGTTCCTCGGCAGTTTTGAAGGGGGTAACCTGCTCCACCCACTCGTCCGTGACTTCCGGCAGCACCCGCTGATTGATGGTGGCGACATTCACGTCGAAGTGCGTGTTCTTGCCCGCGCGCTCGGCGTCCTGGTGATCCTCCGGATAGGTGAGGTCGAACGACCTCTCCTCGTCGGGCATCATGCCTAGAATCTTGTCGTCAAATCCCGGAATGGATTCGCCCACTCGAATCAGGGTCCGGCGGGGCTGCGTCTGCGGCTCGTGCCCCTCAATATTCTCGGTCATCTCCGCAATCAGCACATCGCCCAATTGCACGCCCCTGCCGTCCACTTTCTCGGTTCGCGCGTACTCGCCGCGCAGCGATTCTATCTGGCGGTCTATGTCCTCGTCGCCTACCTGAAAAACGGGACGCTCGACGGATAAATCCTTATATTCGCCCAGCTCCACGTGAGGCGGCAGTGGAACGACGGCCTTGAACTGCCACGGCTCACCGTCCGCGAGGTCCGAAAACTCGACCTCGGGATCGGCGAAGGGAGTAACCTCTTCCTTCTCAAGCGCTTCACGGTAGGCGGGCGCGGCGACAAGCTCCATGACGCGCTCACGGACCTTCTCCTGGTTCACATAGCGCTCGACCATGCGGCGAGGCGCCTTGCCAGGGCGGAAGCCGGGTACATTGGTGTACTGCCCAAACTCGCGGTAGGCCTGACCGAAAGCCTTGGAAATGATATCCGGCTCAATTTGAATATCGAGCGAAATCGTGCAGGGGTCAATCTGCTCTTTTGTGACCTGCATTATGGCGTCCTTCTTTGGTGAATTCTTGGTGGCGGGGTTGCGCGCTGCTCGCCGTTTGTTCCCGGCTAATACAATACCTTAGAAGCCTGTGACTCGGACATAATTCGAATGGAATTCGAATATAAGAGTGCAAAAACGAGAAGAAGGGACCGCGTGACAATCGGGGAAGGCCGGGAGTTGGCGGACGGCAAGAATCCCGGGCGGGAAAAGCGCGCGAGGAAACCCCCGCCTGTGGAGACGGGGGTTTTGAATACCACGCGTATCGCGATTTAATTTCGCTATCTGCTCGCGCGGCGGTTCGGATAGTCGGGTGGAAGCATGATGAATATATCGCGCTTTGGCTGGATCTTGCGATATACCCAGCGAATTGCATTTCCGTTCTGATTATCGGGCTTCGGCTCCAATCCTGCCAGACGCGCTTCGGTATGGCCGGGGGCGCGGAATCGAACTTCCACGAGGTCCGGCACGTCTCGCCAGCCGCCGAGGTCCTTAGTCACGAACTCCACGGTGCGGTGGCCGCCGTCCCAGCCAAGCGGCGAGGTTGACGTGATTGTCATCGCATGCACTTTGCCCGGAGCAAACGTGATCCAGAAGGTGCGCCACCGCGTGGCCGTATCTTTCTTGTCATTCAGTTTCCACGGCTCGATTGATATCGTCTGCCTTCGGCCGTCGACGGTGGCTCCAAAGCTCGCGAATCCGCGTGCGTCCGCTTCCATCAGATCGCCGGCCCCGCCATCCCTGGAACGGTAGTAGTCTTCCCGCACGCCCACCTGAATCCGGTCCATTCCCTTCTCCAATTTGCCGCCCGGATAGTGCAGGCGAAAACTTTGGGTTACATTCAAATTGGAGCCGCGCACCACCAGATTGACGTCTCCGCGCTCCATCCAGACGTTTCCTTTGCTGTTGCGGACGGTCGGAAGCCCGGTGCGGCCCTGATACATCTTGTGGTCCGCGCGGGCGGCTAGCGGCATGAAGAGCAACAGCGCGGTCGCGCCTGCCACAGCCGCGCCAGCCAGGGTCGCCCTGCCTATTTGTAATACGGTCATTGCATCCTCCTTACGGTGCGCCGGGGTCGCTATTGGCCTGAAGCGGGCACACTAAGCGTAAGACGATTCCGTTCCACCAATGTTCCGAGGAGGGAAGTCGGAAGTCGGAAGTCGGAAGAACGACCCAACGGCCTCATCGCTCGCCCGTTCGTCCCTGTCTACGATAATCACGCATGGATATGATTTGCAACCAAACGCCCGCGCTAATAATGGTAAACGAGGTCAGAAACGCGGCCTGATAGCCCACGGCGCGCATGAGAGGAATGGCGAATTGGGGGGCGATGGAGCCTCGGATTCCGAAGAAGCTGGAGTGGAGTGCCTGGTACTGCGCCGCCTTACCCGGCTCCGCGAAGAGCAGCGTGGTATTGAGGTAGGCGAGGTCAATGCCCGCGACCGCCAGCCCCATGCCGGCCGATGCAATATAGAGCGAGGAGAGCCCCCACGCCTGCGCGTAGAGCAGCGGCACGGCAAGGTTAAACGCCAAGGCGACCAGTACGGTCGTCAATGGCCCCCTGCGGTCGAGAAATCCGCCCCAGAAAAAGAAGCCCACGATTGTGGCCACGGAGCTGAAGTTCTGCATATTGGCGACGGCTGTGTTCGAAATGTGGAATACGTCCACCTGGTAGATGGGGTAGAGCGTAGTCGCCATGAGATTGCCGAAACCCGAAACGAATACGGACGCCGAGAACCAGCGGTAGCCGGGATTGCGCCGCAAAATATCCACCGTGTCGAGGAAGAAAGCGCGCGCGGAGGTGCGATCGCCAAGTGAATCATCTCCCGGAGGTACCCGGATTCGGCTGAATGTGAAGGCGCTCAGCGCGCCAAACGCTCCTCCCAGGCAGAATCCCGTTCTCCAACTGAGGCCATGGTCAAGCAGCCGACCCATAAGTAGCGCGGAGAACAGGGTCATCAAGCTCATGCCCATTCGCACAAAGCTCATCAGCCGGCCGCGGTGCCGGTCCGGGTAGATGTCCTTCATGATGGCGGTATAGGCCGGCATGGATATCGAGAAGACGAACGGGGTCAGGCAAACGAGCGCCACGAACTGGCCGCGGGAGTGGACGAAAGGGGTAATTAGAAACAGGCCGCGCGCGATAAGCCAGGTCCAGAAGACGAACGGCATTTTCGAGCGGCCATCCATCTGGCGGGCCCAGACCGTCGCGAAGACATAGCCGAGCGCGGGGGCGGCGGCTATCCAGCCCATATTTGCGTAGGTCGCATGCAGATCTGCACGTGCGACGCGCGCCACAAAGGTCCACACGCATCCCTGATAGAGGCCCGCCAGGATACCCGTGGCGATGTCCCATTTCCACGCGGTCTGGGTCTCGGTCGGCAGCACGGCGAGGCGGGCGCGCACGCTTGCCGTGAGGCTAGTGATGTCCAAAAAGGGCAATCCCGGAGGTTATGTCCGACCGGTCCTCAACCGGGAACCGTTCGGCCCCTTAAGGTTAGGTTATCAGGCGATGTTCTCCTGCCCCACCCGTCTCTGGATCAAGTCCTATCTAGCGGCTTTGCCAAGTCAACGTTAAGCGGCTGCTTCCCTTATCCCCAAAACCGGATTGTTCACGTAGAGACCGGCGCTACGGCATGTAGCGGAGGTTGCTCCCTATAGGGTAATCCTGAGCACCTGAGCGCCGTTGGCGGCATTGCGGGTAAGAAACAGTGACGCATTCGTTGCGTAGTAGCTTAGGGGCGAATAAATCGCAGTGAAACCGTTGATCGTTGCACCCAACTCTCGCTGCGATTTATTCGCCCCTACTGCCATCGCGCGGGCGGTAGTTTCTTATTAGGGAATAATTGTCCGTTACAAGCAATCTGGCCCTGTGTGTCAAATTGAGATGAGGAGACCTGCCTGCATTGTTTTGCCTATCGGCAGCCGATCATTCCCGCGCTACGATGAGCCTGCGTCGGGAAGTTTCCAGCGGTAAAGATAGAACTTTTCCGGCTGCGGCGGGCCATCGGTTGACCAATCCAGAATGCTGTCCTGTGTCTCCGTAACGACAAAATAGTAGTACCCGCGCTCAAAAACCCCGCGATCCCAGGACCGCCGTGGAAGAGACGTCAACTTTCTGACGATGGGCTCGCTACCTGGTTCTATGCCGCACAGGAACGCTCGAAATACCGCGTCCGCACCCCGCTCCTCTCGCGCCTCGAACAGCACGCCATAGAGGCGGCCGCCATACGAAAACAGGCGCGTGAGACGGACCGTAGCTTTCCCGCCATCCATCAGATTCAACACCACGCGCTGGGCCGTGCCGTCCGGATTGGCGCACACCAGGTCTCTGCGAACGGCATCGTTGAATCCCCCGAGAAGCGGTGAAGTGTAGCGCTCATTGATCCAATAGACTTTGCCTCGGCATTCTACCGGCGGCGAGGCGGGTTCGAACAGGCAATCCTTTATGACGGAGGTCTGCAGCGTGTCCGACGAAACATAAACCACATCGGTTATCGTCTGGCCGGCGAGAAAATCCGGCCGTACGACACGCAAATAGACGCCCTGCGTGGAAGAGAACAGACGGGCGGTCTCGAAGACTCCGCTATACAGTCTGCGCGCGGACCCGCCTTCCCCCGGTGACACCATCATCTCAAAATAGGCAGGAGGCATTGTACCGTCTCGTTTCGCGTAACGGGTCGATTCCGCTGGAGCGAGAGGTCTCCGCCGTATCCAGAAGATATGCTCTCCCAGCACGGACAGATTGTAAAAGATCGGATCGGCGCGGCTTGTATCGAGCGAGATCGTTCGCGGAGCGCCGCCCGCAAGCGGCACGCGGTGGAGCGTCGTTTTGGAACGCTGCGAGGCGAATAGGCTTCTGCCGCTTCTTGAAAGGAGGCCGAGGGCCTGGGGAGCGCCGGGGTGCGCGGACCGCGAGCCAAGCATCCCTCTCAAATCCGGCATGCTGAGGCCATTGTTCATTGCGTGGAGCTTGCGGCCTGGTCCCATGCCGAGCGGGACATTTCGATACCAGACATTCACATAGTAAAGGTATGGTCCCGCAATGAACGCGCCTGCCTCGGTGTCGGTCGAGTCATGCCGGAGCAGCAGTCGCTCGCGGCCATCTGTAATCGAACGGGAGTGAGCGACGAGGTCTACGCCGTTGGGAGCCAGGCCGAAAACAATAGAATTGGCTGTGTGAATGCCGGCCCACTGGGTAATCGGGCTTAACGGGAGCTCGGCCATGCGCTCCGGACGGCCTCGAAGCGCCGCCCACCTCAACAGCAGCATGGCGGCCAGCGCGCACGGAAGCAGCAGCCGGATGCGATGGAGGTCTTCTCCTATCCTCCTCGCCGGCGAGCTTTTGCCATTCTTTGGATTCGAATCGACTGGCATTTTGTGATCAGGGCGCAGATACAATGGTCTCAAAGGTGGTGTTTAGGTCGATATTGAACTGATTGTAGATATTCGCATAGTCGTGTGTCGCGCCTCTATTGAAATGTGCAGAACCTGTGACACTTCAAATGTGACAGGACAGGCAAAATCGAGATTGTAACAGTTAAGTTTGTTGTGAGAGGAAATTGGGCCAGGAGGAGGAGCAAAGCATCATGCCGGTAGGTTCAACGTCGAGTTGCCTGGTGACTCCAGTACAATCACCTGCTTCCTGGAACGATTCTCACCACTGCTGAACGGATATCAAGTTTAAGGTTTGTGCGCCCGGAGGGATTCGAACCCCCGGCCCTCTGTTCCGAAGACAGATGCTCTATCCTCTGAGCTACGGACGCGCGAGACGAGATTACAAGAGATTATAACACAGCGGCTTGCTCACGGTCAAACAAGAAACGACAGGGGAGTGGTAACGCCGGCAGGAAGCCAGGCCCTCCCCGGTGAACTGTCATATGCTTCAGGCAAGCCTGTTGTGAACCGTGAACATCGACTACCGAGGAATTTCCATCTTGAGCGCCAGCTACGAAAACTATATCGGCGGGGAGTGGACCGCGCCCGCCGCGAACGAGTATATCCCCAATATCAACCCGGCGGACCGTCGCGACTTAGTCGGCGAGTTTCCCAACTCAACCGCGCAGGACGCCGAGCGGGCAATTAGTGCCGCTTCCAATTCGCAGCCCGCCTGGGCCGCGCTGTCTCCGCACGGCAGGGGCGAGTTTCTTCGGAAAGCGGCGGACATCCTCGAATCGCGGGCCGACGAGGTGGCGCGCGGACTCATGCGGGAAGAGGGCAAGTCGCTGCCGGAGGCGAAGGGCGAGATCATGCGCGGCGTGACTATCCTGCGCTACTACGGCATGCAGACCATGCTGCCGGACGGCGACGTGATTCCCTCCGCGGGTGCCACCACGTTCCTCTACTCCCGGCGCATCCCGCTGGGCGCCTGCGCGCTCATCACGCCGTGGAACTTCCCCATTGCGATTCCGATCTGGAAGGCCGCTCCCGCGCTGGCGTTCGGCAATACCGTCGTGCTCAAGCCCTCGGAGCTTGCCCCGCTCACCGCCTGGCACATCGCCAAGGCGCTCGAAGACGCCGGTCTTCCAAAGGGCGTCTTCAACGTGGTGTTCGGACAGGGCGCGCGGGTCGGCGAGACGCTGGCCACCCATCCGGCGGTCTCGGCAATCTCGTTCACCGGCTCGGTAAAGACCGGCAAGATTATCGCAGCGCAGGCGGCGTCTGCGGGCAAGAAGTACCAGCTCGAAATGGGTGGCAAGAACGCTGCCGTCGTGCTCGCCGATGCCGATATGGAGCAGGCGGTGAACCTGACGATTCAGGGCGCTTTCAAATCCGCCGGCGAGAAGTGCACGGCCACTTCGCGCGCGATTATCCACAAAGATGTCTACGATGAGTTTTCGAGGCGGCTGGTGGAACGGACGAAAGCGTTGAAGGTTGGCCCCGGCGACGATTCGAGCGCCTATCTCGGCCCCGTCATCAGCGAGCAGGCGCAGGCGAACATCCTGCGCGCCATCGACGACGCGCGGTCGGCCGGCTTGCAGATGCTGTGCGGCGGGAGAATGGACAACCCTGAGCTTGCGAACGGATTCTACGTCGCCCCGACGATATTCGGCAATGTGACACCCGATTCAGCCATCGCCCGGCAGGAGGTCTTCGGACCTGTCCTCTGCCTGATGCGCGCGGAGAGCTTCGACCACGCCCTGGAGCTTTTGAACGGAGTCGAGTACGGCCTGAGCGCCTCCCTCTTCACCCGAGATCTCAACGCAGCGATGCAGTTTGCCGAGAAGGCGCAGGCCGGCATGCTACGCGTCAACGGCGAAACGGCGGGCGTGGAGCCGCAGGCTCCGTTCGGCGGCATGAAAGCGTCGTCGAGCTGGAGCCGGGAACAAGGATTGGCCGCCCGCGACTTCTTTACGCAAACCAAGACCATCTCCATCGACCGTGCCGGGTAGAGCCGAATCGCGAAACAGCGCGCTAGTCCGTCTCGTATCTCGTTTGAGTGGAGGCAACCGAGAAGGAGAGCGTCATGGAGTTGCGCCAAGATACGCAGGAAGAGAGCATTTCCCCTTCGCCGGCAATAGTCGAATCGAGCGCGCAACCGGTAACGACCGAAACGCCGCCGGTCGAACAGATAGTCAAAGAGCTGTCGAACCGCAACAAGGATATCCGCGCGGGGGCTGAGAAGCAGCTTGCCGCGCTCGGACCAGAATCGACGGACGAGCTTCTTCGCGTCCTGGAGATCGAAGGACAGAAATATCGAAGGCATAGACGGAACACGCGCAAGGGCCTCTATATCGGCGGCGGCATTCTTGTCCTGTATCTTTCCGGAGGCATCATCCTGGGGCTGACTACAGGCCATTGGGATATGATGACGAACCTTGGGTCGTTCGGCGTATTCGGCGGCGCCGGCGCAGCGGCGGCATTGACTCCGCAGCACAAGAGCATTGTGAAGGTCATCTCCGAGCTGGATGACATGAGGTCTGTCGGATGGCTTGCCGATACGCTCGATACCCAGGACAAAGAGATCATGACCACCGCCGAAGATACGTTGACGCGGCTGCTGCCACAGCTTCAGCGCGAAGATGCCGCTTACCTGGACAACGAGAGACGCCGCATGCTCGACCGGAAGCTGGTCAAGACGGACCGCGCGGACTTTGCGCTCGCAATTCTACTGACCTACGAGCGGCTCGGCGACAGCCGGTCGCTTGCTTCGGTCGAGATTGTGGAGTCTGGGCGGGCCGTTCTCAAGCAGTCCGAGATCGTACATGCGGCGCAAGCGGCAGCAGCGGCGCTCCGGGTGCGGCAGGCGCTGGAGCACGAAGTCCAGACGCTGCTCCGCCCGTCGTCCACGCCGGTCGAAGAGGCGGAAATACTGCTTCGGCCCGCGGGCGGAGCAACCCACGAGCCGGAATCGGCGCTGCTCCGACCGGCAATGACAGACACGGACGATTAGAAAGGCTCGCAATGGCGCTCTGCCGCTACGAAACATATCTGCCGGCCGTTGGGCGGCAGAAACGCTGGGGATGGGTTCGGGACGGCAGTGTATATCCGCTCGAAGACCAGGCTGTCGCGCAGCGCTTTCAGTCGCCCGACGCCAATGGGCTTCAATCGCTGGCGGCTGCCGCAATCCCGGAATCGATTCCGTTTTCGGATCTCGACACAGCGCCGGGTCGATACGGACATCCTTCGCTCGTCGCCCCGCTGACCACCGGCATGGAGGTCTGGGCAGCGGGTGTCACGTACGAGAGCAGCAAGTTTGCGCGCATAGCCGAATCGACGGAGGGCGGCGACTTCTATGCCAAAGTCTATGTCGCGGACCGGCCCGAACTTTTCTTCAAGGCCACTCCAGGCCGCACCGTGGGCCCCAACGATTTCGTCAGAATCAGGCGCGATTCGAAGTGGAACGTGCCGGAACCGGAACTTGCCGTTGTCGTCGCCGCATCGGGTGAAATTCTGGGCTACACGGTCGGGAACGACATGTCGTCGCGCGACATCGAGGGCGAGAATCCGCTCTATCTGCCGCAGGCGAAGGTGTACACAGCCTCCTGCGCGCTGGGACCAGTGATTGTGCCTGTTGGAGAAGTTGACCCGCAGAACCTCGGAATTGTGCTCACGATCACGCGGGGCGGGGAGACGGCCTATCGCGGCGAGACATCCACCGCGCGCATGAGAAGGCGCGTGGACGATCTGGTGGATTGGTTATTTCGCGAGAACGAGTTCCCGCACGGAGTCGTCCTCTTAACTGGAACCGGCCTCATCCCTCCCGACAACTTCACTCTACAACCCGGCGACGAGATTGCGATTCAGATCGAGCAGATTGGCACATTGCGTAATCAGGTCGCGGCTTAACGGCGGCTTGTCCACAGATGACACAGAGGAAGACCAGAGAACGTCGAAGGATTCCAATGAGCGCGATCCGCAGACTTATGCAGTCATTGGCGCAGCAATGGAAGTCCATCGCGTACTCGGATACGGCTTTCTGGAGGCTGTATATCAGGAAGCGCTTTCTTTGGAATTCGCGTGCCGCAGCTTGCCATTCATCCGCGAAGTGGCGCTTCCCGTGAAGTATAAGAGCTCCGTACTCGCTTGCGCCTATCGCGCCGACTTTGTTTGCTTCTGCGAAATCATCGTAGAGATCAAGGCATTGGACAACCTGTCAGGCTCACATCAGGCTCAGGTTATCAATTACCTCCGCGCAACCGGATTCAAGCGCGCTGTCCTACTCAATTTCGGTACGGGGCGGCTCGAGTATACACGCGTCGTTCTTTAGCATTTGCACTTATCTGTGTTCATCTGTGTCATCTGTGGACAAAACATGAAATCTCTATCCAGTCTAACCGCGCTTCTGCTCTGTGGCATCTCCGCCGCGGCTCAGACGAAGCCCGCGCCGGTGAGCTACAAGAAGCAGATTGCGCCGATATTTGCGACCTCCTGCAACGCCTGCCACAGCGCCGCCACGCCGCAGAGCAAGCTCAACACGACAGCCTATGCGGCACTGATGACGGGTGGCTCGCGCGGCAAGGTTATTTTGCCTGGAAACGCGGCCAACAGCCTGATTGTCCAGTATATCGAGGGACGCAAGCAGCCGAAGATGCCCATCGGCGGCTCGCTCAAGCCCGCCGAGACTGCGCTCATTCGGCGGTGGATAATGGAAGGGGCGAAGTCCGACGGCGAAGCCGCGCCCATCGACCCGTCGAAGGTGTCCGGTACGGGCGGAATCCCCGTGCGTGCAGACATCCTGCCGCAGGCGGCGTCGCTGGCGTGGAGCAAGGACGGGAAGATTGTGGCCGTAGGAACCTATCGAGAGGTCAAGCTCTTCGAGATGCCGGGCGGCAAGATTCAGCGCACGCTGACCGGCCATGCGGACGTGGTGCGCGCGCTGGCGTTCAGCCCCGACGGGACCACGCTGGCTGCGGCGGGAGGAGTTCCGGGGCAGGGCGGTGAAATCCGGCTCTGGAACATGGCTGACGGCACGCTGAAAAGGACGCTGACGGGACATACGGACTGCATCTACGGATTCGGCTGGCGGCCCGACGGCAAGCAGTTCGCGACATCCAGCTACGACAAGACGGTCAAAATCTGGGACGTCGAGAAGGGCGTATCCATAGCCGATCTGAAGGACCACGCCGACGCGGTCTATGCCGTTGCCTACACGACGAGCGGCAAGTACCTCGCCACCGCGAGCGCGGACCGCTCGATTCGGGTGTGGGACGCTGCAACGGGCAAGCGGCTTTACACTCTTGCCGGGCATACGGAGATGGTAACCGGCCTTGCGGCCCATCCGACAGCGGATCAGATCGTCTCCGTGAGCGCCGACAAGACTATGCGGCTCTGGAATCTGAAGCCGGACGGCGGGAGCGCGGCAAGGACTTCGCCGACGCAGCCGGACGTCCTGACGGACGTGCGCTTCTCCCCGGATGGAAAGTGGATCGTCACCTCGAGCAACGACGGCGCGGTGAAAATCTGGAATGCGGACAGCGGCGCGGAGGTCAAGGCGATTCCAAACCCCGATGCGATATTGGCGGTAAGCGTGGACCCCGCAAGCCAACTCGTGGCGGTCGGCGGGTACGACGGTTCCGCGGTTCTTTACAAGCTCGCCGATGGAGTAAAGACGGCGTCACTCATTACTCTTCCTCGGCGCGTAACGCAGCCCGCGCCGACCCCCAAGACAGATGCTCACAGCAAATAGTGCAATCATGCGATGATGCAGACAAAGGACCGTATGCCCTCACGAATTTTTACAGCTTCGCTCGCGTTCTGCCTAGCTTCGCTCACGCAAACTGGACGTGCCCAAAACATCGCGGACGTATGGCCTCCCGGAGCGCCCCGCGGCGGGAAGGCGACTGTACAGATCGAAGGCTCGGGTTTCGTGGGCGCTAAAGCGGCGCTCATCAGTGGGCAGGGCGTGAAGGCGCAAATTGGCGCGCCTGCCGCAAACGGCAATTCGATTCCGCTGACGCTCGACATTGCGCCGGACGCCGCGCCGGGCCCTTACGAGGTGCGCGTAGTGACGCCGGGCGGCCTGTCGAATCCCGGCTACCTGTGGGTCGGGACATTCAAGGAGACCCAAGAGAAGGAACCCGATAATCAGCCCGCCGAGGCGATGAAGCTGGACAATCTCCCGATCACCGTGAATGGCCGCGCCAACAACCCGGAGGACGTGGACTGGTATCAGTTCCACGCGGACGCGGGCGAAACGTTCGTATTCGATATCTGCGCGAACCGGCTCTATGCGCCGCTCGACCCTTTCCTAGAACTGAGGGACAGCGAGGGAAGGCTGCTCGGATCCGCGATGGAGGGCTATGATCGCGATCCGCGCCTGATTCATACTTTCAAGAAGTCGGGCGAATACAGATTGCAGGTGCGTGACACGCTCTATCGGGGGGGCGGCAGTTTCATCTACCGGCTGACGCTGGGCAAGATTCCGGTGATTACGTCTCTGACACCTGGAGGCGGGCGGCGGGGGCAGACCCTGAACGCCGCAGTCGAAGGCTACAATCTGGGCAGCATGAAGACCGTGACGATTCCTCTTCCCGCCGACATGCCGGAGAATCGCACGTGGTACGCCCTCGTGGATACCCCTAACGGTCCCGCGCTGCCCGTGGCGGTATTCGGGGATGACATGGCGCATACCGTCGCACCGGCCGGGGCGGCCACGCTGCCGAAAGCCGGTCTGCCCGCCGCGATTGATGGCCGCCTGAACGCCGCGAAAGAGACGCACCTCATTCATTTCGACGCGGAGGCCGGCAAAGCGTATCAGATTTCCGTGGCGGCGCGCTCTACTGGCTCGCGCGCGATTCCCTATCTTCGAATCCTGAATGGAGCCGGCAAGGAGCTTCTCAATACCGAGGATCAGATTGGCCGTGACCCGCAGATCGTCTTCACGCCGCCCGCCAATGGCACGTACAAGATTGAGTTGAGCACGATCGACGCGAAGGGCGGTCCGGACTACTACTACCGCCTGTTCGTTCGCCCGCCCACAATGCCGGAATTTCGGCTCACCGCTTCACCGGATAATCTCGTGCTCGGCCACGGCCAGACACTGGTCGTGAACGTGGGTCTGGAGAGGCGCGGCGGCTTCGGCGGGCCTGCAACCATATCTGTGGAAGGGCTGCCGGCAGGCGTAATGGTGAATCCGTTGGTAATAGGTCCCGGCCAAACATCTGGTATCCTAACGCTAACCGCCGCGACCGATGCCGCGCCAGCCAACGCTCCGCTGCGAATCGTGGCCGAGTCGGCGGACGTGAAGGGACCGGATGGAAAGCCTTTTCGGCTCGGCGCGCTCGTGCTTGCCAACCTGCCGCGTCCGGGAGAGGGCCAGGTCGTTCCGCGCCCGGTGCATTTCCAGATGGCAACCACGACCGCCGCCGTCCCGCTATACACATTGACTCCGGAGTCGACGCAGATTACCCTGATGCCGGGCCAGACCGTGATGGTGAAGGTCCGCGCGAATCGCCGCCCGAACGATAACGCCGCAAATCCCGCCATTGCCTTGACGCTGGCGAATCTGCCGCCCGGAGTGAGCGCCGAGACGCCCGCCATCCCCGACAAGCAGACCGAAATCACAATCAAGCTCACTGCCGCCGGAAACGCGGGTCCGTTCTCCGCCAGCGCACTCCTCACCGGCAAGCTCGGCAACGACGTTCAGCCTGCCCCCGCGATTCAGGTTACGGTAAAGAAATAGTGCCGAGTGCTGAGTGCTGAGAGAACGTCAAGAACACGGCGCAACGCGGCTAAAATATCGGCGCAACGCGGAGGTTGCTCCGTACTTGAGGCGAGCGGCCACACAGGGCAGCCCCTACTCATCACTCAGCACCCAGCACTCAGCACCCAGCGCTTCCCATGAACATTCTACAAGTCATCTCCAGCTCGCGCACTTCGGGGGCGGAGAAGCACCTCGTCGTGCTCTCCGAGTGGCTCCGCAAGCGCGGCCATAACATAACCGCCGTCTGCCCATGCGGCGGCTGGCTTCCCGAGCAGCTGCGCGGCGCGGGCATCCCGACTATAGAGCTTTCCATGCGCGGCGCGACGTCCTCGGCAACCATTCTCGCGCTTCGCCGCATGGTCCGCGAGCAGAAAGTAGACGTGATTCACACCCATTTGACCCGCGCAACCTATATGGGCTACGCCGCCGGCCACCTGGCCCACGTGCCGGTCATATCAACGGTCCACGTGCTCACGCGTGATTTTGCCTACCGCTGGCTGCCGCGCGGGAATCATTCCTTTGTCGCGGTCTCGAACTATCTCCGCGAGCGGTTGATAGCGCGCGGCGTGCCCGAAGCGCGCGTGCACACGGTCTACAACGGAACGGACTTCACCGATCTGACAGCCGACGACCGGATTGTTCCAGCCCCGTCGCTTAGTGTCCGCGCGGAGCTGGGGCTTCCCGCCGACTCGGAGCTGATTGGGCAGATTGGACGCGTAGACTCATTCAAGGGAGCGCCGCTGCTCGTGAGGGCCGCAGCCGAAGTCGTTGCAAAGAGACCGCGCGCCTATTTCGTCTTCGTGGGACATGCTGAGCCTGGAATCCAGCAGGCGCTCTGGGAGCTGGCGAGCGAGGCAGGGATTGACGATAGATTGCGATTCACGGGCGTGCGAGACGACGTGCCGCGAATCATGAATGCGATGGATGTTATCTCGGTGCCCTCTGAGACCGAGACGTTCGGCATGGTTATTGCGGAAGCTATGGCGATGGGACGCCCCGTGGTTGCCACCCGTGCCGGTGGAATTCCCGAGTTGGTCGAGGATGGCGAGACAGGCATTCTGGTCGAGCGGAATCCGGATGCGCTTGCGCGAGCCATTAACGATATCCTGGAGGATCCTATACTGCGCGAGCGCATGGGCAACGCCGCGCGAACGCGCGCGAATACGCGCTTCACTGCGCAGGTTATGGCTCAGAACATGGAGCAGGTCTACCAGAGCATCTTGAGCGCCCGTCGCTCCGCGCGCGTCGCGGCCTGAAGCAACGACCAACGACGGAAGACGGTAGTCGGAAGCCCGACTACCCGACGACTCATCAACCCCATGCCACTCCCCATCCTCATGTACCACAAGGTCGGCGCGCCCGTCGCGTCGAAGGCGGACACCTTCCTGAACGTCTCCGCCAAGAGCTTTGCGCGGCAAATGCGGCTGCTCATGCGGCTCGGATATACGGGGATCACGCTCGCGGAAGGCTGCGAGAGGCTTGCCGCGGGCAGTCTGCCCCGGCGCACCGTCTGCGTCACGTTCGACGATGGCTACGCAAGTGTCGGCGATCATGCGGCGCCAATTCTCGATGCTTATGGATGGCCGGCGACCGTATTCGTCCCGACCGCCTATGTAGGCGGCGAAAACCAATGGGACGGAATGAACGGTCACCCGCTGCTGCCTATCATGAACTGGTCCAGGCTCAGGGAGCTTCAGGAAGCGGGATGGGAGATGGCGGCGCATACCCGTACGCACCCTCGCCTGGAAACGCTGGGCGACGACGAGGCTCTGCGCGAGATGCGTGAGGGCCGGGACGACCTGACAAACAACCTTACCGCGCCTGCGCGAACGTTCTGCTACCCCTTCGGCGGCATCAACGCGCGGACGCCGCAGCTTGCGCGGGAGGCCGGATTTGTGGCGGCGTGCACAACGAAGAGTGGTGTCGCCCGGCACGATTCCGATCCTTTCCTTCTGCCGCGCGTAAAGGTCGCCTATCGCGATGACGTCTGGGGTCTCTTTTATCGCCTCGTGATTCGCCCGCGGCTAAATTAGCCCGTAATTCGACCTGTTCCGTAGAATCCCCCTTCAGTTATTGCGCGTTTAAGTCGATAATAATTGAGCGCGGGGAAAGAGTGGGTATATGCGGAACCTGGATGTTGCCGCCCCCGAGCAGTGGAGGCGCGAACGGCGAATGATGGGCACGAACGTCGCGTCTGTAATAACTTATGTCGAACGACACCAACCGGCGGCTGTCGGATCTGGAGGTTCACGACCTTCTGCGTGAGTACAAGCTCACTCGCCGGCAGGCGATTCGAGACCGCATCGTAATGCAATATACCAATCTCGTGGAAAGCATAGCAAGGCGCTTCGCGGGGGCGGCTGAACCAAGTGAAGATCTGGCGCAAGAAGGATATATCGGGCTAATTACTGCCGTAGACGGATATGACGCCGACAAAGGAGTCAAATTCAGCACCTACGCTACTCACTTTATTATCGGGCAGATTAAACATCACCTGCGTGACAGGGGCAAAATCATAAAGGAGCCCGCCTGGCTGCAAGAGCTTAACCAGAAGGTTACCAAAGTCATTGAGTCGCTGTCGCAAGAGCTTGGCCGCCCGCCTACGAATAGTGAGATAGCAAAATTGATGGGCATGCAGGAAGAGGCCATCGCGGACCTCATGACGAGCAGAGAGGTCTTCAAAGTCGCGTCATTGGACGGTGGAAATGAGCAGGATGACGAGGCGTCTTCGACCTATGACATGGACAGAGTAAAGGCGGATAAAGCCGTCGACTTCCAGCTGCCGGTCGAGGAGAAGCTCGTGCTCGAAACGGCCCTTCGAAAGCTCAAGGAGCTGGAACAGGCCGTGGTCCAGGAGTTCTATTACCGGGACAGAAACCAGACGGAGATCGCCCGTAACATGGGAATCTCCTGCAACTACGTATCGCACATTCTTCGCAATTCGACGAAGAAGCTGAAAAAGATCATGGTCACCGATGAGATCAAGGAGGCGCAGATGGCGATGAGCCTGGTGCGCCGCCGTGGAGACTCGCTGCCCGTGATCTCAACGGAACAGACCGTCGTGGATGGCTTGACCAGGCTCTACAACCGCCGCTACTTCGACAGTCGTCTCGAAGAGGAGCTGAGCCGCGCAAGCCGCTACGAAGCGCCGCTGTCCATACTGCTGATAGAACTTCAGGGGTACGAGCAGATCGGCCGGGCTTATGGTACGATTCGCGCTGAGGAGACGCTTCGGAGCGCGGCAGACATAATCCGCGAAACGGTTAGAAAAGCGGACATCGTCACGCGGTTCGACAATTGCTGCTTTGGCCTGGTGCTTCCGCACACGGGGACCCAGGTTGAGGTCGTGGTGAATCGATTGACGGACAACCTGGGCGAGTGGCTTGTTTCGGAGGGGCATCTGACAAGCAGAGCGCCTCTGGCCCTCAAGCTGGGGTGGGCGTGTTATCCGCGGGACGCCGAAGACGGCGCAGCGCTTCTAGCGCACGCCGCCGAATCTATCGCGGCCGTTGAGATTGCAGGCCAGACCGCTATCGCGGCCTAGCAGATTAATTCGTAAATTAAGCTGTCCGGGCCGGCGCCTTCCGAAAAGAGTTTTCGGGGGCGCCGGTCCGGGCATTTTCTATGTTTCCGGTTTATCGGGCAGTTAAGCGCTCATTTCTTCCAGCGCAGTGCACATTCGGTCCATCTCCTCCTCCGTGTTGTAATAGTGGACGGAGGCGCGCAAGACGGGCTTCGCCCGACCCGCCAGCACATCCAGCGGCGTCACGGGCCGCGGTATGGTATTGATTCCCAGGGCAGCAAGCTCTCGCCGAATATCCTCCGGGGACAGCCGCGCATGCGTGAACGTAACGATGCCGCACTGCTCCCTGCCCACGTCTTCGACCGTTAAGTAAGGCATCTCGCGAAGCCGCGCGCGCAGGCGGTCCGCCAATCCCGTGACTCGTGTCCGAATAGATTCCAACCCCAAACTGAGCGCATAATCTATGGCAACGCCGAGCCCGATTCGGGCCGCGTGGCTCGTCTCCCAGGTTTCGAATCGTCTGGCGTCTTCGTGCACCGAATAGTCGGTAAGGGAGAGCAGGTCCGCGGCCGAGTGGTCGAGCAGCGGGGGATCAAGCCGGGGAATCAATCCTTGCCGCACGTATAAGAACGCGGCGCCGCGAGGACCCCGAAGATACTTCCGGCATGTCGCAGTCAGCATGTCGCACTCAATCCGGTTTACATCCAACGGCATTTGCCCGGCGGATTGGGCCGCATCCAGCAGGTAGTGCACGCCCGCGTCTTTCGCGATTCTCCCAACCTCTTCGGCCGGATTCACGAGGCCGTTATTGGTTGAAATGTGCGTGAGCGCAATCATTTTCACGCGGTCATCAATGGAGTTTCTCAGAGCGTCAAGCGATACCCGGCCCGATTCGTCGTCCGGAATCACCTTCACCGTTGCGTCCGTTCGTCGGGCGTAGTGCAGCAGGCTTACGTAGTTGCCGGGATACTCCGCGCACGCAGTCAGAATACGGTCGCCGGGCTTCAAGGGAATCGAGTAGAGCGCCATCTCCCAGGCGCGCGTGGCGTTCTCCATCAGCGCGATCTCATTGCGCCGCGCCCCAATCAGCTCCGCGACCGCAAGGTAAGCCCGCTCAAGTTTCGCGTGTTCTTGCTCCGCCGCCTCATATCCGCCGATCTGCGCTTCAAGCCGCAGATATTCGATCATGGCATCGGTGACCTGGCGCGGCGGCAGCGAGGCTCCCGCGTTATTGAAGTGGATTCTATTTTTGCAGCCGGGCGTATCCGCGCGGGTTTTTCCAATGTCGAAGCTCACTTTGACGCATGTTCCTTCAAGCGATAGATTCTCAGCGCGTTGTCGTGGAGCAGTTTGCACTGTCGTTCGTCCGGCCAGACCGATATGATTTCGCGAAGAGCGGTCACCCACTCGCGCAGCGGCGCGACGAGCGTGCATACGGGCCAGTCGCCGCCGAATACGATTCGGTCCGGCCCAAATACTTCCGTGCAGTGGAGGACGATAGGCGCGAGATCGGCGGCGCTCCATGCCCCGGGCCGGGCGGTTACGACGATTCCCGATATTTTGCAAGCAACATTGGGCCGGGCGGCTACACGTTCACTGTCGCGCCGCCACTGCGATAGATCGGTCGATTGAACGTCGGGATTGCCGCAGTGATCGAGGATAAATTGCGTATCGGGGCAGATCTCGGCCAGCTTCGCGGCATCTTTCAGCTCCTCCGGGCGGATGCAGATATCGAACGAAAGACCGAGAGCGCCGAGAAGACGCACCGATTCGACAAATACCGGCTGGAGGCAGAATCCGGCGGGTGTCGAGCCGTGCAGAATCTGCCGCACGCCCTTTACGTATCCACCATAGGGTTCGCCGGTGAATCGGCGAATGTATGATTCGAACCCTTCTTCCGCCGGACGCCCGGAGATGACCGCAGCGAGCATCGGATTGTCCGGCCGGCGGCAAAGGCCGATTACGTATTCCGCCTCATTAGGCTGCTGGTCCGGCGCGAGGTCCACTTCCATATAGACCGTGCCGGCGATGTTGAGCCCCTCCGCTTCTTGCAGGTAGTCTGCCATGAGGTGGCTGCGGCCGAGCCGGCTCCCCTCCACGATCCACGGCAGCCGGAAGCGATTCAGGTCCCAGAGATGCTGATGCGTGTCTATGATGGGGAGCATGTTTCCTCCAAACGGTTGCCACGCAGTGCGGCACATTTCGCGCGAAGGGTTTAGCATAGCTAAACACGCGATCTAACGATCTGCAACAAGGCCCGTCGTCCGAGCGTTCGGATGACGGGCCTGTTCACTGGCGAGCTTCGGACCTAGATCTTATACCCGTGCTGCAGACGCGGCTTGACGATGATGTCCACCTCCGGCGCGTTCTTGGCGCGCAGGTTCTTCGCGTCCCACTCGATCTTCTTGCCGTCCGCCCAGACCGCGAGGTTGCCCAGGAGCACCGTCTCGGTGAGCGGGCCGGAGTAGCCGGGGAAGTTGGACATAGCGGGCGCGCCACCCTTGCATGCGAGAATGAACTCCTCGAAGTGGCCGGGGGAGACGGGGAAATCCACCGGCGTGGGGTCCGTATGGATGAATCGGCCACCGCCGCCGTAGTCGCCCGGCGTATAGAGCTGATCCTTATCGCCGATGATGAGGGAGCCGCTGTCGGGGATCTTTCCATCGATCACAAGATCCTCGAACTTGCCGCCCTTGAAGAGCTCCTTCGGCGGAAGCTTGCCGCCGTCATACCAGAACATTTTGAGGCCGGGGCGGGAGGCGGTCGCCGGGAACTCGTAGGTGATGACGGACCAATGCGGGTAGCTGTCCTTGTTGTGACCGCCGGTCGTGGCCTGAACGGAAGTGGGGTTGCGCAGATCGAGCGCCATGTACGGCAGGTTCATCGTATGGCAGGCCATGTCTCCGAGCGCTCCCGTGCCGAAGTCCCACCATCCGCGCCATGCGAACGTGTGATATCCGGGGCCGTAGGGGCGGTCGGGCGCGGGGCCGATCCAGGTGTCCCAGTGGAGGTAGGAGGGAACGGGCTGCGGCTCCGGGCGCGAGCCGCCCTGAGGCCAGATGGGGCGGTTGGTCCACACGTGGATTTCGGACACTTTGCCCAAAACGCCGCTCTTTACAAGATAGGCGTTCTTGCGCGTGCCGGGGTCCGACGTGCCCTGGTTGCCCATTTGCGTCGCCACCTTCGTCTTGCGGGCGATCTCCTGAAGCTGACGGGCCTCCCACAGGCTGTGCGTGAGCGGCTTCTGGCAGAACGTATGCTTGCCCATGTGCATCGCCATAGCGGCGGCAGGGCCATGATTGTGGTCTGGCGTGCTCACTGTCACGGCGTCGATGCTCTTGCCCATCTCGTCGAGCATCTTGCGGTAGTCGGTGTACTGCTTCGCGCCCGGATATTTCTGGGCGGCTTTGGCAAGCGTGTTCTCGTCCACGTCGCAGATGGCGACGATGTTGCCGAGGCGGGCCGCGTCGGAAGAGTCGCTGTCGCCCTTGCCGCCCACGCCAATGCACCCGAAGTTGACGCGCTCGTTGGGAGACTTGTCCTGCGCGAGGACGCGGTCGGCGGCAATGACGCCGATTCCGGTCAAGGCAGCGGAGCGGATAAACTCGCGCCGGTTGCTCTGAAAACTCATGTGGATTCCTCTCTGAAGTCGAAATTGGGATTGCAGTCATGCCCGCCGAGTGAGGGGGGCCTGCGCCATGACTGTAATACAATCTACTGTTACTCTCGCCGCAGGCAGATTCCTACCTCTTTAGTGAAATGAAATGTCATTGAGGCACTGCGCGGCCTTATTCGTGGGAACTCAATGGCTTCAAGACGGAACATGTAACCATTGAGAATCGTTGAATGGCGGTAACCTGCCGTCGATTGAAGGGGTATGATTCGCATACGCCCCACGGGGAAGTCCGGCGCACCAAGCGAGAGAATCTGGAACATCCAAATGTTTGCAAAGCTGTGGCATACAATCACTTTCGTGGTCCTGTCGGCGTTTAGCTGGTGCCTGCACCGTACGGTTGCATCGCGCTACCGTGCGCAGGCGCACGTTACGGCGGCGTGGGTCGTTCGCGAAGTCCGCAAGGTGCTGAATGGCCGCGTGAACGGAGACCTCGCCTGGGAGCTGGACCAGTTCCAGCTCTTCCTCGCTCACGCCATCTATCGCGAACTGGTGCGAAATAACGGCTGTTATCCTATCTCGAACTCGCCGCTTCTCTCCCCTACCGCACTCTTCTACGAGGCCATCAAGAGCGCGCGCATCAACCCGCCCGCCCAGGTCATCAATGCGCTTCCTCACGTTCGCATCCGAATCGTCCCC
Organism: Chthonomonadales bacterium; assembly: GCA_038229495.1. Taxonomy (GTDB): domain Bacteria; phylum Armatimonadota; class Chthonomonadetes; order Chthonomonadales; family CAJBBX01; genus JBBROJ01. Next base: position 38,899 of record JBBROJ010000004.1, read on the forward strand.
GGCTGGGTAAAGGTCTACGGAATCGGCATGCACGAAAGCGCGCCGACGGTGTTGTATCCGGCCCAGTTTACGCGTGGATAAATCGATTTTCCGTCCTTACTCGTGAGGAACCACTGCGCATCAAAAGCAATTCGCGCACGGAATAAATCCCAATGTTGTTGAAAGGACGCTTGGCTGCACCCAAAAATGGCCTGCTGCCGGGTTTGCGCGTGTCGTACTACGCGTGTAAAACCGGTGTCTGGGGAGCCTTCGGCCAAACGTCCGCCGGACGGTAAACACATTCAATATACATCAAATCAGCATTTTCCCACCCGCGAGGGCGTTCGGCGGCTTGTCCGCCCCCCAGACACCGGTTTTACACCGGTGGTGGGATCAGCATTCAACAACAATGGGATTTAACTCGTACGCAAGATGGCAGTGTCTGCCGCACCATTTCGACGTTTCCGGATTCCACGCGGCGAAATAGAATCGCGAAACGCAGGATGACGCGCATCGTTCGGCGAACGTGGATTCAACCGAACGGGAGGATGGGAGCGAGACTATGAGCAGGGCACCGAGCGAGCGGGCGCGGGAAACCATTGAGCCTATCGGCGTCGTGGCGACGCCCGATCCTTCCGCGCCTGCGGGGTCCACTGGGTCGACTCCACCAGGCGGACGGCTGGTCTCGCTGGATACGCTCCGTGGCTTCAACATGTTCTGGATTATGGGGGGCGCGGAGTTGTTCGCTTCGGTCGCCAAGTACCTGAACCTATCGTGGCTCAACCCCATTAGCGACAACCTCACCGAGCACGTGAAGTGGGAGGGATTCCACTATCACGACATGATCTTTCCGCTCTTTCTCTTTATCATGGGCGTAACGTTTCCGTTCTCGATGTCGCGCCGACTGGACGGCAGCTCGACGCGAGGGCGGCTGGCTCGCCGCGTAATTCTTAGGGCGGCAACTCTCGTTTTTCTAGGATGGGTCTACTACGGTCTCTTCGAACTGAAGGGAATCGAGCACCAGCGTATGATGGGCGTGCTACAGCGGCTCGGCCTGGCGTGGGGAATCGCCGCGATGATCGCGCTCTTCACCAACATTCGAGGTCAGGCTGCCGCCGCTTGCACCCTGCTCGTCGGCTACTGGCTGGCAATGCGATACCTTCATGTTCCGGGCTTCCCAGCGGGCACTCTCACTGCCGAAGGCAATTTCGCCAACTATGTAGACCGACTGCTGTTCCTCCCTGGACAGCTCTACGAGAAGTATGGCGACCCCGAGGGCCTGTTCTCCACTATACCGGCGATTGCGACCGCGCTGCTCGGGATTCTGGCCGGTCATTGGCTGCGAACGACCAACGCGCCGATCAAGAAAGCTCAGGGCCTTGCAATCGCCGGGCTTGCCTGCCTCGCGCTCGGGCATTTATGGGGGCTGGAGTTTCCGGTCATCAAAAAGATATGGACCAGCTCCTACGTCCTGGTCGCGGGCGGATGGAGCCTGCTTCTACTCGCCGCGTTCTACTGGGCCATCGACGTTCGGGGCTGGCGGCGCGGCACCTTCTTCTTCATCGTGATCGGCATGAACCCCATTACTATCTATCTCGGCCAGCGGATGATCGATTTCGACAAGACCGCGGTGTTCTTCTTTGGCGGCATGGCGAAGCATCTTCCATCTCTGTCGGCCATCATCACAGCCGCCAGCGAGTTCGCCATCCGCTGGCTATTCCTGCTTTTCCTCTTCCGCCGCAAGATTTTCCTCAGGATTTAGCGGTCAACGGTTGGCCCTAACTTTTCAGCTGCGCCGTTCGTCGCAATCGATTCTTCTTCCCTCGGTCTAACGACAAACGTTTCCGTCGCACCTGGCGTCAGGCTGTTCCCCGCTATTCTTCGGACCGCCCATTCCACATATTCCGGCAATTTCACTAATATTTTCGTAAAGAAGCGGTTTCCACGTGCCGACAATACTTTTGTCGATAACCGGATCGCGCTGCGCGGACTACGCGTGCCGTGGGCAATCCGTAACATCCTCCTTGCCCGCGCAGGCATCTTTCGAACGCTCCAATCCCAGATTCTTCACTGTGAGGCACACCCAATGCTTGACCGTCTCCTCAACACAGGCACTTTCCAGGCAGCGCAAGGCGCGTTGGACGGCCTCTCCGCCCGGCACGCGGCCATTGCGGATAACCTCGCAAACGTCAATACGCCCGGCTATAAGCGAAAAGAGGTCCCTTTCGAGGATACTCTTGCCCGCGCTGTCAAGGACCAGACCTCGCAGTGCACCGGTGCGGCGAGCGGCCCGGTCCGTCCCTTTACGCCGTGCGTGACGCGAGACACCGATTCCCAGGCCCGCGCCGACGGCAACAATGTAGACATTGAAGCAGAGATGGTCCGCCTCGCGGATACCAGCCTGCGCTACGAAACGCTGACTCAGTACGTAGGCGGATTCTTCTCCGGCCTCAAGGCAGTTATTAACGCGAAGTAGGAAGTAGGAAGCCGGAAGACGGAATTCAGAAGAACGGCCCTGCTTCCGACTTCCGACTTCCGGCTTCCAGGAGACCAACATGAGCATCGCCCGTTCTCTCCAGATTAGCGCCAGCGGCCTTACGGCCGAGCGGCTGCGCATGGACGTTATCAGTAACAACATTGCGAACGTCAATACAACGCAGACAGCCGCGGGTACGCCCTATCGCCGCCAGCACGTCATATTCGCCGCGAGCGAAGGCGGCTCAGATTTTCCCTCTGCCCTCCGATCCGCGGCTGGAATGCGCTCGTCCGAGCCAAACGGCGGCGGTGTGCGCGTTGCGTCCGTCGAAGCCGACAAGGGCGACTTCAAGCGCGTCAAGGACCCGGACAGCCCCACCGGCTACACCCTACTGCCCAACATCGAGCCGGTCATGGAGATGGTGGACCTGATCACCGCCACCCGCGCGTACGACGCCGGCGTGACTGCCATTGGAGCCGCCAAGCAAATGCAGCAGAAAGCTTTGGAGATAGGAAGAGGGTAAGTAGTCAATTAGTCAATGGGTCAACGAGTAAGTGAACGGCCTCCCTATTGACTCATTTACCAATTTGCTCGTTGACCCGTTAGTGGAAAGGTTTATCACGATGCCGGTTGATGCAATCGCGCCGATAGGGGCGCGTGGAGCGCAGCAGATTATTCCGAATGAGATGGGCGCGGGCCTGTCGATTCCGGGGGCCGAAACGCAGGACGGCAAGTCCTTCGGACAGTTCCTCACCAATGCGCTGGGCGACGTAAACGCTCTCCAGCACAATGCAGGTGACATGGTCCAGAAGTTCGCCACCGGCGCGCCGATGGACGTTCACCAGGTGATGATCGCCATTGAGCAGGCGGGTACCGCGCTGGCGCTCACCACGCAGGTCCGAAACAAGCTGGTCGACGCTTATCAGGAAGTGATGCACACACAGGTCTAGGAGGGAGGACGGAAGACGGAAGACGGAAGACGGAAGATGCGGGTCTCGGGTGGCCCAGGCTTCCGGCTTCTGACTTCCGGCTTCCGACTTCCGCATTAAAGAGGGGAACTCGATGCAGGAAGGTCTGGCCCGGATAAAGCAGCTCTGGCAGGACACCAGCCGGCCGAATCAGATCATGATCTCCGCGGCGGCAGTCGCGGCGCTTGTCGTCGCTATCGGATTCGTCTACTGGGCGAGCGCGCCGGAGTATTCGACGCTGGTTTCCAACGCGTCGCCGGAAAACGCGAACAAGATTATCAACCAGCTCAAGGAGAAGAAGATTGCCTATCGCGCCTCCAACGGTTCCATCGAGGTTCCGGCAGGGCAGAAGGACGAGCTTCTCATGGAGTTGGCGGGCACGGGAGCGCTGGAGCAGGGTTCCGCCGGCTGGGGAATGCTCGAAAAAGCGCCCTTCGGCCAGACGCAGGCAATGGAGCAGGAGACCATCCGTCACGCCCACGAGGTGATGATGGAACAGACCATCTCCAAGCTCGCGCCGGTCGCCTCCGCTACGGTCCACTTCACCGATGGCGACAAGAACGAGCTCTTCGATCCGACCAAGAAAGAGGGCACCGCGAACGTCACCGTCCGCGTCAAGCCCGGCAATGAGCTTACCAAAGAGAACGTCCGCTCCATTGTCGCCCTTCTTCAGAGCGGCTACGCAAACATCCCTTCCTCCAGCATCTTCGTCGTGGACGGCCAGGGCAGCCTGCGTTGGAACGGCGCGGAGCAGGCTGAGGGCCTCTCCAACTCTGATGAGCGGCAGGTCCAGGAAGCGCGCAAGGCCGAAGAGCTTTCCCATAAGATTCAGGCGCATATCGATAGAATCGCGGGTCCGGGCAGGTCAACGGTACTTGTCCGCGCCACGCTGAATCTCGACAAGCGCAAGATACACGAGAACCTGCTGCTGCCGGGCCAGCCGACTACCAAGAGCACGACCGAGGAGTCGCTTTCCGGTGGCGCGCTTGGTAACCGCGCGGGAGTCCCCGCTTCTCCCGGAGTCGCTTCCAATTCCAACGGCGCGACTCCACCCACGTATGCAGGGTCCAACAGCGTGGATGCGAGCAACGGCAAATACAGCAGCACAACCTCGTCGGTAACGACGACGCCCGGCATGCGCGAGACCAATACCGTGGAAGCCCCCGGTGAAATCAAGACCGCGGCCGTCATCGTTACGCTCGATAAGGCCATCAAGCCGGAGACGATTGCCACACTGAAGGGGCAGATCCCTATTCTTATGGGCGATGATCCGGCGAATCCGAATCCGAATATCAGGGTGTCCGTGGAAACCGCCGACTTCGACCGTTCGGCGCTCTCCGCGGACGAAAAGGCGGCCAAAGAGGCTGTGACAAACGAGCGCATGAACAAGATGTTGAGTTATGGCGTTCCGCTCGTTCTCATGCTAGGGATGCTTTTCATTCTTGCCAAGGCGCTCAAGCGTCCGCAGACAGCGGGCATGCTGGCTCGGCATCCATCGCACGGAGCCAACGGCTTTCAGCTGGCAGGAGCGGGCGGGCACGGCGGTATCAATATGCTGGCGGGTGACGACCTGCCTGCCGGTATGAGTGTCGACCAGGCGCTCAACGGCGGCGTCGGCAAAATCGTCCCCGTTGGAAGAGAGTCTCTGGACCACACGTTCGACGTCATTTCCGAACAGTTCGACTCGAACCTGGAATCCATCCTGCACCTTGCAAAGTCCAAGCCAGATACGGTCGCCGCGCTCGTCAAGAGCTGGATGATGACAGAAGAAAAGAAGTAGATAGGAGGGGTGTTCGGTATTCAGGTATTCGGGTGCGGGATTCAAAGCGCTCCGCATCTCCCCAAAACCTGAAAACTTGAATACCAGAACACCCTCTTCCGGAGGAAGCTCGTGGCTCGAACGAATCAACTGAACAACAAGCAGAAAGCTGCCGTGCTGATGATTGCTCTCGGTCCCGAGGCGTCCGGCAAGCTGTGCCAGTTCATGCCGGAAGATGACGTAGAGCAGCTTATGATCGAAGTGGCGCGTCTCGGCCAGGTGTCGCATAGCGACCGCTGCACCATCATATCCGAGTTCCGCGAGCTCTGTCTCGCGCAGGAAGTTATTTCGGAGGGCGGAATTCAACACGCCCGAAAGTTCCTCGAGTCGGCGTTCGGCGAAGAGAAAGCCAGCACCATCGTAGGGAGGGTCGTCAGCGCGCTTCAGGTGCTTCCCTTCGATTTCGTCAAGAAAACGGACCCGGCCCAGCTCATCTCCTTCATTCAGGAAGAGCATCCGCAGACCATCGCGCTCATTCTTGCTCACCTCGCGCCAAACCAGGCTGCCGCCGTGCTGTCGGGGCTTCCCCAGGAGATACGCGGCGAGGTCGCGCGCCGCATGGCGATTATGGACCGAACTCCGCCGGAGGTAGTCCGCGAGATTGAGCGTGTGCTTCAGAGCAAGCTCTCGTCGGTCGTTTCGCAGAGCTTTACGGCCGTGGGCGGCGTAAAGTCGCTCGTGGACGTTATCAATTGCGTGGACCGGCAGACGGAAAAGACAATCCTGGAAGCGCTCACCGAAAACAGCCCGGAAATCGCCGAAGAGGTCAAAAAGATGATGTTCGTCTTCGAGGACATTATCACGCTTGACGATCCGTCGATTCAAAAAGTGCTTCGCGAGGTGGAGATGAAGGAGCTTGGCCTGGCGCTCAAAGGCGTGGGCGACGAAGTCCAGAGCCGTATATTCCGCAACATGTCCGAGCGCGCGGCAAACATGCTTCGGGAGGATATGGAGTTTATGGGGCCGGTTCGCCTCCGTTCCGTCGAAGAGGCGCAGCAGCGTGTCGTGGCGATCATCCGGCGCCTGGAAGAGAGCGGGGAGATTGTGGTCGCTCGCGGCGGCGGGGAGGAACTGATTGTCTAGCGTTGTCAAAGCCGCCAATGGGATCCCGATCTCGCAATTCGGCGAAATCAGTATCGTGGCGAAACAGGAGCAGCGGCGTATTTGGGGCCAGGAGCCCGAATCCATCGAAGTTCAGATGCTTCGCGCGGAGGCCGCGGATGAGGCGCGCGAAATGGTTCGCGACGCTTTAGAACATGCGGCCCGTATTCGCGAGGAGGCTCGCCAGTCGGGCTACCTGGAGGGCTACTCCTCCGGTCACGATACTGCGCTTGAAGATGCAGCATTTAAGCTGGAAAGAGATCGTGAATCACTGCGGGCCGATCTTCAGTCATTCTTGGACCAAATAGACTGCGAGCGCCGCCGCATGTGGCGCGACGCCGAACCGCAGATTATTACGTTCGTACTGGAGATCGCTCGTAAGGTCGTGAAGGACGAGGCGCGAGTGAACCGCGACGTCGTTCTCTCCGTGGTGCGGAATGCCTTACGGCGCGTCGTGGATACGGAGAACATACGCGTCCGCGTCAACATGGAAGACCTTGACACCGTTCGGTCTTCGCGCGAGGACCTTGCTTCGCTGATCGAGGGCATTCGCGGCGTAGAAATCGTCGCCGACCGCCGCGTCGATCCGGGCGGCTGCGTAGTGGAGACCGGCTCGGGCACTATCGACGCCAAGATCGATACCCAGTTCGATGAAGTCGTCTCCGCGTTCCGGGTGATGATGGATGAAGCGGCGTGAGGAGTGACGACGGAAGTCGGAAGTCGGAAGACGGAAGTCGGAAGACCAACGACCCGCAGACCACCAAATACCTGAACACCAAATACCCGAATACCTGAACACCCGAATACGCGAATACCCGAACATCCTAAACACCCATGTCCTTAACAATTCCAACTGACGAGCCGCCTGCAATCGACATCAGCCGCTACAGGGAATTCCTGGACCGGTTCGATCCGGTGAAGATAAATGGCCGCGTAGTGCAGGTGATCGGACTCGTTATCGAATCGCTGGGGCCGTCCGCCATGATCGGTGAGGTCTGCAAGGTCTACACGGATCGCACACGCCCGCCGATTACGGCGGAGGTGGTAGGATTCCGCGATAACCGAGTGCTGCTCATGCCGCTCGGAATTATGGAAGGAATCAAGGCCGGCAGCGAGGTTGTCGCCACTCGGTCGACCCACCATGTTTCCGTCGGTAGCGAGCTGCTTGGCCGGGTGTTGGACGGCCTGGGAAACCCGATGGACGAACGCGGGCCTCTCCCCACCCATACGCGCTATCCGGTCAATGCCTCGCCTCCCGATTCGCTGAAGCGGCACAGAATCACCGAGCCGCTCGGGCTGGGCGTCCGCAGTATCGATGGCTGTCTTACCGTTGGCAAGGGACAGCGCGTCGGCATCTTCGCCGGATCCGGAGTCGGTAAGAGCACGGCGCTCGGCATGATTGCCCGCAGCACGCAGGCGGACGTGAATGTGATAGCCCTTACGGGAGAGCGCGGACGCGAGGTACGGGATTTTATCGAGGAATCGCTGGGCGAGGAGGGGTTGAAGCGAACCGTCGTCGTGGTAGCGACGTCCGACCAGCCGGCCCTCGTCCGAATCAAGGCGTCGCTGGTAGCCACGGCCATTGCGGAGTATTTTCGGGATCAGGGCCTCGACGTGATGCTGATGATGGATTCCGTCACCCGACTCGCTATGGCGCAACGCGAGGTCGGCCTGGCTATCGGCGAGCCGCCCGCCACGCGCGGCTACACACCCTCCGTGTTCGCTCTTCTGCCACGACTTCTCGAGCGTTCCGGAGCAGGCGAACGGGGCTCCATTACCGGCCTCTACACCGTGCTGGTGGACGGCGACGATATGAACGAGCCGGTCGCCGACGCGGTGCGTGGCATCCTGGACGGCCACATCGTCCTTTCGCGGACCCTCGCGCAGCAGAATCACTATCCGGCAGTAGATATTCTTCAGAGCGTCTCTCGCGTCATGCCCTCGGTCACCACGGAGGAGCACCGCCAGGCAGCGGGCGAGCTTCGGAACCTGCTCTCGGCCTACCGGGAAGCGGAAGACCTGATCAATATCGGAGCCTATTCCGAGGGGAGCAACCCGCGCATAGACCGCGCGCGCAAGTACATCGATGCGATAAACACCTTTCTCCGGCAGCGCACTGACGAGCGCGCCCCTCTTGCTGAAACGATTGGAAAGCTGCTGAGCATGTTCCGATAGGAAGGTCGTTGGGTCGTTGGCCCCCCGGCCCGCAATTCTGGGGGAGATGCCCCCCGGCCCCCAATTCTGGGGGAGATGCCCCCCGGCCCCCAATTCTGGGGGAGACGGCATCGGTCGTTGGGTCGTTGGGTCGTTGGGTCGTTGGGTCGTTGGGTGGGGGCGGCTTCCGGCTTCCGACTTCCGGCTTCCGACTTCTTATGAGGTTGCTGCGTGAAACGATTCAAGTTCCGTTTTGAAGCCGTGCTGAAGCATCGCGCGGTCATCGAAGAGCTGCGAATGCATGAGTACGTTCGCATACAGGACGAGCTTGCCATTTGCGAGGCCCGTCTTGCCGGCTGCCGTGACCAATATGCCCGGACAATCGCGGAGCGGCCCGCAAAGATCGACTTTGAGGACATTCCCCGGCGCGAGCGCTACCTGGACGTTCTCAATGCAAGAATCGCCCAGGAAGAGCGGCTCCGCGAGGGAATTGCGGCGAGGCTCGATGACGCGCGAACGGCCCTGATCGCGGCGCGCCAGGCGCGCGAGGCGCTGAAGCGAATACGCGAGGCGGACCAGGCGGAGCACCTGAGACTCGCGCTGCTGGCCGAACAGAATGCGCTCGACGAGATGTCCTCGCAGCGCTATCGAAGGGCGCAAGCAGCGCGGTAACAGTCAATGAGTGTTGAGTGTTGAGTGCTGGGTGCTGAGTACGCAGCAGCCTCCGTGTTGCGCCGTTCCCATTGACCCAACGACCCAACGACCCAACGACCCATTGACCCATTGACCCATTGACCCATTGACCCATTGACCCATTGACCCATTGACCCAACGAGGGAAACATGAGCATCGAAGCCATCAATGCGCGAATATCGGAGATACAGGCCCGGATTGACGCTCTAGCCATAAGGCCGGAGCCGCAGGCCGCGCCGATCACGCCAACCGGGCCTCAATTGCCTGCTGGCGCGCAAAAGCCGGCAACTGTCGAGCCGTTCAACGTGACATTCGAGCAGGCGCAGGGGCGCGCGATTCTGCGGCCCACTTCCGCGACTGGCGCATCTGCCGGGGAGAAGTTCTCGCCATACGTTGAGGGCCTCATCTCCAAGTACAGCGGGCTGAACAGCCTCGATCCGAATCTCGTCCGCGCAGTCATAACGGCTGAATCCGATGGAGACGTAAATTGCCGCTCGACCAAAGGGGCGATGGGACTCATGCAGCTTATGCCGGATGAGGTAGCGGGCTACGGAATCAAGAACCCGTTCGACGCGGAAGAGAGCATTAAGGGCGGCACGCGCCAACTCGCGGAGAAGCTGAAACTCTTTAATGGCGACGTGACCAAGGCTCTGGCCGCCTACAATGCGGGCAGCGGCGCGGTGCGAAAGTACAACGGTGTTCCGCCCTATCATGAGACTCAGCACTACGTTAAGAAGATTCTCGCCATGGTCGGGCAGTCACGGTAAGCCCAAGTCACCCAGGATTCAGCCACAAATCCTGTAGGTAAAAGCAGTCAACTATGAAACGCTTGCTATTCATCGTTATCCCGCTTCTCCTTGTCGGGGGGACCGTCTACGGCATGATGTTATCCGGCATTCCGCCGTTCAAGAAGGACACCGGGAAGAAATCGAAGGCGCATGCTGCACCTGCCACCGAGCAGAAGACGACCGCGTCGTCGTCAGCGCCGGCCAATGGAGGTGCCGGGTCCTCGACGGTTCCACCCGTTCCGCCCGTTCGCCGCTCGACTCCGCCTCCCAGGCCGCAGGCCGCAGATGCGAATACGGTGGAGATGACCGAGGCGCGAATCGCCCGTCTCTCGACCGTCTACGAGCAGATGCCCGCGGAAGAGGCGGGCCGAATCTTTGCGAAGCTGCCGGACCCGCTGGTCGAGGAGCTTCTACGCCGCATGGATGAGAGACAGGTTGGCAAGTTGTTGCTTGCGCTCGATGTTGGGCGCGCCGCGCGCCTGACGCAGTCCCTGGCTATGCAGCCCCTGGCTAAGCCGCCCCTGGCTAAGTAGCGCGGGCTGCATCAGGCGCTCCCTTCCACATTTGGCCCGTAGTTTCCCCAAAACAATTACCTGAAGAACGCTCAATAACCGCCCGATAATTCACACAGCAGTTAGTACAGGTAAATTTAGCAGGAAGGAGGTAGACCAAGTTGGTGAATCCCACAGTACCTGCCGTTTCCCAGGCAAGCGCTAGCACAGGCGCCCTCGAACAGACGTCCGCGACTTCCGCTCCCGGCGACATTTCCGATGGAAGTCCCTTCGCAAATGTTCTTGCTCACACCGTGGTTTCGAATAGTACTACCGGAAAGGGCCGTCCCGCCGCGCGGGGATCGAAGCCAGATCCGAGCGGCTCACCGGCCACCGCGGACGAGAGTGCGGAAGCCGATATGCCCCCGCAAGAAGGCGTACCCTCCGCCAATTCGGCGGTCTCAGCTATGCTAAGTGCCGTATTCGCCGGAATCAATCCCGGGCCCCAGGGCCTCGACGTTGTGACGTCAACGAAGGCCTCGGGCTCTTCATCCGTCAAGCCGGCATCCTGCACCACGGCACCTGGAGGTACGGAGAAGCAACACGCGCAGCCACTTGTGAAGTTATTCACGCAGCCGATCACTCCCATCACTCCCATCACTCCCATCACTCCCATCACTCCCATCACTCCCATCACTCCCATGACTCCCATCACTCCCATCACTCCCATCACTCCCATCACTCCCATGACTCCCATGACTACCATGATTACCATGACTACCGTGGCAGCCTCAACCGATAACGCGCAATTGGTGGACGCCGTAACTACGACTACGACTACAACCGGGCACAGCAAGGTCGTAACCGGCGAGCTAAAAGCGCAGACACCGATTCCTCAAACCGGTTCCTATGGGCCCCACGACTTAGATGCAGCAAATGCTGTAACAGCCATGTCTGTCTCGGTTCATACCGCGCCAATTAAGCCTTTGCCGGAGATCGCCACAGCGCAGTCGCTTCTTACGCAGACTGCTGGAGTCGAATTTCCGCAGGCAGGCGCAACCAATAGCGTGACAGGAGAGGTTACAGCGCCGGGAACTTCGATTCCGACACAAAATGAGTCCAAGTCGCAAGCTGCGTCTATCGCGCAGGCAACGCCCGTTATGCAGGCAACGCCCAGTGTGCAAGTTGCGCCCAGTATACAGGCTGCGATTATCGCGCAGGCAACGCCCAGTAAGCAGGCTGCGACTATCGCGCAGGCAACGCCCATTATGCAGGCAACGCCCGTTATGCAGTCATTGCCTGCCACGTATGCCGCGCCCGGTATGGAGGTCGTCTCGAGCATACAGGTCTCTCCCGGCGTACAGGCAGCATCGGTCGCGGCGCAGGGTTCGCCGCTCACCGCGGACGCGGGAATCAAAGGCATAACAGGCATAACAGCCATTGCAGGCATAAGCAGGAAGCCGGCGCCGGCGAACGTTACCGCCCCGGACGGACGTACCGGACAGTCAGCGGCTAAAGCCGCAATCTCTCCAGTCTCTCCGATCTCACGTGAAGCTGATATGCGCCCGGCGAGCCTACCCACCGTGGATCCAGGCGCTCCGTCGAATTCACGTTCACAGCCGATTCCCGCTGGGGCAATTCAGCCGCAGGAAAAATTGACGCGAACTCTGTTGACGAGTGCGCCGCAGCCCGACAATTCCCAGCCATCGGAGCACACCGCTTTGGGTGTCGCCGCGCCCAAGTCGGCTGTGCTCGCGACAACAGCGCCGGCCGCTCAACTCGGCGCGCCGGCCCTCATGGCGTCCGAAGCGGCAAACCCGGTTGACCCGCGCCAGGCGCAGACGACTGGACAAGGGATCAACCCCAATTTGCGGCAAATTCCCGCCGGCGCCCCGGCCATCTCGACCGCGCCCGCCGGCAATCAGACATCCCTGTCGGCTGCCCTGCTTTCGGCAGCCGTTCCACCGGACAACAGCCGGCCCCTCGACCGAAACTTCGCGATGGAGCGAACGACAATGACGTCGCTCGGAAGCACGGCAATGGCTGCGTCCACCATAGGCCAGGCGGCTTTGGGAGAAGAGCAGAGCGCGGCTGATAAAGAGCGCCGCTCTTCCCCCGGACCGGATACCTCCGATCCGAAGCTTGGGCAGACGGCGACCACCGGCAGCGCGACCGCCGAGTTCTCTCTCAAGGCCGCCCGAATTGAGGCAGCCGCGCAGCCGCCGCCGCACGACCGAATGCACGTCGTGGAGCAGGTCATGCAAAAAATGGAGACTTTGCGGCTCTCGCATGGCCACCAGGAGGTGACCGTCCATTTGCGACCCGATCACCTGGGGGACCTTCGTCTTACGATCGTCGCCGACGGCCATAACGTCACGGCCACGATCGTGGCGGAGACTGCCGCCGCGAGTGAAGCAGTGAGAGAGGGCCATGAGCAGCTTCGCTCCGCGCTGGAACAGAAAGGTTACTCGCTTCAGGGGCTCGACGTCTCACTCGACGCCTCATTCAGTAACAGCGGTGGTGAACAGAAGTTCCTGCCCTTTGAGCAGAATCAGCAGCCGTCCGGGCCAATGCGATCCTACGCCTCGCCCGACAACTTGGAGCCCGCTATTCACTTGCCTTTGGAAACGCGCTCCATGGTTGTATCGCGGGGAGCCGGAAGGCTGGACTATCAGGCATGACGCCTGCTCGCCCAGTCGCACACGATTAAGAATAAGTTCAGAAAGGAATCAAAAATGAGCACGCCACCTATTGACAGCTCGACCGGCTCGGGGTCCATTTCGCAAGCTCTCGCCGGTAACCGCAAGTTGGGCCAGGATGAGTTCCTAAAGCTCCTCGTGACACAGCTCACGAACCAGGATCCCCTTGCGCCGCAGGACGACAAGCAGTTTCTCGCGCAGATGGCGCAGTTCTCGACCCTGGAAGGCGTCAACAATCTCGATACTTCCCTGAATCGCGCGCAGGCCGCAGGCTTCATCAGCAAGACAGTGGACGCGCAGGTCCTGGAAGCGGGAAAGACGACGACTGTAACCGGAGTCGTGAAGGCCGTTACATATCAGAGCGACGGAGTGCACCTGCTGCTCAATAGCAAGAATGGCGACCGGGACGTTCAACTCACGCAGCTCACGCAAGTAAGGGCTTAGGAGAATCCCATGGCCGAACCGTTCCGAATCAATGAGCTGCTCATCGCGCCACAAGGACCGCAGCTTTTACCGGCGGCGGGAAGACCCGGGCAGGCAGCCCCCGGCGCGCCAAGCTTTGCCGACCTTCTCAAGAAGGCCCAATCGCCCGCGGATACCGGCGCGCTCCGGTTCTCCGCGCACGCGCAGACTCGCATTCAATCCCGCCAGATTCAGATGGGCGCGGCGGAGATGCAGCGAGTAGAAGCGGCCGTGCAGAAGGCCGCAGGAAAGGGCGCTCGCGAGTCGCTCGTTCTTCTCGACCAGACGGCCCTTGTGGTGAGCGTGCCCAACCGCACGGTTATCACGGTGGTGGATAAGGACAGTCTCAAACAGAACGTCTTCACCAATATCGACAGCGCGGTGATCGCCTAGAAGACGGAAGACGGAAGACGGAAGGTAGAAGGTAGAAGCCAACGACCCAACGACCCAACGACCCAACGACCCAATGTCTCACTACAACCAGGCTGGACCGACGTTTGACGGCGCGCCATTTGGCCGCTCCAGACGGGGAAGCCTGAGTCCCTGATCGATTGACGGGACGCACAATCTACTTTGGCAGAACGCCAAACGGAGGTCAAAACCATGCTTCAAGCAATGTTTGCCGGTGTTAGCGGGCTTCAGGCTCATCAGAACAAGATTAACACGATCGGCAACAATATAGCCAACGTCAATACCGTTGGATTCAAGAGCCAGCGCGTATCGTTTCAGGACCAGCTTTCCCAGACCCTCCACGGCGCGACGGCGCCAAAGTCCGGGGCATCGGGAGGTCAAAATCCCACGCAGGTCGGTCTTGGCGTGACCCTGGGATCCATCGACACCATCCAGACGCAGGGCAACCTTCAAACGACCGGCAAGTCTACGGATATGGCGGTGCAGGGCAACGGATTCTTCGTGGTGACCAGCGGAAAGTCGGTCCAATATACTCGTGACGGAACTTTCGATCTGGACAGCTCGGGGACGCTTGTGAATCCGGCCAGCGGCGTTAAGCTGCTTGGTTACCAGGCGGACAAGTTTGGCATAGTCGATAACTCCGCACCGGTCACCGCAAGCAGCACCATACAGATTCCTCTTGGCTCGCTAACGGACGCGAAGCAGACCGCCGCGATGACCACCACGGGGAACCTGGACGCGGGGGCGGCCCTCTATTCCTCCAAAGTAGACTATTCCGGGAATCTGGACTCGGCTGCTGTTGCCGGCGCGCAGGTGCAGTCGAACTCGACGGTCTTCGATAACCTTGGTAATCCGCATATCGTTCAGACCACGTTCACCAACCCGGTGAACGCTCCGGTCGGCCCTAGCGTCCCGGCGGGCGCAACCCGCGCATGGGATGTTTCCGTAAGGGTCGACGGAGCCACCATCTACGACAGCACGGCGGGAAAATCCAAGATGTACAGGGTGGGCGCGGCCTGGCAGTTCGCCGATACGACGACCGGAGCGGCGCTCGGGTCCAAAATCTCGCTGGACGGCGCGGTCGGATCCAATCATGCCGCGCAGGTGGCAGGCGCAAGCGGAGCGGCCAATGTTTCCATTGATCTGAACTATGCCCCCGTCACCGGCAACGCGGCGGCGTCTACGCTTCAGGGAGCGGCAGACGGCCAGACGGGAAGCAGCCCGTCCTGGGGAACCTCTATCCAGCTCTACGACAGCCTGGGAGTGGGCCATCTGGTCAACTTCAAATATACCCACGTGCAGCTCGGAGCGGGCGCCCCCGGCGGGGCTACGGGCCGCTGGGACTGGTCGGCCACTGAAAACGGCAAGCCGGTAGGCGACTCGACTCAGGCAGGCAATTCGCCGCTATACTTCGGCGGCACAGGCACGCTGGTGAGCGGTGCGATCCAAAACATTTCCGTTACGCCCAACGATGGTTCCGTTTCCCCGTTCGCCATCAAAGTCAATAATGAAAAAATGACTCAACTCGCCAGCGACGCGAACGCTTCAGCCGATTCGCAGGACGGTTACCCCGTGGGAACTCTCCAGAGCTTCTCAATCTCGAGCGACGGCATAGTCACGGGAATCTTTTCCAGCGGCCAGTCTCGCGCCTTGGGACAGATAGCCATGGCGACGTTCACGAACCCCGGCGGCTTGCAGAGGGCCGGCGGGAACATGCTCAACAATACCGACAATTCGGGATCAGCGAGTATAGGCATCCCAGGGCAGGGCGGGCGAGGAAAAATCAACCCCGGCTTCCTGGAGATGTCCAACGTGGACTTGGCAACAGAGTTCACGAACCTGATCGTTACGGAGCGCGGCTTCCAGGCGAATACGAAAATCGTTTCGACTATCGACAGCCTGCTTCAGGACGTACTGAATCTCAAGAGATAATAATCAGGGACCAGAGATAATAGTCAGGGATCAGGAGTCAGCTAACGGCAATGCCGATGTCCCTGACTCCTGATCCCTGACTCCCAGCTCCCAGGAATAAACATATGGCAGAGAAACAGTCGGCGCCGGAAAAGCCGGTCGAGGACAAGCCGGTCAAGGAAAAGAAGCGCCGAGTGCCGATACTCCCGATTATCGCGATCGTGGTAGTGCTCAATGTGCTTCTGGTTGGAAAGATCTATATGGGTAGAGTTGCAAAGAAGAGCCCCGCTGAGTCGTCCAAGATTAAGAAGGAGGAGCCCGTCGGCGTGAAGGTGCCGCTCGAAGAGTTCCTGGTCAATCTCGCCGGCAGCAGCGAACACTACCTGAAGGCGACATTCGCGATCGGCCTGCGCAAGGGCGAGACGGAAGAGTCGATAAAGGAAGAGGTCGCCCCGATTCGCGATGCAATACTCAGCGTGCTCACCTCAAAGCAGGCGGACGAGCTGGCAACGGAATCCGGCAAAGAGAAGCTCAAGAAAGACATGGTCGGCAAGATCAACAAGGAGATAGGCGGCGAGAAGGTCCTCAAAGTCTACTTCATGTCCTTCGCAACCCAGTAGAAGCAGCAGTAAACACATGTGAGGCTTGATGGGAAGAACGGAAGAAGGGAAGAAGGGAGGAAGGGAGGCTCGAGTGGCAGCCATCCCGTTCTCCCTTCTCCCCTTCTCCCGTTCTCCCGTTCTCCCGTTCTCCCGTTCTCCCCGCCGACCTCTTCCATGTTTCCCGCAAAAACTCCCTAACTATTTTCCCCACGTTCTCCGATAATTCAACCGAGGCTGCTTCCGCTTAGCAACCGGCGCGAGCGCGATGGCATTGCCGATCCGCGCGATGAGATGCGCGGCCTCACAGTGATCGTTTGAAACCAGGCAGCCGCTTGAGCTGCCGCGCGCGGGTGGAAGGCAAGGCTGGAATCGGTCAGGAAGGCGGGCTGCCTCACGCCCCGACTCCTTTCTTCTCACAGTCTCCTCCCGTCTGCTCCATCGGAGGGTGAAGTTGGTCGAGATTCTTTCTCAGGCCGAGATTGAGGCGCTCCTCGCGTCGCTGACAAGCGATGGTGATTCCGTCGATCCCGAGCCAGACAGCAGCATTAGCGAGCCCGTACAGTTTACGAGGGGGGGAGGCGCGCCCGCATCCGCGCTTGCCCTGTCCTCTCCCACCCGCCCGGATGCGCGCCGCACAATCGCCTACGAGCCCTACGATTTTCGCAGGCCGGACAAGTTCTCCAAGGATCAGCTGCGCACATTGCAGATGCTCCATGAGACTTTCGCCCGGCTGTTCGCCTCATCCCTGTCCGCCTACCTCCGAGTCTCCACTCATGTCGATCTCGTAAGCGTCGAGCAGGTTCCCTACAACGAGTACATGCGCTCCCTGACAACGTCGATTATCAACGTTTTCAGCCTCGGGCCGCTCGAAGGCCAGGCCATCCTGGAGATGGAATTTAACGTCGTCCTCGCCATGATCGATCGTCTTCTGGGCGGGCCAGGCAACATGGTAAAGACCAACACTATGTTGACGGAAATTGAAAAGGCTCTCACGGAATCCATTATCAATCGCGCCCTCAGGGACCTTCAGACAGCATGGGTCAGCGTGGTCGCTTTTACTGCGAAGCGCGAAAGCATGGAGACTCAATCGCAATTCATACAGATCGTCCCGCCGAACGATACCATCGTGTCGATTCTGTTCGAGGTAAAGGTTGGCGATCTGCGTGGCGCGATGAGCCTGTGCATACCCTATCTTCTGCTGAAGCCCATCACTCCAAAGCTTTCGGTACAGCGCTGGTTCTCCTCCACCGCCGGCGAGAACGCGGGCCAGAATTCGGAACAGCTCGCGAAGCGCCTTTCAAAAGCGAAGGTGACCTGTGTCTGCCGCCTCGGCACTTCGCGAATCACGGTCCGTGAGTTGGTAAATCTTAGTGCGGGCGACACGGTCCTGCTGGATCGGCGCAATACCGACGAGGTGGACCTGATGATTGGCAACAGCGTAAAGTTTCGCGGCAAGCCCGGCACCGCGGGCCGCAAAGTCGCGCTCCACATCAACCGTATTGCAGGCGACGACCGCGCCTAAGCGAACCAGGGGTTGAAACCTGTGGCTGTTAGTGCAAAGTCGGCCTGCGCCGACCCCAGACGAAGCTATAGATTTGCAAGTCCTAAATCCTAAATCCCGACCTGAGATCTGAAACCTGAAACCTGAAACCTGACTCAAGGAGCCTCTCATGTCTGAACTATCCAGCGCCCGGCTTACAGCATTCCAAACGGTAATCGAACCCCTTGCCGAGGCGTTTGCGATGTCGCTCTCGGAGAATATCAACCAGCTCGCCGTGTTCGATCCGCCTGTCATTACGCAGGAATCGATCAGCGCGCTGATCTCCGATCCGGAGCCGGTAATCCAGACCTCGTTCACCTTCCCGACACTCTGCGAGGATGAGGCGGCCGTTCTATTCTCGGAGTCCGATTCGCATATCCTGGCAGATATTATCGGAATGGGCGACGGAAGCGAGCCCCCCGAGATGCTGGAAGAGGAGCACATCGAGCGGCTGAGCGCTGCAATGGCCGGATTCGTTCAGGGCATCGGCACGGCAATCGGCAACGTCCTTAGCCAGCCGGTTGCGCCCGGGCCCGGCTGCTCGACAAAACTGGTCCCAATGACTCTCTCCGCCGGGTTTCTCACAGCGGGCTACGCCGTCCAAATCGCGTTCCCATATCGCGTCGAAGGGTTGATTGACGGCACTTTCCGGATTCTGGTCACACCGGATACGGCGCGCGCAATAACTCCCGGCGTCGAAGAAGAGTTGCCCGGCGAGCAGAACGATATTCAGGCGATCAATGCGGCAGAGGTTCCCCCCGCGCAGGCGGGCGCCGCGCCCGGGATATCGATGGCCGGCGCGACCCCGGCGTCCGACTTCGGCACGCATTCGTTCCAGCCCTTCGAGGTCCTCGGCGGTGTTCAGGATGCCATGCCTCGCGGCATGGACATCATCATGGACATTCCTCTCGATGTCTCCGTAGAGCTTGGGCGCGTCCAGATGCTTATCAAGGACGTGCTGGAACTGGCCACAGGCTCCATCGTAGAGCTTGAGCGCGTGGCGGGCGAGCCTATCGATCTGATGGTGAACGGGCAGCTCATCGCCAAAGGCGAGGTAGTCGTTATCGAAGACAACTTCGGCATCCGCATCACCGAAATCGTCAGCCCCTCCGACCGCCTGAACACCGCCGGCAAGCGCGCCGCGTAGGTTGTCGATCAATGGGGTCAATGGGTCAATGGGTCAATGGGTGCCCGTTTATTTACTCATTTACAAATTGACTGGTTTACGCATCTGAAGTAAGCAAGAGGTCAGACGTTACAGGAGGCCCGAAATGAGAAGCAAATGGAAGGCAGCAATCGGATCTACAATCGTCTTAGCAATGTCGGGCGCGGCGCTCGGCCAGGCTGCCTCAGTCGAGAAGGCTGGAAAGCAGCTTCCAATCAAATTCAGCATCGCCGGCCGGATAACCGATGAGCGCGTGAATGTTCGGCAGGGACCCGGAAGCGATTACAAGCGCGCGACGCTCGTCGACAAGGATACGCGCGTCGTCATCACAGCTCGCGAGGGTGATTGGCTGCAAGTCTCGCTTCCCGACGGAACGGCGGGATGGGTCGGAGCGAGATTCACGGAATCCCAAAAAGCCCTGCCGAAAGCCGCGGTTCCCAAGGTCATCCGTATCGCCTCGGTCGCTCCGGCCGCCGTAAATACAGTTCCGCCGATAAAGCCCGCGCCAGTGGCCCTCAAGCCTGCCGCTCCCGCTGTTCATCCGGCCTCTGGCACCCCCACCGTGTCCAAGACAGCCGCGCCGACTCCGGGCAGGAAGGCGGCGGATGTCGAGAAGGATGTCATGGGAGCGCTAGTGGGCACGAAGCCCGACCTCCTCAGCAGCGCGAGGCAGAGTCCCGCCACCACGCTCGCCGATTCATTCCGAATGGTTGTCGTTTTGCTGCCGGTCCTTGCTCTTATCGTGCTCGCCGTGCGCGGCCTGAAGGGCCTTCAGCAGCGCACGGGCAGGATCCCGGACTTCCGCAAGGGCCTTCGCAGCGGCATTCTGGGCGGCTTCAATCTATCCAACGCCCGCAGGAGCGGCGGCAGCTCAATTCGCGTCATCGAATCCGTCCCTATCGGCTCCGCGGGTCTCCATCTCGTGGAGGTGCGCGGACGCGTCCTGCTCCTTGGAGCAACCGGCAGCTCGATATCAACATTGGCCGAGCTGAGCGAAACGCAGCCCGCCTATGCAGAGGGTGGCGATTCCGATTTCCGTTCGCTGCTCAACAATATGTCCGACGATCTGCATGAGGACTACTCCGACATTCAGGGGGGGCTCGGCAGGGTTGTCGGCTCGCTCGAAGATCAGATACGTGAAGCGCGGGAATCCATCGCGCAGAGCGCCGTTCGCAGCAGCACGTCGCGTTGGAAGGAATCGGACGATGAAGAAACTTCCTACAATCACTAAACAGATCGATGAGGCGATGAGGCGCGGTAACGATAAGGCGAAACGGCGGCTTTCCCCTCATCCCCTCATCTCCTCATCGCCTCATCCGTTCTTTACTACCCGTCTCATCCACACGCTTACCGGCAGGAAGGCTCTGTTGTGCCTGGTCGGCCTGCTGCTAGTGATAGGAATCTGCGGTGGAGTCGCGGCGCAGGGCGGCGGAGGGCTGGTGGGCGTGCCGAAGATCTCGCTCGGCATGGAGGCGTCCAAGAATCCGAAGGACGTTGCGGTGACGCTGCAAGTGCTCCTGCTGATGACCGTCCTTACGCTCGCGCCGTCGCTGCTCATTATGACGACCGCGTTTACGCGAATCATAATCGTGCTCTCGATTCTGCGCAGCGCGCTCGGTCTGCCCCAGATTCCCCCGAATCAGGTACTCGTAGGTCTCGCGCTCTTCATGACCTTCTTCGTTATGCGGCCAACCTTCGAGAAAGTCAATGATGACGCTTTGCAGCCCTACTTCAGCAACAAGATCACGTTTCAGCAGGGTATCGACAGGGCGGCCAGCCCGCTCCATTCGTTCATGATTCACCAGACATACCGCAAGGATCTCGCCTTCTTCCTCGGAATGGCAAAGCTGAAGCAGGCCCCGAAGAACGAGCAGCAGATTCCTTTCACGGTCGTAGTGCCGGCCTTCATAACGAGTGAGTTGAAGACCGCCTTCATCATGGGTTTCTACATCTATCTGCCGTTCCTGATTATCGACATCGTCGTGGCCTCCACGCTCATGAGCATGGGCATGATGATGCTCCCGCCAACCATTATCGCGCTGCCGGCAAAGCTGCTTCTCTTCGTGATGGCGGACGGATGGACCCTTCTCCTGGGCTCGCTCGCGAAAGGATTCCGCCCGTAATGTCGCAGCAAGAGGTCCTCACAATCGGGCGCACGTGCCTCATGGTGACGCTCCAGCTTGCGCTGCCCATCCTTCTTTTCGGGCTGGTGGCGGGCGTGCTCGTGAGCATCTTCCAGGCGGTTACGCAGATTCAGGAGTTCACGCTCACGTTCATTCCGAAGCTGCTTGCCGTCCTGCTCGCCCTGGCGATATTCGGCCCCTGGATGCTCGCCACCATGGTGAACTTCATCGTCACCATCTTCAACCATATGCCCACCGTAACGCAGTAGGGATTAGGGACGAGGATTGAGGGATGCGAACATCTCTCCTTTCCTCATCCCTCATCCCACATCCCTAATCTCTATGTCCATCGGCGTACACGAATTCTGGTCCTGCGTACTCATCTTCGCCAGGGTGGCCGCGCTCTTCACGACCGCGCCCATCTTTGGGAATCGCGCGATTCCCAAGCAGGTGAAGGTCGGTCTCGCGGCGCTCATTACGCTTGCGCTGCTGCCGCTCGTCGGTCCAAAGGTCGGCGCCGCGCCCGTTGACCTGGTTTCGATGGCCGGGCAGGTAGCGGCGGAGACGGCGGTCGGCCTCTGCCTCGGATTCATGGTTCAGCTTCTGCTCTCCGCATTCCAGATGGCCGGCTACTACATCGATACGCAGATGGGATTCGGTATCATCAACATCCTGAACCCGTTCACGGAGCAGCAGACCTCCGCCATGGGCCAGTTCATGTACCAGCTCGGCATGACCCTCTTCCTTGTCGGCGGCGGCCATCTATTCCTCATCAGCACCGTCGCGGGCAGCTATCTCACCGTGGCGCCCGGCGGAGCGCACTTTAACGGCGACATGTCCGGCGCGTTCACCGGATTCCTGGGACAGCTTTTCATTGTGGCCATCAAGATCGCCGCGCCTGCCGCCGCGGTGCTGCTGGTCGTGGACGTAGCGTTTGGAATCATCGCGCGGACGGTGCCGCAGATGAACGTTTTCATCGTCGGCATGCCCGTCAAGATCATCGTCGGAGTCCTGACCCTGGCGCTGGTTCTGCCTGTAGTCGCCCTCGTCGTAACTCAAATTCCAACCTTCATTGCGAGCGGCGCGCAAACTTTGCTCCAGGCTGCACGTTAGTAGTAGGATTTAGTCATGGCTGGAGGAGACGCGGGCGAAAAAACGGAGGCGGCGACACCTCGCAAACGCAGCGAGCTGCGCAGGCAGGGGCAGATTGCCAAGAGCCAGGACCTCTCGTCGATGGTCGTCTTTATGGGGACTATCCTGTGCCTGCATGCGGTTGGCGGGGCGTCGGCCTCTCGGCTGCGCGACTACCTCAAGACGTCCCTTCTAAATGCCAATGCTACGCCTTTGAGCACGCACGTTCTCTACGCGAAGGCATGGCAGTCCGCCGCGCTCATTGCGGCTACTACCGGCCCCTACCTGATGACGGCTATGCTGCTCGGCGTGCTGGTCAACCTGCTTCAGACCGGGTTCCTTGTCTCGCCGCAAGCGCTCAAGCCGGACTTCAATCGCCTCAATCCGCTGAATGGCTTGAAGCGGTTCGTTTCCATGCGCGGCATCGTGGAGACGGCCAAGAACATCGCGAAGATCGCGATTATTGCCTGGATCTCCTGGTCCACCATTTCGGGCGGTTATCAGGAGTTGCTCGCGACTATTCGGATGGACCTGCCGACGATCGTAGGCACTATTGGCGATATCCTCTTCCGCCTGATGATTCGCATATCGGCATTCCTCCTCATCCTCGCCGCCGCGGACTTCGGCTATCAGAAACACTCCTTCGAGAAGTCGATTCGGATGACCAAGCAGGAGGTGAAGATGGAATCGAAGCAGCAGGAGGGCGACCCGCTCATCAAGAGCCGAATCCGCGCGCGCCAAAGGCAGATCGCCAAAAAGCGCATGATGTCGTCCGTGCCGCTGGCGGACGTGATTATCACGAACCCGACCCACTTCGCGGTAGCTTTGCGGTACGATCAGGCGAATATGGGATCGCCTCAAGTAGTGGCCAAGGGCGCGGACCTCCTTGCTCAGAAGATTCGCGAGCTGGCGATGGAGCATGACATTCCTATCGTCGAGAACCCTCCGCTCGCTCGCAATCTCTACAAGAACGTGGAGATCGGCCGGGAAATACCCCCCGACCTCTTCGCGCCCGTCGCCGAAGTCCTCGCCTATGTTTACGCCATCAACGCCCGCAGACGTCAGCGCGCGGGGATCGCATAGGCTTACTCGTATTGGTCGGCAGGAATACGCAAACGGGCCGCGAATTCGATTCGCGGCCCGTTCGTCTATATTATCTTAAAGACTGGCCCTGGGCAGGGGAGAGAAAGCTTGGAAAAGGTCGTGGTGGTAGGAAAGAGCTGGAAACTGTTCGATGAGGCAATCCACATTATCGAGGAGGCCGGCGGAACGGTGATCCACCTGGACAGCCTGGACCCGGAGGTGATTGCCGGCGCCTGCAGCGATGCATCCGCCGTCATGGCGATTCTCGCGCCGATTCCGGCTTCGGTCATCAATCGCCTGGAAAAATGCAAGGTGATCGTCCGCGTGGGCGTGGGCTACGACAGTGTGGATGTCGAGGCGGCGAGGGAGCGTGGTATTCCCGTGTGCAACGTGCCCGATTACTGTACCGACGAAGTCGCGGACCACACACTCGCGCTGACTCTCGCTCTGGCACGCGCTCTCCCGCTTTTGGATCGCAGCCTGCGCGTACAGACGTGGAAACCGGTCCTGCCCTACCCAATCCACTCTTCCGAGAATTTGACGTTCGGGGTTGTTGGCTTTGGCCGCATAGGCCGGGCCGCCGTTCAACGCGCCAGGGTCTTCGAATACCGTCTCGCGGCGTGCGACCCCTACGCAGCCCCCGAGGTGTTTGCGGAGGAGGGCGTCGCGCGAATGGACATCGATACCATTACCGCTTGCGCCGACATCCTATCATTGCACGCCCCGCTCACGCCGGAGACAGATCGACTGTTCGATGCCGCGCGCCTCTCGAAAATGAAGACCGGGGCCATCCTCATCAATACCGCGCGAGGACAATTGGTTGACAATCATGCGCTCGCGGAGGCGCTTGCCGGCGGAAGATTGGCGGCCGCGGGCATTGACGTATTCGAAGAGGAGCCGCTACCGCCGGACCACCCCCTGCTCGCCTGCCCAACGGCTCTCCTCACGCCTCACTATGCGTGGCACAGTGCGGAGAGCGAGCGCCGGCTGCACCGGCGCTCCGCGGAAGAGGTGGCGCGCGCGCTTCGGGGCCGCCCGCTGCACTGCTCGGTCAGCGCTTTCTCGTGAAGAGGAAGTGGGCGAAGAAGGGACGATTGGCGGCGACAATCCGGTAGACCAGCTCGACGAGCCAGATAAACGGGGGCAGCATGAGCGGCCGCGCAAGCCAGCCGAAACCGATGCCGTCAAGCACGAACAGCGTTGCCCGACCGGCGCGCAGAATCTCGCCGTCCGTCTTGATGACGTGCACCACCTTCTCGCACGCTATGAGCAGTTTCGGCGTCATGGGCGGGGACGGCGCTTCCTGGTTCGGAACCGCATAGAACAGGTTCCTATTGTCGTGCCGCTTTGCCCACCCAACAGCCCGCCGGCAAAACCCGCAATCCCTGTCCCAGAGTATCCAATGCTGCTCAGTCATGTAGCGGAAGCCAGAAGAGGGAAGTCGGAAGTCGGAAGACGGAAGTCAGAACCCCATCGACCGATGCCGTCTCCCCCAGGATTGGGAGCCGGGGGGCGTCTCCCCCAGGATGGGGGGCCCGGGGGCCAGCGACCCAACATCTCACCGTCCCGGTTTCGGATAGCTGACGGGACTCTTACGTCCGGACCTGTCCAGCGCTCGAATGCCGAACAGATAATTGTCCTTCGAGAGCCCGTTCACCGTAAAGGTTGTCACCTTGCCCACGAAGCGCGCGTTCGTCCAGAGCGATGAATCGGTGGGCCGCCATACTATCTCATAGCCCGCAAGGTCCGGCTCGGTGTTCGCGGCCCACGCGAGCGTCGTATCGTAGGAGAGGCGTGATGAGAGCGTGGCATTTCGCGGCGAGTCCGGAGCGGAGCCGAGCAGGCAAAGCGCGGCGGCATTGATTCGCGTTACTTGCGCCACGTAGGGGAAATCGACGAATTCCGGCAGGTCGCCGTACTGTACTCCATCCACATTTCGCACGTCCTGGTGCTGATGGCGATAGTCCTCGTTCGGCTCGGTGAACCGGACCGCCGGAAACCCGCGCTCCAGAAAGGGGATGTGGTCGCCGCCCCGGCTGTACCGGTCCCGCCGGTAGATGAGCTGCACCTTGATTCCGCGTACGTAGCGGTCGCCCGCCTCCTTTATATATCGCGCAAGCTGCCGCGACGGCCCGTCGTTCTCACCGCCGACGCTTCTTCGAATCGCCGCCTGCGCGGGCGTCTCATCCGTGGGGACTCCCTCCGAAAAGACGCGCACGCTCTTGTCGTCGAAGATGTTGTTGCCGCCGTGAGTGTTGCCGATGATGTCGTTCGTGAACATCGCCTGCACCCGCCAGCCGTTCTTTTTCGCCTGTTCCGCCGCGTACGCCGAGCCGAGTAGTCCCTGCTCCTCGCCCGCCACCGCTATGAAGACGATGGGCGCGTCGAATCGATATTCGGACATTACGCGCGCAAGCTCCAGCACGGCGGCGGCGCCGGAAGCGTCGTCGTTTGCACCGGGAGCATCGGAATTGGGATCGGTGGGGCGGGAGGGCATCGAATCGTAGTGGCCGCTCACGATGTAGATGCGCTGTTCAGGAGTGTATCTCTCCCCTCGCAGCATGGCGATAACGTTAGTCAGCCTGGTAGGCTTGGGTATGCGGGGACTCACGCCCTGCTCGAACGATTGCAGCTCAACCTTCAGCCGCCCGCTGGACTCCCGCGCGATCTTCTGAAACTCAGCGTAGAGCCAGTCGCGCGCCGCCCCGATGCCCCGCGCCGGGTCTGTTTGAGACGAGAGGGTGTTGCGAGTCCCGAACGAAGCCAGTTTGCGAATCGTGCGCTCTATGTTGGCCGCGTCTATGTCGCGGACCATCCGGGCGATGTCGGCGGGCTCGGCCGCCCGGCAGGAAAGCGCCGTGGAACCACAGCCCAGCACGACAGCACAGGCTGTCACCCGCAGAGATGGTCTCATCTGTTCGCCTTTCTCCCCTTTTTCCCGTAGTTAAGCTGCTTCATACAATACTCATGCGGCCAACCGTCAGTGATTATGTGCGTTTTGGTTGAGCGCAATATCCGCGCGGGCGTTTATGCCTGGGCGCAGCGCGGAGCCGCCATTCGTTAGCCGGATCTTAAGAGGAATCGACCGTCCATCGTCGGCGACCGGCAGTATCTCGGAAACCACGCCGTGCAGCGCGCGATTCAGGGCCGTATCCAATCGGACGCCGGCGGCAAGACCGGGACGAATTGACATTGCATAGCGGGCAGGCACGGCGGCCTCGAGATAGATGGAATCGAGGGAGACTACGCTCATTAGCGGCTGCGCTGGCTGTGCGGTCTCCCCGGCATGAATTGCCACGTCGGATACTATGCCCGCGAACGGCGCGGTCAGCGTGCCGTTTCCGATCTGCGATGCCGCCTGTCGCCTGCCGGCTTTTGCCTGGTCCAACTGGGCTTTCGCCGCTTCGATGTCCCTATCCGTGACTCGAAGCGTCTCCGTTTTTGCCCTGAACGCGTTTTTCACGCCATCCTGCCCCTGCCGAACGCCCGCGCGAGCCGCCTCAATATCGGCTTCGCTCACCTGGCGGCGAAGAGGAGCCGATTCCACGGCGGGTTTCGCTGCCGCGCGAGCCTGATCCAGCGCGGCAATCGCCGAATCCCGCTGCGCCCGCGCTATGCCTGCCTGCGCCTCCGCTCCCTCCATGTCGACCCGCGCAATTCCGCCATGCGAGTAGAGAAACTGCATGCGCTTCAACGTGCTCTCCGCCTGTTTATCGACCGTTTCCGCTTGCCGAACACCGGATTCCGCCTGCCGTACCGCAGCCTGCGCCCGCTCCGCGTCGGAAGTGGCCGAGCTATCGCTTAGTCGGATGGAGAGCTCCGCTTGCCGTTGCTTTGCCAGAGCCGTCCTGAGACCGCCCTCCGCCTGGGAAATCTGCGAATCCATCTCCACGGCACGGGCGCGCTTGCCGTCCAGCGCCTTCCGATACTGCGCCATGGCCGCTTCGACGCCGGCCTTCGCGGAATCGGCTTGAGCTGTCGTGTCTCCCAGATCGAGGCGCACCAGAGGCTGGCCCGCGCGCACCGATTCGCCATCCCGCACGAGGATGGCCGACACGCGGGAAGGCATCTTAGCGCTTATCGCGGCCTTTCGATCTGCCCGCAAGACGCCTGTCACGGCAATAGACTGCGGTTGGACCTCTCGCTCGGCAGGCGGGGTTACAAACGGAGCGCCCTGCGAAGCATCTGCCGTGGAAACGGGAACGCGGCGCGGATTGATAGGCGCGTTTCGCTCCCGGGCGTTGTAGTAGACCGCCCAGGCAAGTATGCCCACGAGCGCAAGAGCCGCAATGATTCGGTTCAGGTTCATTTCATGTCCGCGCCGTTGCTGCCCGTAGCATGGGCATAGTCGGCGGCTGCCGCCTGAATGTCGAACTGTGCTTGAGCGCGGTTGCCGCGCGCCTTGATCACGATGAAGAGCGCGCCGCTCACTTCCAGTTGGGTGGCGGCGCGCGCTTGATAGCGCAGCTCGGAGATGTCCAGCGCAGATTGCGCCGATGCGACCTGTCTGCCGGAAGTTTCGATTCGCGCGGCCGCCTCGCGCATGTTGCGCCACGCCTTCTCAACCTCCACGCGGATGCCTAGCCGGGCCTCTTCAAGCTGCGCCTTGAGCTGCCCTGCGCGCGCCTTCGCCTCTCTCGCGTCCGCCCGTGATCTCGCTGTGTCGAAGGGATTCCACGTTACCACCAGACCCGCGGCGTAATAGCGCGAGCTAGTGAAGGCGGTAGGGGTCTGCGCCGCGGCGACCGCGCGGCCCGAAAGTATTGGAAGGTTCTGCATGCCGGCGAGAACGCCCCCCGCCTTCGCTCCCTTAATGCCTTCCTCCAGCGCCTTCAGCTCAGGTCGCTGCTTTAGAGCGAGAGCGATTCCGGGTTCAGGGCTTTCCGGCGGAGCGGGTAGGGCGGAGGAAGTGGAGGCAGTGAAGGGCGTCGCGGGGTCTCGCCCGAGAATGCGATTCAGGTTGGCGCGGGCAAGAGCGACGCCGTTTTCTGCCTTCACGGCGCCCTGCTCGGCCTCGGCCAAATCGGCGTCAGACGCCTTCACGTCGCGCTCGGAGGATGAGCCTGCCTCCAGCATCGTGCGCGTCAAATCGAGATGTTTGCGCGCCAAATCGACGCCGTTTCGCGCCACTTCCGCCATCGTCTCCGCTGCCAGAAATTGAAAGTAGGCGCGGCGGACCTCGAGAATCAGGTCGTTCTCCTGCCGGCTCACCTCCAAGCCGTTGGCGCGAGTCTGCGCTCCATATCTCTCTTTAGCCGCCCCCAGCCCCGCCCGGTAGAGAATCTGTTCCACGCTCAGCTCCACGCGCCCGAATCGCTCGGGGATTACGGTGTCATCGCCCGCGCCCAGGCGGGGAAAGGTGACGCGCGGTCCCTGCAATCGCGCTTCCGCAGTCGTGGTGATGGTGGGGACGGCGACGGGCTTGTCGCGGTCGGTCTGTGCCTGGACTGCCTGCGCCTCGAACCGGGCGGCCCTGAGGCGCGGGCTTTGCGACAGCGCCGTGCGGACTGCCTCATCGAGGGACAATGATGGTCCCGCCTGCGCCGCCGCAACGGTTATGACGGTTATGAGAATAAACGGCATAAGTGTAAGCAAGGGGACTGAAGGAGGATTCACAAGGATTCACGCAGCTCTATTCTCGATGGCTTCGGAGGGCCGTAGAAGCTGGTCCGGCTGGGCTCCCCGCTCTTTTGCGGGCCGAAGCAGCGACACGTCACCGGCAACGTCGGGGCGGCTGGGCCGCAGCAACGCGCGGATCGCAGCATCCTTTTCGAAGCGTAACCGCAGTGCGGGAAGGCATGACATCGCCGCCTGGCGGAGCTGCCCGCGCTCGCGATGCGCAATGCGTTCCACGGGGCGAACGTAGCGTCCGTCCCCGACCTGTTCGAGCGCGGCCAATATCGCCTGCGAGAGCGCGAGGCTGTAGGTAATGGATCGAGTGTTCGTGCAGCCGTCCAAACTCTGCGAGAGAGCGGCGTAATGGAGTTCGGTAAGACGGGCCGCATCATTGGCGCGCACATGTTCCAGCAGATGCTCGGCGGCAAGCGTTACCGCTCGCGCCCGCCGGTCCCGCACGTTCCATGGTGGTATGCGCGGAGCAAGAAACCATGCTCCGCAGACTATGGCGGCAATTGCGCCGAGCGCGTATAGCTTGTAGGTGGCGCCACCCATGAAAACCAGGTACATCAGGAGCGCGCTGAGGGGAGCGCAGCCTACCAGCGCGATGAACGCCCACAAGCCGATGCTGCCGAGATTCTCGCGAAAGGAGTGCCGATGATAACGCCGCTCTTCGTTCAGGCAATCCACCCAGCAGTCCTGAACTGCATTGAGAAGTGGAAGCAGCATGTCGACACGACGCTCTTCGAGCTTCTGGCTCGCGGCCCGGCGCTTCCATCCTGTTTCGAACGCCTCGATAATCGCTTCGACTTCCGAATCGATCTCTCGGGCTGCCCGGTATGTTTCGGCGAAAGGCACGTCGAAGTCCTCATGCGGCGAATTGACCGGCGAATTGCGACAGGCAAACTTTCCAATTGAGCCACTTATTCTATCGCAATAACATACGATTCGACGAAAGAGGCGAGATTCCTTGCCGCAAGACCCGCGCGGCCGCCAAGCCGAGCGAGATCCGGGATTTTCCACGGATGGAGCAGCGCCGCCAATACGATTCTGCCGACCGACACTTCCCCCGTTTCATCGTTTATCATGCCGGAAAAGTCAAGCGGCAGGTCGTCATTGATACCGTCCGATATCGCCCGGATTCCGATCCAGGGCGTACCCGCCTCGGCTGCCACGCCTGCCGCCCCCGCCGTCTCCATGTCCATTGCGAGCGAGCCTGGGTACAGCGTCGCAATTTCACGCTTGTGTCGAGCAGACTGGGCAATGCTGGGGTAAGTGAGCAGACCGCAGATACGACACGTCACCCCGGCAACATGAACTGTTTCGGTTTTGGCGACGAGCGCGGGATCGGGCTGCGCGGTTGGACGAGTGTCGAGGGGCGCGGCGTCCCGAAGACTACCCGTGACAACAATGTCGCCCGGCGCCTGCGTTTCGGAGAGACCTCCCGCGAATCCGCAAATAAGGAGCGTTCGCGGAGAATATCGGCCCAGCATCTGCCCGACAGTCTGCAGCGTTCGAACTCTACCCATCCCCGACCGCGCCACGACAACGGCCCTGCCCGCGATTTCGCCCCGGTAAAACAGAAGGCCGCCGGTCGATTCAGTCTCGACCGACGGCATTTTTTTAAGTATGGGGTTTAGCTCTTCCCGAACTGCTGTCAGTATCCCGATCACAGGCTGTTATTCACCGCGAAGGCGCGAAGACCACGAAGAACGACAAGAGTCTGATCCACAGATTGACATAGATTTGCACAAATGAAGGCAAAATCCCTGACGTTCCCCGTGCTCCCCGTGGTTGAATCGCCGTTTGCCCTTCGTCGTATCTTCGCGTCTCCGCGGTTAAAATGTTAGTGGGTCGCGTGGCCCGCGATGACGTAGCGCGATTCGTGCGGGCGGTGTTCCAGCTGGAGCGGACCATCGTAGCCGGTAACTTTCGCGCGCACTCCCTCAACCAAATCCTCAGGGGTTGAGAGGCCGGACGCGATTCCAATGTGCGCGGCCCAGTCGAAGTCCTCGGTCAGAAGCTCGTCGGCGTTCTGAATATGCAACGTAAACGGATTGTGGTGGCGGCACAGGGCGGCCAACTCCATCGTGTTGGCGCTGGTGCGGCTGCCCACCACGAGCATCAGGTCCACCTTCTCCGCCAGATCGAGAGCGTCATCCTGCCGATTCTGCACCGGGCGGCAGATCGTGTTGATGATCTGGACCTCTTTACACATGAAGACCAACTCGTTCATAATCTCGCGGCAGAGCTCCAGCGCGTGAGTTGTCTGAAAAATGACGCCGACCTTGCGCAGCAGCTTGTGGCTTGCCTTTGCCTCGCGGAGCTCCTCCACGCTGTCAACGACGAGGGCGGGGTTCTCCAGCGTGCCGAGGATGCCCTTGATCTCTGCGTGATGCTGGTCGCCAATAATAACCACCTGGC
This sequence comes from Chthonomonadales bacterium, assembly GCA_038229495.1. Classification (GTDB taxonomy): domain Bacteria; phylum Armatimonadota; class Chthonomonadetes; order Chthonomonadales; family CAJBBX01; genus JBBROJ01. The sequence goes on from JBBROJ010000004.1 coordinate 70,535, forward strand.
AGCCGCGCTTCTCCAGTGTCTGAGCTGCCTCCTGGGCGCGCAGTACAATCGGGCAGGTGGCGTCCACGATCTCCAGGCCTCGGTCCCGCGCCTCCTGGATACGGGACTTGGGCAGTCCGTGAGCGCGGATAACCATTGTGCCGGCATTCTGGGTCGTGTAATCGTCGACCTTATGAAGCCCCTTGGACTCCAGCTCGTCGGTCACGCGCTTGTTGTGCACGAGGTCGCCGAGGATGAAAACCTGGCTGCGCTCGGACAGAGCCTGCTTGGTGAGGTTGATGGCCCGCTTCACGCCGAAGCAGAATCCGACCTCTTTTGCCAGGGTTACCTTGCGCCGCGTCGTTGCCTGCGTTTTCGATTTCACCTGTGTAGTCAAAACCCGTCTCCTAAGATTGTCCAGTGTCTGACTGCGTCTGCGAGCGAGGCACTGAGTGACTATGGATTTGTGGCTGCAGGGCCTGCGGCCGGTCGTCCTGCCGGACGAAAAGGACACACCTGTGCAAGAAGTCTATTGACCGCCGGCCGACGTCAGACCTTCACATACCCGTTTGCGCGAAACCATTCTACCGCGCGGGCGAGGGCGTCTTTCACCGGAGACTGCGGCAGTCCCAACTCTCGGATCGCCTTTGCCGGATCGAAGTACATGTGCTTGCGCGCCATCTTCACGCCTTCGAGTGGAAAATGCGGCTCTTGTCGCAGTATTGTACCAAATATTAGTGTATCTAGCTGCGCCACGGAGAGTGCTATTGCAAAAGGAATCTGTCTGCGGGGCGCGGGCAGGCTGGTAATCTCCGCGAGAAGGTCAAGAATTCCCTTCAGCGTTACATTCTCGCTGCCCAGGATGTATCGCTCGCCGGGCACGCCCTTATCGGCTGCCAGCAGATGTCCCGCGGCGACATCGCGCACGTCGATGAGGTTGAGGCCGGTCTGAATGAACGCGGGCATCCTGCGATTCAGGAAATCAACCACGATCTTGCCGGTCGGCGTGGGCTTGATGTCGTTCTCGCCGACAGGGGTGCTGGGATTCACGATGACCAGCGGAAGATTTTCCTCATGGGCGAAGCGCTTGGCTTCCTTTTCGGCGAGGAACTTGCTGCGCTTGTAGTGCCCAACCATATCGTCCAGCGAAACGGGGGTCTCTTCTGTGCCGGGAGTTCCGTCTTTCGGTATGCCGAGAGCGCCGACCGTGCTGGTATAGACCACCCGCTTGACATCGGCCTCTTTCGCCGCGCGCAGCAGGTTGAGCGTGCCTTCGACGTTGCTTCGGTACAGCTCCCGCGGGTCGCGCGACCACAAACGGTAGTCGGCAGCGACATGGAAAACGCACCCGCATCCCTTTGCCGCCTGTCGCAGCGATTCGGCGTCCTGCAAATCGCCATAGACCGGCTCGCAGTCCAGGGCCGCCAGATTGTCGATCCTGCTCGTGCGCCGGATCAGCGCCCTGACCGAATCTCCGCGCTCTACAAGCAGGCGGGCGACGTGGCTCCCGACGAATCCGGTTCCCCCGGTGACTAAAACACGCAAGGTCCTATTTGGACAGCGACCAGGCGGCGAGCTGAATCTTCCCCTTGAAGCTCTTCATCGCCTCTTCCACCGCACTGTGCTCGAATCCACTGTGCATCTTGCAGTTCTGGCAGCGGCGATCCAGGCGGCTCTCCCAATACTCCCAGTTGGTCTTTTCCCAGAAGTCGGTCCAATCGGCGTGGTACCCCTCGCCGTCGATGAGATAGCAGGGCGCTTTCCAGCCCTTCGGCGTGTAGTTGACTGTGGACCACGGCGCACAGGGAAGCTCCCGAAGGCCGGCGGCAAACTCCAGGAAGTAGGGGGTAGCATTGATCTTGTATTTGTGGGAGAACTCTCGAATCTTGCCGAACTTCTCGTGAATTTGGTCCTTGGTGAGAAAGACGTCCTGCTCCACGCTCTCGTACTCGTAGCCGGGCGAGACCAGGATGCCGTCCGCCTTCAATCGCTCCACCATCTGGCACATCTCTTCCACTTCTTCGACGGCGGTCTCCTTGAAGACGGTAGTGTTGACGAAGACGTAGTAGCCGCGCTTTTTCGCCTCTTTGATCATCTGCACCGCCTTATCGAACACGCCCTCTTTATTGCAGACATAATCATGGGTCTTGCGCATTCCGTCCAGATGAATCATGAGGAAGAAATGGTCGCTCGGGGGAATCAAGTCGAAGACTTTGGTGTCGAGCTTGAGCGCGTTGGTACAGCAGAGAATATACTTGCCCCGGTCGATCAGCCCCTGAACAAGCTGCGGAAGCTCCGGATAGAGGGTCGGCTCGCCGCCGCAAAGATTCACGATGGGCGCGCCGCAGTCCTCGACTGCCTTGAAGCACTGGTCGAGATCCATGCGATCTTTAAGCTTGCCCGTATGCCGCTCTACCGAGCAGCCGATGCAGGCGAGGTTGCAGGTATAGAGTGGCTCCAGCATCAGCACCGTCGGATACCGCTTCAACCCCTGCCTGGTCATCTTCGAACGGTGCTTGGCCTGCGCCATGGTAAAGCCTATAGGAAATCTCATGATTCAAGTCCTCTCATACATGTCATACAATTGCGTCTAACCGTCATATCTGGCAGCCGCACTATCAAATTGTAAAGCCCTTGACCTATCTTTGCGGTAAGAACAGCAGTGTCTTGGGATCGACGGGGGTTCGCCATCCGCCGATAACTCCCCGCAGAAAGCTGGCTGCCCGGCCAAGGCCCGAGGGTTTTCGGAGCTTTAACACTTGCTTCAGTGGCGGAAGCACCGCCCACGCCCAAAACTCATATGCGGGAACTTGAAGAAACCCCCAGTGCCCACATTTTAACGGCTTGATATATGCCGCGCCGACGCCAACCCAATCTCGGCGACCCAGCTCGCGACCCTGTTGCCAGGTACGGAATCCGAAGTGTGTTACAGATACTTCGTGAGTCTCGAAAAGATGATGCCCCATAATAAGTGCGCGAACTGCGATATCGCCATCTTCGCACGACGGAAAGCGGCCGCCGGCACCGAGCATCTCGTCGAAACCACCCATCGAACCTACGAGAGATCGTCGCACCGCCAATCCTGCGCCGATACCCCGCGCGAACCTCTTCTGGCGAATTGATGTAAATAGGCGGCTATCGGTACGCTGATAGACGGGAATGAATCCCTTCTCCGGATCGTAAGGCCCCGCATCCACGTTACAAAAAGCTACTGCTACTCTGAGATCGAGATCGAACACGCATCCCATCACCGTAAGCCAATTCGGCGGGACAGTACAATCGTCATCGGTAAAGCAACAGACCTCTCCGGCAGCCTCCGCCAGTCCGATATTGCGCGCGCGTCCTAGTCCCTCGCTAGCGCTTCGAATATACCGAAGCCGGTTGTCGTCGCGCAACAAGGAGATCGCCTGCTCGGTATCGCCGCTTACACTCTGATCTATAACGACTATCTCAAAGTTGAGGTGGTTGGATGCCAGGATGGATTTAACAGTCTCTACGACTCTATCCCCACGGTTGCGCGTACAGACTATCGCGCTGATCAGATCGTTGTTTTCGAGGTTCGAATCGCTCATAAAAGCTGTTGTCGAATCTCAGTCTACCAACTCGTCCAACTCCCGAAAGCGCGGCTTGCGGCCTGTGGTAAACGTTACGTACTGACTCATCGCCCACAACGGGAAGTAGTGACAGTAAAGATGGTAGCGCAGATAGAAGACCCTGGGGAATCCGGTCCCGGTAAACCATTTCTCGTTCCAGGTGCCGTCCGTGCGCTGCGTGCGAACGAGGTGCTCCAATCCGTGCCGCACCTCCGCGCCATGCGTATCACCCGTATTTAGGAGGCCCATCAACGCCCACGCCGTCTGTGATGCCGTACTCGGTCCCTTCGCTTTCAGGCTGACATCGTCGTAGGAACGGCAGGTCTCTCCCCAGCCGCCGTCGTCGTTCTGAACGCTTCGAAGCCAATTCGCGGCGCGGCGGCACATGGGGCCGCGAACGTCCTCGCCGATTCGCGCAAAGCCGCGCAGCGTCTGCCAGGTTCCGTAGATATAGTTCACGCCCCAGCGGCCAAACCACGAGCCGTCCGGCTCCTGCTCTTTGCGGAGGAAGTCCAGCGCCTTCTGCACGCGCGGGTCGTCGCGGCCCACGTCGAAGAAGCTGAGCATCTCGAGAGTGCGCGCCGTAATGTCCGCCGTTGCCCGGTCCAGCATCGCGTTATGGTCCGCGAAGGGAATCTCCTGGAAGATAACCTTGACGTTATCTTTGTCGAACGAGGCCCACCCGCCGTCCTTGTTTTGCATGGCGAAGACCCAGTCAAGTCCGCGCCGCATCGCGTCGCGCACTCGCGGCCCGGCGGTTGTCCAGTGCTCTCCATATGGGCAGGCCGCCTTGTAGAGGCCCATCAGGACCATGACCGTGTCGTCCACGTCCGGGTAGAACTCGTTCTCATATTCGAAGAACCAGCCGCCCGGTTCAACGCCCGGGCACTTTACGCACCAATCACCTCGCGAGGAAACCTGCTTTTCCAGCAGCCAATCCACCGCTTTGCGGATCGACGGGTGATCGTGCGGCACGCCGCTGTCCAGCACAGCGTTGAGCGAAAGCGCTGTATCCCAAACCGGAGAGAGACAGGGTTGCATCCTGATCTCGTCTCCATCTTCAATTTCAAAGGTTGCGAGATGGCGCAGCTCGTGCTGAATCGCGGGATGATCGTCAGCGTATCCCAAACAGTTGTAGGCCATGACGGCATGAGTCATCGCCGGAAAGATTGCGCCCAATCCGCCGCTGCCGCGCTGCCGCTTCAGAAGCCACTTCTCCGCCTCGGCAATGGCCTTCGCGCGGAGCGGCTTGACCTTGCTCTTGTCATAGACCTTGAGCGCGCGGTCCGCGACGAGGAACGCGTTCCTCCACGAGACCTTCTTCGCATCCCACGGCAGGCGAAGGTGCTTGCCATAGCGGCCGCCCACGAACAGCTCGTCGATCTCCGCGCCTTCCGGTATCGGCCTGTGGGGGCGAGTATGGTTGATGAGTCCGAGCGGCACGAGGATGGCGCGCGACCACGAGGACATTTCATAAATGTTGAAGTAGAACCAGTCCGGGACGAAGAAGACTTCCGGGGGAATCGTGGGGACTCCCTCCCAATCGTACTGGCCGAAAATGGAGAGGTAGAGCTTGGTGAAGGTGTTGCACTTCGTAACTCCGCCCAGGTCGAGGATACATCTCCGCATACGCTGCATGAGCGGCTCGTCGGGTTTGTGCCCGGCCAGCTTGCAGGCGAAATAGACCTTGACCGACGCGCTTACGTCGCTTGGACCGCCGGGGTAAATGGGGAATCCGCCGTCATCGTTCTGCCAGTGGCGCGTCACGTAGTTGCACAGCTTGCGCATTTTGGCCTGGTCCGGGTTTCCGAGGAACTGGAAGAGCAGCACGTATTCCGTTTCCAGAATCGTGTCTCCCTCCAGCTCGCCAACCCAGTGCCCGTCCGGGTTTTGCTGAGCCAGCAGCCAGTCGCGCGCGCCAGCCAGCGCATCCTCGATCTGCTCGTCGGATACACTGGGCCTAACCGGCTGACGCTCGTGAGCGACGGCAAATGGGCTGGCCGCTATTGAGTTATAAAAGCGCTTTTCCACCTTGGCGTTCAATATCCTTGCGTTTGAATTTCTTGTTGTTCTCACTCTGGGTCTGGCTATCGTGCGAGCGCGGGGCTTGCGAGGATTTGCGGTTAGGAAGCAAGTGCATGCGGAGGCGTTTTGGAAAGACCGCACGCCAACCCTGCGACGCTAGCCGGTTCCGCAATCGTCGGTGCGGCTGTCCGCCCCAGGGTCGTAGGCGAACGGCGAGACGATGTTAAGGCCCTTCAGTTCCTTAACGAGCCGCGACGCGTCCGACAAAATGAGGCGTGCAAACGCGGCGGTCTCACGGTCGCTTGTCTTGCAGAGCCGCTGTGCGGCGGCGCATATATTGGCGATGGGGCCAAGCAGCACGTCCTCATTGATCAGCGTCCCCGGAAGCTCAAGTACAGGCCGGTCCGCCCCACGCGCTTCCCTGACGGGAAGTTCCTTCTCGTCCTGCGTTATCCCTGCACCGCCGAACGTGTTACCGGAAAGCTCGGCCTCGATTTGTCGAATCTCTCTTGCGACCGCCACATAAAGCGGAGTCGCTTCCATGTCTTTCTCATCCGATACGCCATAGTCCGCCCGGTTGGTTCCGTAAAAAATGGGGTCCGTTGTGGCATAGTTCACAAACATGAGAGCGATAAACTTCTGAAAAACGTTCCGGTCGAAAGTGTAACGACTCTCGTAGTTCGCGTCGTCCGTTACGCTGTCCAGTACGTCGACGAATAGCCGCGCCACAAAGTCGCGCGCGGGCATTCGGCCGAAGGTCGAGGCATCCGCGCCCTGCCGGAATTCATAACGATAGAGCGGCTCGCTGCCGTCGGCGTGTCCCTCTGCTTCCGCTACGGACCCGAAGACATTGAGTTTCATCATGCTGTCCAGGTTCCGGCGTGGATACCCGCGATTCACGATATCGAGGGCGTAGGACTTAAATTCTTCAAGGTCCGTTCCAAGAAAGTGGGCTTTCCGTTCCGATATTCGCTCGCTCAGCTCCGATAACCTGCGAATCAGGCTGCCCCGAGCCTCATCGACGATCTCCATGAGCTCGTCACGCATGGCGTCGTCATCCGGAAAATAGTCCAGGGTCTCAAAGGTTGTTCGGATAACCGCGAAATCGTTGAGCCCGTCTTCAAGGCATGGATAGGCTATTCCAAGCAATAGATCGTCGGGTATCCGTTCCACGGTATCTGCGTTACGAATGCCGGACTCAGCCGTGACCAGCGCATAGAAGCGGTTCTTAGTCGCCACGCTTTTGATTAACGCGACTCGACGATTATCGTTCGTTGCCATAGTATCCGTTAATAAATGACCAAACTGAGATAAACGGTTCAACTGCCTTGGGCGGGCGGCCCGTGACACTGGATGCCGTAGATATTACGCACAATGTAAATGTCCGCGCTCGCCGCGGGAATTTTTGGAAACGGTCTATTTTACTATAAGAAAACTGGCTCCATAAAATGCATGCCCGTTCAGCATGTATGCCTTGAGATCGAGATGCTTGATAACCGTCAGGGCGATGGACGCATTGAATCGACGCGCGAGGTACTCGGCGCTTGCGGTAAAGCCGAGCGGGAACCTCCCCTGAATGCCGATATACGGGCCGCCCATATGGCTGGTTCCATACCCAGCGTCCAACTTTAATTCGCGTACGAGCGACTCTTGGCGCTGGCTCAAGCGAATAGATTTCGTGGCGGCGGCAAACAGCGCGCGGCCTTCCCGCCCGCGATTCGCTACGTCTCGGATGCCGACGGCCAGAGCCGGCGCCAGGTCCGTGAAGGCGTTTCCGGTAAACGAATACTGAATGCTGCCTGTCTCGCGCCGCCGCCCGCCCAGCTCGAATCGCTCCGCTTCAATCTCGAATCCGTTCAGAGAATCGGGGAGGCCGACGGACAGCCATCCGATATTACCGCTCGGATGCGCAAAGTTGGCCGCGAACTCAATCTTTGCCGAATCAGGCACGGTTATCAGCGCGCGGGGCGCAAGCACCAGCCGGTCCGCCCTCGCGGAGGACACAAGGAGACCGGGTGACAAGGAGACAAGGAGAAAGAACAGTGTCGCTGGGAACAGGGCTATATCTTCCCTTCTTCCCTTCCTCCCTTCCTCCCTTCTCCTTTTCAAGCCTTCGCCCCCTGGGCCGCGACTGCCGCGACTGCCGCGACCGAGGCGACTGCCGCACCGGCCGCTGTCGCAGGGAGACTTAGCCGGCTGTTCCGGCCATGGGATGATTCCTGCCGTTTCAGGAATCGCTCGATACGCGCTAGCGCCTCTTCGAGCTGGGAGATGCCGGTCGCGTAGGAACAGCGGACATACCCTTCGCCGGACGCTCCGAAGGCGTTCCCGGGCACCACCGCCACGTGCTCCTCCATCAGCAGTCGCTCCGCGAACTCCTCGGATTTCAGCCCTGAGCGCGCGATGCTTGGAAACGCGTAGAAGGCGCCGTTCGGCTCATAGCAGTCCAGCCCAATGGCGTTGAGGCCCCGTACGAATATCCGCCTGCGCTGGTCATATTCCGCCACCATCTCCTGCACGTCATTCTCCGCGTGGAGCAGGGCTTCCAGGGCCGCCGCCTGCGATACGTGCGAGGCGCAAAGCATCGAATATTGGTGAATCTTGAGCATCGCCTGGGTGATGGGACGGGGTGCGCAGGCATAGCCAACCCGCCAGCCGGTCATCGAGTATGCTTTGGAGAAGCCGTTGAACAGAACGGTGCGCTCGCGAGCCCCCTCCAGTGATGACACGCACGTATGCTCGCCCGTGTAAGTCAGGCGGTCGTAAATTTCGTCGGAAAGGATGTAGAGATCATGTTTCACGGCTACGTCGACGAGCGCCTGAAGATCGGCCCGAGTTTGCGTGGCCCCGGTGGGGTTGCTCGGATAGCAGAGGAGAATCGCCTTTGTGCGAGGTGTTATGCGCGATTCGATCTCCTCGATGCGCACGCGGAAACCGTCGCCGCCGTAGGATGGAATAGGTACGGGAATGCCGCCCGCAAATCGAATGCAGGGATGGTAGGAGACGTAGCACGGCTCGACGAAAAGCACTTCGTCGCCCGGATTCAGCAGGGCGCGCAGCGCCAGGTCCAGTCCTTCGGATACGCCAACCGTAACTATGATCTCGTGCACGGGGTCGTAGCGGACGCCATACCGGCCAAAGATGTGCGCGCCTATCTGTTCCCGAAGCGGCATGATCCCGGCGTTTGAGGTGTATGTGGTCTGGCCGCGCTCGATGGCATAAATGGCAGCCTCGCGAATCCGCCAGGGGGTGACGAAATCCGGCTCTCCCACGCCGAGAGAGATTACGTCCTCCATTTGCGTGGCAATATCGAAGAATCGGCGGATGCCGGACGGTGGCGTCGCGGTGACCACCTGATTGAGAGGTTTCATAAGAGCGTGTTCACGGCGCTACCATCAGGCGCTGGTCCGCATCCGCCTCGGCGAACACGTCACCGTCTTCCTTGTACTTCTTCAACAAAAAATGCGTATCAGTGGAGTTGACTCTCTCAAGGGTAGCCAGCTTCTCCGCAACGAAGTCGGCAATCTCCTTGATGCCCGAGCCCTCGACAATGATTCGCAGGTCGTGCCCGCCGGACACCAGGGCGACGGAGCGCACTTCCGGGTAACGGTAGATTCTTTTCGCAATATCGTCGAAGCCTGCGCCCCGCTCCGGCGTTACTGAAACATCGATAAATGCGAACACGCGTTCGTCGCCGAAGCGCTCCCAATCGATCACGGTTTTATAGCGGCGAATCACGCCGATCTTTTCCCATGCTTCGATTTGTCGTGCAACCTGCTGCTCGTCGCGGCCGGTTAGCGCCGCGATCCGGGCCGGGGTGGCGCGCGCGTCCTGCTCCAGTAGTTTTAGGATATCGCGCATATGGTTCTCGTATCAGTCTGCAACGACACCGTGCAGCGCTTGGCACCGTGATGTCTGCGTTTATTGAGTCATTGAATTGAGCGTAAACACGCATTTAGCGGACAGGGGCTGACTGTGAAAACTTGCGCTAAGTATAGTCGATAATGCTCAAAAGCGTCAAGGTTCGTGGAGCTTGGGGGTCTGTTCAGTCTTGGTGAGATCGATTTGGAAGACGCCCACCCCCCGGCCCCCTCCCGGAACGGGAGGGGGAGCAAATGTGAAAGCGAATCGCTCTGATGAACTGAATGAATCTGCCTGTTTGGCTCCGCTTCTCCCCTCTCGGAGGCGATTGATGGGTTGTTGGGTCTATGGGTCGTTGGGTCGTTGGGCGAGTCTTTGCGAATGTGTATGCAAAAAATCTTTTTGAAACCGTGAAACAGATCGGTTCGTCGGCATGTATAATATTCCAGTTGTTGAATGAACGTTTAATTAACATGATAGTTTGGAATTGAGGTCTTACATGTCTTTGGCCACAGTCCCCCGGCGGCAGCATGCCGAGGAGCGCAGGGAACAGATTCTTGAGGCGGCGCTTCGCATATTTTCGGAAAAGGGCTACGCTGGAGCATCTATTCGCGATATAGCGCGCGAGGTCGGTGTTACGGAAGGGTTGCTCTACCACTATTTCGAGAGTAAAGAGCAGCTTATGCACTCCTGCTGGAAGGAGCGCTCCTGGCACGCGCACCTGGAGCGCATTCTCGCGGGTGCGGACGGAGTCCCTCTTGCAGACGTGCTTCGCGATATGGTTCGCGATTTTCTCGAAACGTTGAGAACGAACGGGCCGACCGTGCGGATGTGCGTGGCCGAGATGCAGCGCAACAGTGAGATGGCCGCCGAGCACCTCAAGCGAATCGAGGCCTCTTCGAAGCTCATCGACGACTTCCTATTCTCGCGCCAGAAGGCGGGCGAGATACGCGCCGGGGCGGAAGTGGGCATGGCCGCCGGACTGCTGCTCGGCTGCGCGCAGAGCCTCTTTCTCATATGGGGTCGTTCCGAGGACGAGGAATGGGATCGCAAGGTCTCCGGACTGGTCGAAAATGGAGTTGAGATCATTCTCATGGGAATTACCGCCTGATACTTCCGTTAAGTCCCGGAAATGAGTTTCATTAAATTCCCAGAAGTTCGAAGCATTCCCATCAACTCTCTATTGACTCTCTCAGGATGCAAGGGTATGATCGCGAAGAGACATTGAGAATTATTTCACAAACTTTATGTACAAGCCTACAGCCGATCCAGAGAGGAGACCGCGGATGACCCGCCGCCTTCCAATTCGTCCGATTAACCAAATAACCCGGATGACACGGAGAACTTTGCTATTCTCGTTGCGCTCCGCGCCTGCGCTTGCCGCCACTTTGGGCATTATCGGCGCTATGAGCGCCGCGGAGGCGCAGACGCCCGGACAGAACCTCGACATTACGACAGCCGCGCCGCTCGACGCGAAAAAGGCTCAGATCCTTCTCAAGAACCTGTCCGACGCGAAGACGCGGATCACGCCGCGCACGCAGCCGTCCGCGTCGCCCGGACCGCGGAAAGTCACGCTGGCGGAGGCGGTACAGCTTGCTGTAAACAACAGCAACTCCCTGCGTATCGTGGAGGAGAGCGTGGTACGGGCGCGGGGCCGGGTGAACGAGCAGCGCGCGGGATTTCTGCCTTCGGCGAACGCCTCGGCGACCTTCACGCGGCTGGACGAGGGCCAGACGATCACTTTTCCCGGAGCAAACGGGCAGCCGCAAGCAGTCCCCATTGTCGTTCAGAATCAAAAGCAGGTATCTCTTGGCGCGAACCTGCCGCTGGACATTTCGGGGCTGATTCGCACCGCCGTTCAGCAGACCGAGTTTCAGGAGATTGCGGCGCGTCTTGATTTCAATCGAACGCGTAACCAGGTAGTTCTCGATGCTAAGAACTCCTATTTCGACGTTCTCCGGGCGCGCGCATTCGTGGACGTGGCGGACCAGGCGCTCAAGAACACTCAGGACCGCCAAACGACTGCTGAAGCAAACCTTCGCGCCGGGACCGGGACGCGATTCGACGTTCTCCGCGCCCAGACGGATGTGGCGAACGCGCAGCTGAACCTCATTGCGGCGAAGAATCGCGTCAACCTGACGACGGCGACTCTGAACAACGTCCTCGGACTTGATCAGAACACGCCGACGGATACGGTCGAGACCGCGGAAGAGACTACGCAGGCGGACCAGAACTTCAACGGACTCGTTAACGAGGCATATGGCAAGCGGCCTGAGCTGCTGCAATCCGATGCCAACATCCGCGCGGCGGAGAAGGGCGCGAAGCTGGCGGAGCGCAGTTCCCTGCCCACACTCGGCGTAGGGTTCAACTTCAACTTCTCTCCCGATGCCGGCGGGTTTGCGCCCAAGAAGACGAGCTATGCTACCGTCGCGACGGTGAGCCTGCCGCTCTTCGATCAGGGTTTGGCAAGGGCGCGAAAGCAGCAAGCCCATGCGGATGTCGATACAGCGCGAATTAATAAGCAGATAACGCAGGATTCGATTGCCCTGGAGGTGCGCCAAGCCTATCTCGCGCTCACGGAAGCGCAGGATCGACTCACGGTTTCGAATGCCGCGCTTGCCCAGGCTCAGGAGCAGTTCCGGCTGGCGCAGGTGCGCTTCAAAGCGGGCGTGACATCCGTGCCGGGCGGATCGCCGCTCCTGGAGATCAGCGACGCGCAGGCGGCGCTCACGCAGGCTCAGAACAACCAGGTTACGGCGCAATACGATCTACAGAACGCGAAAGCGCGGCTCGACCGCGCGGCGGGACGCTATTCGTACGATGGTACGGGCCGCGTAGGCCTCCCCGCCCCCAATACCGGAGGAAAATAATGCGATTCAGTGGTCAGTGGTCAGGAGTCAGTGGTCAGGATAGAGCGGTCGGCGGTTGGGGGTCGGCGGTCGGTTGTCGGAGGTCCATTGCCGCGTTGTTCGCGCTGTCGGTAATGCTAATAACGGCGGCTGGGTGCGGCAAGAAGCCCGAGACGGCGGAGGCGGGCGGGGGGAGTGGGGCGGCAGGCGCGGGCGGCGGCGGAGCCAGGGCGACGGTCAGCTCGGCCTCCGCGGTGACCGCCGCGCCGGTCACTACGGGCAATATTACGAAGTCGGCGGATGTTACGGGAAGCCTGGTCGCGCTCCAGGATGTTACGGTTGGGACGAAGGCGGCGGGAAGAATCGCCGAGGTGCGGGTGCATGAGGGTGATCCTGTAACGGCGGGGCAGGTGGTCGCGATGATGGACACCGCCGATCTGAACGCGCAGAGGCTCTCTGCGGAAGCGAACGTGCAGGCCGCCATTACGCGGGAGCAACAGGCGCAGCAGCTCTACGTGCAGTCTCAGAACGCGCTGACACAGTCGCAGAACGCGCTGAAGCAGGCTCAGAACTCGGTGACGAACGCGCAGACGACCGTGGAATGGACCAAGAGGACCACGCAGTCATCGGTCGATACTGCGCAGGCGGGACTTCAATCGGCGCAGGAGAACCTCTCGATTGTAAAGCAGGGCGCGCGGCAGCAGGAGCGAAAACAAGCGGAAGAGGCCGTGACCGGCGCCAGGGCCAACTACGACAAGGCGCGCTCGGACCTCAAGCGTTACCAATCACTCTTCCGGGATCAGGCCGTTTCGCAGAGTCAGCTCGATCAAGCGCAGGCCACGTTCGATTCGGCGCAGGCCCAGTACAACAGCGTGCAGGCCGCTCTCTCACTTATCCGCGAAGGCGCGCGCCCCGAAGACATACGGAGGGCCGACCTCATGGTCCAGCAGGCCCGGGAAACGCTGACAAAGGCGCAGGCGGACCGCGAGAACGTAAACCTGCGAGAGCAGGACGTCCGGACGGCGAAGGTCTCTGTCGAGACGGCGAAGGCCAACATCCGCTCCGCGCAGGCAGGCGTATCTTCCGCGAAATCGGGTATCGCGGCGTCCAAAGCGGCGACCGCCCAGGCGCGCGCCTCTGTTGATGTCGCAGTCCAGAATCTCGCCTACGCGACGGTCACCACGCCCATCAGCGGCTATGTGGCGGAACGGCGCGCCGAGCCCGGCTCGCAGCTTGGCAGCGGCGGCGCGGTGCTGCGAATCGTGAATCCGAGCACAGTCTATCTTCAGGCGAGCCTGCCGGAGAGCCAGTATTCCGAGGTCAAGGTCGGCCTTTCGGTCGCCGTGACGGTGGATGCGCTTCCCGATACAACCAAGCGGCCACTTTCAGGACGCGTGACTCGGGTGCTGCCCGTCGCTTCTTCCGCGCGCAACTTTACGGTCCGAATTGACCTGCCGGGCGACAAGCGAATGCGGCCTCAGATGTTCGCTCGTGGCAATATCCTCATCGACACGCATCGCGGCGCAACGCTCGTGCCGAAAGATGCCGTCTTGTTCGATCCGACGAACAACCATACACGGGTATTCGTCGCCGGCCCCGACAACAAGGCCGAGGAGCGTGCGGTGAAGGTCGGCTATACAAATCCGCAGCAGGCGGAGATTCTGAACGGCGTATCGACGAACGAGAAGGTCATCACCGCGGGCCAGGCCGGCCTCCAAAACGGCGACTCGGTGAAAGTGCAGTAGAAAGAAGTCAGAATTCGGAAGACGGAAGTCAGAAGTAAGACTGCTCGCTGCTGCGAACTGTTTTTCTTCCGAATTCCGGCTTCCGGCTACCGTCTTCCCAGGAGTATCCCCATGGGCCTGACAAGTGTTGCCATACGGCGGCCGGTATTCGTATTGATGATCGTGGCCGCGCTCATCGTGCTGGGACTCAACTCGCTCAGCAAGATGCGGCTGGAGTTGAATCCGAAGGTCGATTTCCCGTTCGTGTCGGTCTCCACGGTCTATCCGGGCGCGGGCCCGGCGGAGATCGAGACCCAGGTCACGAAGAAGGTGGAGGACGCCGTCGCGAGCGTGAACGGCGTGAAGACCATCTCTTCGTCCTCGCAGGAGGGGCAGTCGGTTGTCAACATCGAGTTCAATATCGGCGTTGCGTCCGATGTTGCCGGATCCGACGTTCGCGAGAAGATCGCCGCGATCCGGAACCAGCTTCCACAGGACATCAGGGAGCCGGTGGTCCAAAAGTTCGATGTCAACTCGCAGCCCATCATCTACTACGGACTCGTCGGGAAACGTCCCAGCCGCGATCTGCGCGACATCGCCGACAACATCATTAAGGCGCGTTTGAGCACGGTTCCGGACGTGGCGGCGGTCAACATCAACGGCGGCGACATACGCGAGATCAGCGTGGGCGTGCTAAAGGATCGGTTGGACGCCTACGGAATCGGAATAAACGAGCTGGTTACGCTGCTGCGCGGCAACACGCAGAACTTTCCGGTCGGCCACGTCGTCGAGGGGAACCGCGAGTACAGCATCCGCGTTCTCGGCGAGTTCACGAACGTGGACACGATTCGGAGGACGCGCCTGCGCATGCCGAACGGCCAGACGGTGCTGCTGTCCGATATTGCCAACATTCAGGACACGATTGCGGAGAAACGCAACACCAGTCGTATCAATGGCCAGGAATCGGTCGCAATCATCATTCAGAAGACGTCCGATGGCAATACAGTCGACGTCGCCAAAGGCATCCGCAAAGAGGTCGATCGGCTCAGCAGGGAGCTGCCGAAGGACGTCAAATTCGTTTTGAATCAGGATGCGTCCGTCAACGTCGAGAACTCGGTGGACGACGTGAAGTCCAGCCTGTTCGTCGGCGCGTTCCTGGCTGTCCTCGTCGTCTATCTGTTTCTGCACAACATTCGCGGCACGTTTATCGTCGCCATCGCGATTCCGACCTCGATCATCGCCACCTTTCTGCCGATGTACGCCTTCGGGTTTACGCTGAACGGCATGACGCTGCTGGCGCTCTCGCTCTCGGTAGGAATCTTGGTGGACGACTCAATCGTGGTGTTGGAGAATATCTATAGACACCTGGCCAAGGGCGAAGAGCCTGTCGAGGCGGCGATCAATGGACGCGGCGAGATTGGGCTGGCGGCCATCACGATCACGCTCGTGGACGTCGTGGTCTTCGTGCCGATCGCGTTCATGGGTGGAATCGTGGGGCAGTTCTTCAAGTCCTACGGAATCACGGTCGCCATCGCGACGCTCTTCTCTCTGTTCATCTCCTTTACGCTCACGCCAATGCTGGCTTCGCGCTGGTACAAGGCGGGCGACAGCGTGGAGGCGCACGGCGGCATTTTCGGCGCGTTCAATCGGTTTTACGGTGCGCTGGACAACATCTATCGGTACGTGCTGGCCTGGGCGCTAAAGTTCCGCGGCGTTATTCTGTATGCCGGAACGGGCCTCCTGATTCTCGTGTTGGCCGCCATCGTTGCGTCGTTTACCAAGGCAATGACGGGCCTGCCGGCGCTCTGCGTCCTGTTCATCCTCTTCGGGCTCCTGCTGAACTGGCGCTACAAAGCGTTCGGGCTGCTGGTGACCGGGGCAGGCGTCGCGGCGGTGTTCCTCGCGCTTTTCCTCGGCTCGCATGCGACCAGGCCGCTGCTGCTGTTCCGGTTCGCGCCCGACCAGGACCAGGGCCAGGTCTCGGTGATCGGCGAAATGCCCGCGGGAACCTCGCTCCCCAAGACCCAGGAGGTAGCCAAGGGCGTCGAGGACACTATCATGAAGAACCCCGACGTGAAGTCCACCTTTACGTCGCTGGGCGTTACGACCTCCGGCCGAGGCTACAACTCGGTGGGCACCCAATACTTCACGATGAACCTGCACCTGCGCGACAAGATGAGCCTGGGCGACAGCCTGAGGTTCTGGCAGAATCACGATAATCTCCGCAAGCGGCAGGACACCGCCGTGGCGGACGTTATTCGGGCCAAAATCGGCCAGATTCCCGGCGCGACCGTGAAGGTTGCGGCGCAGACCGGCTTCTCGGGCGGAGGCGCGCCGCTCCAGGTGGACCTCAAGGGCGAGAACGTCAACGAGCTGAATAAGCTGGCGCAAAAGGTGCTTGTGATGTTCAAGGAGGAGCCGGGCACGCTCAACCAGGACGTCAGCTCGCGAATTGGGAAGCCGGAGCAGCAGATTATCATCGACCGGGACAAGGCGGCGTCGTTCGGGCTGACGGTGGCGCAGATCGGGCTGGCGCTTCGCACATCGATGGAGGGCGACAGCACGAGCGTCGTCTTCCGCCAGAACGGTAACGAGTATCCGATCAACATCCATTTCGACGACAAGTCGCGGCACAACGTGAACGATACCGGCACGATAGTCATTGGCAGCGCCGGCGGCCAGCCGGTCCGGCTGAGCGACGTAGTGGAAGACCTTCCCCTTTCGACAGGTCCAACCAAGATCGACCGGCAGGACCGCCAGAAGCTGGTCTCGGTGACGGCAAACGTCGCGCCGGGCTACGCGCCGGGCAATATGCAGATCAACATTGCCAAGAAACTGGAGAAGCTCAACTTCGGTACGAACAACTTCGCCTGGGGCGGCGAGAACAAGACGCAAGCCGAAGAGGGCGTCTACATGATAGCGGCCCTCGGGCTGGCGATCATCCTGGTCTACATGCTGATGGCGGCGCTGTTCGACAACCTGCTCTATCCGCTGGTGATCATGCTGTCGCTGCCGCAGGCGATGGTTGGCGCGCTGATCGGGCTGATGGTCGCGGGCCAGGCGCTCTCGATTATCGCGATGATCGGAATCATCATGCTGGTGGGCCTGGTGACGAAGAACGCGATCCTGCTGGTGGACTACACGAACACGCTGCGAGAGCGCGGTCTTTCGCGGACGGACGCGATTCTGGAGGCGGGCCCAACGCGGCTGCGGCCCATCCTGATGACGACGATTGCGATGGTGCTCGGCATGACGCCGACTGCGCTTGCCCTGGGACGCGGCGGCGAGTTTCGCGCTCCGGTGGCAACGGCGGTTATCGGCGGCCTGATCCTCTCTACGATGCTGACGCTGCTGGTAATCCCGTGCGTGTATACGTACTTCGACGATATCAGCCGGGTCATTGCGCGGGTGGTCTACCGGCGCAGACTTCAGAAAGATCCCGCTGGTGTGAGGGAGCCGGACACGGCGGTAGTGGACTGA
>JBBROJ010000005.1:0-82914 GCA_038229495.1 Chthonomonadales bacterium
CGCCTTCAACTTTTCAGGAACGCCAATAGCGGCCGTCGGCGGAGGAGTGCGGACGTACAACGACTTCCCCGCGCCGTCCAGCTATTGGGATGGCGTCAAGAGTTACCTGCAGGCGCCTAATCCGTCGACAGCGGGCGGTAATGGTGGAGGTAACGGCGGCGGCGGCAATGGGACAGCGACAATTATAACTCCCGGCGTTAGCGCGACGAATCCACCTCCGCCCGGATTTACCATTGGCCGTACGGTGCAATATCAGATAACGGGCATCATTCGCCGTATATCTGCAAGCACCAACAATAATGGCGGCGGTGGCGGCGGCGGCGGTGGCGGTGCAACGAGCACTACCGAGGATGTGGAATCAAATCCGGTCATCTCTGGCGCGGTGACGCCAATCAATCAGCCGCTTCTCAACCAGCCGATAGACAATGCGCAGCAACTCAATCTCACCTCGCTCTCGAACTTTGTCTTCATAACGCCGCAGCAGGGCGGGGCAGACCAGTTCGTGGTCGAGCTGTCCACAGATCGCACCTTCAAGGACAAGACGCGGATAGTACAGCTGCCGGGCATTATATCGTCGGCGAATGGCTCGGTCACCGTACCGCCGTTCGACCTGACGAACAAAGGCTTGAACGCTGCGCTGCGTAGAGACCCAACGTTCGCGAACTTCGTGAACAGGGTGCCGGGCGCTGCCCGCCCAACGATCTTTTTCCGCGTCGGTGCGCGCAACAGCCAGGATTCTCCGGGCCCGGTGCACTGGATTACCCGCAATCCCAAAGATGAGGACCGAACATTCCGTTACATCTATTCCGATGTCCGCAGCTTCACTCCGGCCGATGTGCCGCCGCCTCCCCCCTAGGCGTCGCGAAGGCAAGGATTTAACACACCTTGTAGACGACCCTTTTAGATTTCTTTAAGGGAGGAGTTATTTGATGCTTAATCAATTGCGCAAGTTCATGGGGACTGCCGTGGCGATTATCTTCATCGCCGCGGCAGCCGCACCGGGAACCCGCGCCCAGGCGGTAGACGACCGATTCAGAGCCGGGGAAATGCTATTCAGCGTTGACCACGGCACGCCAGTCGGCGACGTGCAGGCGCTGGCCGATTCGGTCAATGCCACGATTGTCCATTCCTTCGGGCCGGTCGACTTCGAGCAGCGGTGGGACCTATATTACATACGCGTAAAATTGGCAATCAGTAAGGCAGATACGCTGTCCGCCGTGAAGAAACTGAAAACAGATCCTCGAATCGTATATGCGGGCGCAAACCATATTGCACTGCGTGACCAGGCCCCCGCGGGTGTCTTTGCTATACCGAATGATCCTCGATTTGGCGAACAATGGGGCATGACGATGATGAATATGCCCCAGGCCTGGACACTCGAGAAGGGCAGCGCCAACGTCGTGCTGGGTATTATCGATACGGGAGTCGACATCGACCACCCGGAATTCGTCGGGCGCTTCATTACACCCATTAACGCGTTTGATCCAACGAACATAACAACTAATCCTCGTCCCGGAACCGCGGCGGGCGATGAACATGGAACCCATGTTGCGGGAATTGCCATCGCGGCGACCAACAACGGCGTCGGGGTAGCGGGAGTAGCAGGATGGGGTGGCGTCAGCCTCCTTCCCATTAAGGTCGATCTAACCAGCTTGGCTACCGGCGAAGCGTCAATTATAGCCGCATGGTTGGAGCTCATCAAGCGTCGGAAAGCCGCTCCAAATCTTCGATTCGTGGTCAATAACAGCTATAACCTCGGCGACTCAACGACCGATACCCCCCCCCCGCCAGGAACCGACCCGGCGGACGATGCGCTGCTAAACGTAGCAAAGAACGACATCATTATGGTGATGTCTGGCGGTAACTTGGGCGATGTAAACAACGTGGGCGGTGGTGGAGCTGACACAAACCCGCCACGTCGTTTAGCTCGCATGGCCGCCGCGCATCCCAACATCTTCTCCGTTGCAGCGGTCAGTATTCTGGGTGCTCGGGCCTACTATTCGTCTTTCCGGCCCACGAATACCATAGCGGCTCCGGGAGGCGATGCTCTTCAGGGCAGACTGATTCTCAGTACGTTTCCGGTCGCCCTTGGCTCCTACGGCGAGGAGCAGGGCACCTCGATGGCGGCGCCGCACGTCACCGGCGTGATCGCTCTGGTCCTCTCCATTCCGGGCGTGGCGACCACTGACGTTAAGAGCATTCTAACGTCGACGGCGCGGCGTGTACCCGGCGCCGCGCTGCCGAGCCCAGAATATGGCTTTGGAATCGTGGACGCTTATGCCGCCCTGCTTAAGGTAGCCGTGGCCGTCACAATCTTAGAGCCCCAGGGAACCGGCGGCAAGGCCTCTGGAAATACGCAGCTCGCTGATCCGATCGAAACGTTGAGGCCGGCTATACGTATCCAGGTGGCCCAGATCGTCTCTACTAATCTGCAAATCAGCATCGATGGCGGCTCAAATATACCGGTATGCCCGCTTGGCGTTCCCGTTCCTTCGACGGGTGTCTGCTATACCATCGAGAACGTCACTGCAACTGCGCCTGACCCGGTCGACAGCACCAAGACAATACCATCCGTCTATGAGGCTGTCCTTCACAATGTCGACCTCGCTCCCGGACAGCACACAATAAATGTCACGGGCACAAAACCAGGCTCCAGCGGCACGAATAATACCGTCGTCTCGGATACGCGCACGTTTAGTATCACTCCGCATATCGTGCCTGCCGGAAGAGCCATGGTATCGTTCCCATACTACGCCTACGTTGATAGAAGCGGCAGCGTAGTGACGGATCCCCATGATCCGGGAACCACGAATCAGATCACGCCGCAAGTCTATTTTGGGACGAACTTCCGCCTGGCGCGCTGGCTGCCGGACCAGGAGCGCTACGTATTCTATAGCTCCTTCGGGCAGAGTGATAATGCCGCCAGCTTTACGCCTCTCGACGTGCTTCCGCGCCAGGATGGCGATCCCGCACGACCCGAGTTTGCGAAGTGGCCCCTGGGGCTCGGCTTCTGGTCGGACACCGAATCCAATAAGCCAATCCTTACCAAAGGAGTACCGGTCACCGACCGCGCGTTTATTATTCCTCTCAAAGGTAACGGCTCGGGCGACACCCGGTTCATCAGTTGGAACATGATAGGCGATCCGTTCCCCTTCGACGTGCCGTTCAACTCGATTCTGGTCGATACCCCGGTTGGCCGGGTCAGCCTCCAGGAAGCGGCCGATAAGGGATTTATCCTGCCGAATGTCTACACGTATGACGGCTCGAACGGATATACCTACCGCACTCTCCCTGATGGTGCGCTCCGGGCATGGACCGGTTATTGGGTGGGCGTGACGTCAAAGGTAGATATAAGCCTGGTAGTTCCACCCGCGAAACTCTCCCGCGCCGCGAAATTCTCATCGGCGTCATCGAGCGGTACGGGCTGGAAACTTCAGATTGGGGCGCACGTAAAGAACCTGAACGATGCCTACAATTTCATTGGAATGGCTTCACGAGCGCAGGACGGGTACGACAAGAACGACGTCGCTAAGCCGCCTATGCCGGGTTCCTACGTTTCCCTGGGTATCCGGCATACCGATTGGGCCGAGAAGTCCGGCCTCTTCGCACAGGACATTCGGTCCAGCGGGCCGTCCAAATCCTGGTCAATCTCGGTGGATTCAGACCAGCCGAACAGTGACATCACCGTCAGCTGGAACAGCGCGACGCTTCCGAAAAACGTCAAGTTGATAATGAAAGACGACTCGACCGGACAGACCTATGACATGCGGTCGCGGGCGGCTCTCACCTTCAACTCAGGCGCGGATGCGGCAAGCCGTAAATTCACTATTACGGCGGCGCAATCCATCGGCGGCCCGCTGCGCATCGCGAATCTAAATGTGCGTGGGGCAGGTCGTGGAAGCGCGTCGAGCATCATCGGCTTCAACCTGACCGGAGATGCAACCTACGAGGTGAAGGTCCTTAACGCTGCCGGAACCTCCATTGGAACAATCGCGACGCGGGCTGCCGCGGGTGGTGGAGACGTAAGCGTTATATGGAACGGCCGGGATGGTTCCGGCAAATCCGTCGCTTCCGGAACGTACCTTGTTCAGGTCCGCGCAACAACTACCGAAGGCGATTCAGTGAAAGCCATACAGCCATTCACGGTCGTACGTTAGAGTTAGTGATAGGTCTTCGCTGGAAGTCCGATTCAGAAAGTCTGCATTTGGGGCAGGAATCACTCCTGCCCCTGATGAAACTAGCAACCGCACTATTGTCCGGCGCTCCCCCTGCCGGTCCGGTGTGACTAAGCCTCTGTGGACGCAGCGCGTCCACCCATCGCCCAACTCGATGGGGCCGTGAGCCCATGCCTCTGTGCAGGGGTATTTCCGGCTCACGCAAGGGTCATCTGGGAGGAACTCTTTAATGTTGTCCAACCGTCCACTCGGCAGGCTTGCGAACGCAGTTCCCGCGTTTGCGTGTCTGATCATCTTAGCCTGTGCGTCGTCCCGTATGGCTTCGGCGCAGGGAATATATGCGGTCGTAGGAAACGACCTAATCACGGCCCGGCTCGGCGAAAGCGGGACCGAGAACGGGGGCGCCGTCACGGGTCGATTTTCTGTTAGCGATCCTAGAACCAGGGCGACTATTATGTACGGTCCGACGGTGGACCGCGTTGGAGTGTCGGGGGGCGTCAACGTTCCCGGCAGCTTCGTGACTGTTAGAATCGATGGCGGCGTGGCCGGCGGCGGGCAGGACCTTATATTTGGCGACATCGTTACAGGAGTGTGGCTCCTCCCGCCTACAGAATTGAACGGGAAGATCATAGCGCGATGGGGAACTCTACCAGGCGCGGTGGCCCTCAAACCCGTGCCTCCAATTGAAGTGACCGTTGAGATCAGTCTGGTTCATGACGTTGTTTCCTATCGCTTCACCATCATTAACGGAATAGTCGACACGATCCCGCCGACGTTCGGGACCGGCGCTCACACGGTAGGCTTGCGATTTGCGCAAAACTTCGCCAAGGATACCCTTCAATTTGAGAACGAAGGCCCCGTCATCCTCTCCGATGGAGGGCAGGTCTCCACAGAGGTTG
This sequence comes from Chthonomonadales bacterium, assembly GCA_038229495.1. Taxonomy (GTDB): domain Bacteria; phylum Armatimonadota; class Chthonomonadetes; order Chthonomonadales; family CAJBBX01; genus JBBROJ01. Next base: position 5,075 of record JBBROJ010000005.1, read on the forward strand.
CGCTTACCGGCGCGTCGGTGCCGCGGTTCTGGAAAGTGTTTGATTCCGGCGCATTGAATCCAATCGGCGGCGTGCTTCGCCCGACACCGTCCGACTCGACGTTCATTGCACCCGACGAGCTTCTATTCAGCAGCGCCAATATTCTGAGCGAGCTCTGGGATCACACCCCTGTCCTGATACCAGGCTTCAACTTTACCAAGGATGCCTGGGACGCGGCAGCGGCCGTCTTCTTCAATCCGGCGGTTATTGCGCCCGGCGCTTCGCGCGAAATCATAACCTATTTTGGGCGGCAGGATACGACTATTGACTTCACTCGTCCCTGGGCCGCCGGCATAGACGCTCGGGGAACTCTGGACCTCATCGATGTCGTGCCCACTCCCAAACCCACCCCGATAATAGGCTTTGTAACAAACCAGACAGACGTGATTCTGACGAACGTAAACGCCACGATAACCTTGCCAAAGGGACTTGCTCTTGCGGCGGGGGAGACGGCCACTAAATCCAGCGCTACGCTGGACCCTGGCGGCGAAGCGCGCTTCAACTGGAGCGTCCTGCCGACGGGTGACGCGTCGGGTCGTCTGACCTACTCGGTTGCTTTCGCAGCCGGGCCGGGCACTTTGGGCAAGGTAATTACCCGCTCCATCGACATTCCAGCCTTGCCGACCCAGACTTTCCAGGGCGGTTTGCAGATGGTATCGTTCCCGGAGACATTTGCCGATCCGACTCCCGCGGCCGCACTGGGCCTAAGCGTGAACGATTTCGGCCTGTTGCGATGGAATCCGGCCATCGGACAATACCAGGCGGTCTCGCGCTTAGTTCCTGGCGAGGGCTACTGGCTGAGCCTTGCCGCCTCAAAGACCGTTACGCTCAAAAATGCGTCTCCCATCCCGGTCGGGAGCCAACCCTTCGAGATCCGGTTGCAGAACGGATGGAACCAGATCGGCAATCCTTTCCTTCGGATTGTCAATTGGTCCGACGTGCAGGTGCTCACCAGCGACGCCGTGGACCCGAACTATCTTAAGTCGCTGTCAATCGATCAGGCCGCCGCCGCCGGACTCATCCAGTCCGCAATATTCCGATACGACACGACGGACCAGTCCTACAAGTTTGATCCAACGACCAACACCGATCTCGTGCCCTTCGTAGGGTACTGGGTGAAGGCGCTGAAATCGAACGTATCGCTGCTGGTTTCGCCGCCGCCGATCAGTCGAGCCGCCCGCGCGGCAGTAACTGCGTCGAATGGGACGAACGCCGGGACGAGGGCCAACAACTGGAAGCTCTCCATCATCGCCTCGAGCGCGGGAGTCACCGATGCTGCCAACTACATCGGCCTGGCTTCCAACGCGGTTGACGGGTTAGACAAGAACGACATCGAGAAGCCGCCGGCTGCCAAGCAGGGACTCAGCGTCGGCCTTGCCGGAAGCGCGCAGTCCGGGCGCGCCGGAGTGCTGGCGCAGGACATTCAGCAGGCCAATGGTCTGCGCAAGACATGGAATCTCCTGGTGACCACGCCCACGCCCAAGCAGGACGTAACACTATCCTGGCCGGACATCAGCACGCTGCCACGCGGTTATGAGCTGTTCATCACAGACAGCGCTACTGGGCAGCGGCGCCAGATGAGGCAAACGCCGTCCATGCGCATCAATACAGGAGATGCGTCGACCCGCGCCTTCGTGATTACCGCCGAACCGCGGACGGGAGCAGCCGTATTTGCGCTGAATCTCCAGACGCGTTCGAGCCGGGCCGCCAACGCTACGACGATAGAGGTTGGCAGTACCCAGGACGCTACGTTGGCGGTGAGAGTCAAAGGGTCCAGCGGACAGACAATCCGAACGCTGACCGGGCGTTCCGCTTCTCTGGGAAACTCTGCCACGTACGTGTGGGATAATCGCGACGCCAAAGGTTCCGCGGTAGCAGCGGGAGCCTACATCATAGAGGTTACGGGAACGACTTCCGACGGGGAGACCCGCAGAGTCGCTCAGCCACTCGTAATCGTTCGCTAATTCAATACCGGGACTGACCCGCTCGCGGTCTCCGGCGTCAGTCGGGGCCGCAGGCCGGCAGTTATACAATTAAGTAATTCTGCCTTTACATATTCCAGTCCCACCCCCAGGACAAAAGCGGGCGCCGCATCTGGTGATTCCGCAGCAAGGCCAATCAAGAAGGCGAAAGCGATTCTAAAATCGCTTCGCTAAGCGGCTCAGGTACAGGAGAACATGCGCTCCGCGGCCTGAAGGCGCTCGTAACCGAATTCCATAACCAAGTGGGTTCAGGGGAGAGATTTATGAAACGTCTATCCAGCGTGTTAAGCAGGGCCGCGGCCCTCGTGCTATTTGGCGCGCTAATAGTTAACCGGGCTAGCGCAGTACCGACCATTACAACCCCAGAGGTCCTGGCGACAACTGTTGCCGGCCTTGAGACCGGTACGGACAATACACAGTTTGTTTTTCGGGCAGACATTACCCGAAGCGGCAATACCGTGGCGCTTATTACAGCGCCGGGACCTGACGCGCCTCGCGTAGTAATTGATCCCTTCGATCCCGCTAACCCCGAATTCGGCGGCGCATCGACATTTCCCATGGTGCAAATGCCCAACACGAACATGTGGTTTGTATATGTAAGAGGTTCGTTGTTAAACGGCGGATCCAGTGGTTTTGGCAGGCAGCATACGTGGTCTATTCTCGCCCGCGAAGCGCCGGATACGGGCGGTACGCTCATGAACGGGACCAATGCGGCTCCGAAATCCGGCAATTTAAGGGTCGAACCCTCGTCAGGACCGTCAACCGTCTCAATTATCCCCGTTCTCCGCAGGGCCGACGGCTCCTACGTGGACGACAAGAGACTAATTCCTGGGCAGCTCGGAAACGGCCTTCGCCTTGACCCGGAAGACACTACCGCGCCAAACGACGGCGGCAGCGCGCACTTTTATACTTTCCGCGTCCGCGTGGTCACGCGCGGAGGCCTGCCGCTTCAATACGTCAAGCGACGAGAGACCTTCGAGTGGCGCGACCATAGATACGATCAGCCGCCGTTTGCCAGCGATGGAACGATAGGTTCTGGATTCCTGGTGCTCAACTACAACACAGGCGTCGATCTTGCCCTAATCGATCCCGACGGAAATACCCACTTCTGCGCGATGGAGATTGACCCCGAAGCCCCGAACGGCGGGGTCAATCAAGGCGCGGTCTATTTACCCGACACCCGGTATCCAAACACGTTCGTGCACCCGCAGGGAAGCGGGCAATACAGCGGGGGCGGCGTATATTACAGATACCGCATGCTTCCGACACAGCACATTTTCAACTGGAACACGTCACTGCCCGGCGAAGGGCCGTTTACCGCATTTGGCGGGCCCTCTCTGCCGGATTCACTGCCCGCCATTCCGATTGGCTTCAACATTGGGCAGAACCCGCTGGCAGTGGGACCCGAGATCATTGGCCGCCCATTCGCGAATGAGTATGTCGGCTTTGCGGGGCAGGACCGCACCACGTCGAGAGGCAGCACCGCGCCTCCTTTCCCGAACTACACCAACACATTTCATCGCGCGGGGCAGTGGCGTTACTACTTCATTGCTTCAACCGATCTGCGCCCGCCGAGAAGAGCCGGATTTCCCACAAATGGAGATCAAGCAACCTCATTGTCTCAGGACGCCCTCGTTGATTTATATGGCGCGGATGAAGGTGCGTACGGTTCAGGACGAGACAGCGATGACGCCGGAAATCCTGTTTTTAATTTCAACCCTTACGGGCATCCGTTCGTGGGCGTACTCCTTTCGGATGGCGGCTGGACGGACGATCTCCCCGAGAATAACCATCCGGGCACACGCGGCAATTCGTTTCGCTCCCGCGTGACGACTAAAACACGCGTACGGTTTATGGTGCGTGTAACGAAGGCCGACGAGACACCGCTTCCACTGCAGGCAGTACGCGTATATATCGATGACACCCCGCATTCTATGCAGATACTGAACAGCGAGTTGTATCGAAATGGAAAAACGTTTTACTTCGATACAACTTTTGCGAATACCAATCAGGTAGGACAGCATCGCATCTATTTCCAGGTTGATGCGGGAGGGCCCGTTGGAGGCAATTTCAGTGCTATCTGGCCTCGTCGCGACTGGGGCGGCCCGAACTCCGGGGAGAGCACGGGAGATGGCCGATACGTCGATCCGCAGTCTCTGTTAGCTCCCTACGGTTTCGTGGATAACACGGCCATCAATTTCGGCACGCTGCAGCGGGTGGGCAAGAACTACCTGCTGGAGCCGCTGGTAAACAGCCGCCCGGTTCTCTCGAATCCCTCTGTTACGCCGCCATCAGGCTCCGAAGGCCAGCCGTTCACTTTCGAGATTACTTATACCGATGCGGACAATGATCCTCCGGTGAACGCATTTGTTGTCGTGAACGATCCTAACCAGCCTGAGCAGCAGTACACGATGAATATCGACCCCGCCACGCCGCTGCCGGTCAACTATCGCAATGGCGTCAAGTATCGATTCACGGTCACGCTGCCGGTCACGCTCGATACGTCTCACTTCTATTACTTCAAATTCCGCGATAACTGGAACAACTTCCAGTCTTATGGGATTAGCACCATCCGCCGCGAGTTCGGAGAGTGGGCAACCCTGCCCTCGGGTGATGATAACGGCGTTCCCTCTTCCAAATTTGCGGGCCCGATTATCACGTCCAACAAAAGGAGCGTTCTGTCCGACGCCGCGTTCTCGTTTAGCGATCCGGCCCAGACATCCGCGACCTTCTACGACTTCCTGATAAAGTACAGCGATGGCGATAATCAGCCGCCGGCCAACATTAAGTTCTATCTTAGCAGTAATGGCGGAGCCTCTTACGATGCCGGCACCGCGCTCGTCCCTGCGGAAAGCAGCACGAACTACGTCACAGGTGTCCTTTATCATCTTCCGAATCGGATACAACTAAAAACGTCTGTACCTGTCGGGAGTAATTACCGTTATAAGTTCGTTTCAAGCGACGGAGTGCAAGCGACGGATACTACTCTGATCAGAGTAGGATCCGGCCAGCGGGACAATACGGCGCACGAGCTAAAATCGGTTGGCGGCTCGCCCGTAACCTTCGGCGATCCGAATGGAACCGCGTTCAATCCCTCTACCAAGGACTGGACCGCCGGGTCGTTCCTACTATATTTGGTGGACGGCAATGACGTGCCGCTAATCACCCAGCCAACCTTGGGAGTGGACTATAACGTCAACCTCGCAAACGGGACAGTCACATTCAACGCGCCGCCGCCGGGTCGAGTAAAAGTTTCATACTTCTATCTCGACAACGTAGGCCCGACGGTCAAAGACAATACGGCTCCAACGCTTACCGCACCCGGCCCGGCGTCAACGTCGACAAACGACGGCACTATCAACCAACTGACGGGTACTCCGGCGTTTGACTTCAAGTACAATGTCATCTACACGGACCCGGATAACCAGCCGCCGACGTATGTGAACGTCGTCATCGACACCAATCAGACAGTCGCCATGACGGTCGTTGCCGGGCAGGCAACTCCCCTCGATTACACGCGAGGCGTGACGTATGAGACGGGCAAAGTTAACCTGACCGTTGGCTCCCACAGCTACCATTTCGAGGCATCGGATGGGGCGGCTATAGCTCGCTTGCTGGCAGCTCCCAACGAGTATCAGGGGCCGACGGTTACCGACCCGACCAACCTGACGAGCCCCTTGATTCAGCCGTTCCCCAAGGGCAAGTCCAACGATAACTACACCTTCACCATCACCTACAAGAGCGCGCAAGGGAACGCGCCGCCCAGCGGAGGCATTGAGGTCAAGCTCACGCCGGTCGCCCCCCTCGCGCCGAATCAGGTACCCATAACGGCGCTGCTAAACGCCATTGATCCGATCGGACCCGCCGAGTTCATGGCAGGAGTGAGATTCCAGACGCAGCTGACGGCAACGTCCACGCCGGGTCCGAATAAATTGCTTCCGGGAAAGTACGACGTAACTTTCGACTTCCCGAGTAACCCAAGTTCCGGCACCGCGCCGTTACAGTTGATTGTGAACGGGCGGCCGAATCTGTACAACGCGGCAGTCGCTCCAAATCCGTCAACCCGATCGGGCGACATCATATTCTCGGTCACCTATCAGGACGTGAATGGCGATCCGCCGCAGCGGCCTGCCGGAGGCGCTTCTACTATTAAGTTGTTCACTACGGTTGCGGGAGTAGAAACCGAGTATATCAAGACGCCTGTTACAACCATTCCGGCTTCGCCAACGGCGGCCGACTTCAAGGCCGGCGTAACCTATAGGTGGGCTGTAGCCGCAGCGGACTATGTGCCCGGCACCTACTCCTTCAGGATAGAAGCGAAGGACGACCTCGAAGATGCCATTCCGCCAAGCACCACGACAGTGGACGGCACGTTCACCGTCACTGCCGCGGCGCTGCCGACGCTTAACGAGCCTTCACCCGGAACGCCCGCAACCAATAACGGAACAGTAACACCGCTGAAGGGCGCGAAGGCGGCAACGTTTACTTACTCGGTAATCTACAAGCATGCGGACAACGTTGCGCCTGCGCCCAGAGTTGGGACCACAGGGCTGGGCACAACGGGAATCCAGCTGATAATTGACGAGGGCACGCCAACTGCTCAGGTTATCGATCTTCAGCCGGACCCGGCGGCAACGCAGCCATATAACTACGCAAACGGCGTGAAGTATACGTATGTCGCGCCTTCGGGTTCACTCGCATCGGGCGCCCACACGTACTACTTCAAAGTGGCGGACCGCCTGACAACGGCGGTGTTACCGGTAACGCCGGGCCAGAAGTATAACGGCCCAACGGTCAACTTTGTACCGTCGCTCAGCGCTCCATCGGTGCAGGTCGTTGGCTCGGCAGCAGCATCAACGGTTACGAACAACGCACTGACGCCACCGATCACGACGAACACCAAGTCCCAGATCGTGTTCAAGGTGACCTACACGGACTCCGACTACGTTCCGGGGAGCCCGGCTCCCACGGTTACTGTAACCGTAGCGCCAAGCCAGGTGATTACGCTAAACCCGCCTGCCGGGCAGAACGACTTCACCGCCGGAATCGTATTTACGTCCGACCCGCAGGGCGCGATTCCCCCTGGAGCGAAGACGTTCCACTTCGACGCTACCGACCAGCTCGATACGGTTAGGCTGCCGGCAGGCACGACCGAGATCTCCGGGCTGACCATAGCTAATGTTGCCAGCCTGGACAAGGTGTCGGCCATCACGGCGCAGGACCCGCTGGGCGGCGTGCTGACGCCACTCACCGGGCCGTTGTCCACCACGTTCACGTACAGCGTGCTGTATATGAACTCAGACAACACGCCGCCTTCGTTTGTAAACCTCATTATCGATGAGGCTACAAATAAGGTCGTGGTGCCGCTCACAAAGCTAACCTCGGGTAACAACTTCGTTACGGGAGTTGTCTACCAGGGACAGTACCGTTTCAAGACCGGCGGGACGCACAACTTCCGGTTCGAGACGGCCGATGCGGTGAGCCCAACCTACATAGCCAAGTATCCGGCAGACGGATCGGTCATTGCCGGCCCGACCGTCAACGAGGCCAAGTTCGCCGACCCGACGTTCAATCCGGCGAAGCCGACCGTCAGCCAGCCGGTGACCGTTAACACGCAGTTAATTACTACGCCGCTGCGCGCCACGGACATTGCGGTCCAACTGGTTAGGCCGGACGGGACCGGAGTGAGCGACACCGCCCACTCCGCCGCGGACGGCACCATCGCTTACACCTTTACTCCGACCGAGACGGGTGATTGGAGAATCAGGTTCAGTTGGGCGGGTGAACCCGGCGTTTACGATGCTGTTACGCAGGAGTTCTCCTTCGCCGTCACCGGATACCAGATTTCACTCGATTCCGGTCAGTTGGATATGATCTCTTCGCCGCTCGTACCGGTAACGCCCGATCCGACCATTACACTGGGCGTGACGGACGGCTCTAGTAATCCGTTGGCCGTCACCGTGTTGAATCTAATCAAATGGTCGCCTGCTCTCGGACAGTACCTGCTGCTCAATCAGGACGGCAACTTCCCCGGCATGACGGGGGGAGAAGGCTTCTGGGTACGCCCGAGCCAGAGCGTTGTTCTCAACCCGAGAGGGAAGGTCGTTGATCAGACCCAGCCATTCACCATCCCGCTTGTAACGGGCTGGAACATGGTCGGCTCCGTGTACCTCCAGGACATCAACTGGAGCGCGGCGAAGGTCAGGGTCAACGGACAGTTGATCAATATGGCGGACGCCGGCCAGTATGTACGGCCCATCGCTTGGACGTACAGCAAGCAGGCGGGCGGCTACCAAATGGTCACCCTTCCTGACGGCGTGTTTAAGACGGGGAGAGGCTATTGGGTCCACGCCGTTCAGAACACTGACCTCGTACTCTCGCCGCCCGGAACTCGCGCCGCTAACGAGGGCCGAGACGCCGTTCAGCGCTCTGTCAGCCTGCAAATCATGGCTCGCAGCGGCCCGGTGAGCGATCAGGATAACTACGCTCCGCTCACCTCCGCGGGCAACTCCCGCCTGGCGCTGCAGGAGAAACCGCCGTACTTCGGCGAGCATGTGAATATCCGCCTGCTCACGGAGAAGGTCGAGCTCACCGGCGAGACCCGCGCGGCGGCGGCGAACGCCAGCAACGTCGTTGTATTCGAGGTCGAAACGGATCGTGCGAACAAGGACGTCACCGTCCAGTTCCCGAACCTGAGCGTGCTCGGACGCAAAACCGAGGTCACGCTTGTCGACCTGGCCACGAACACGCGCAGCGCCCTGGGAACGACCGCCGGTCTCACGTACAACACTGGAGATAACGCGAAACCGCATCGATTCGCAGTCATCATGAATACTGCGACCATCAGCGGCAGGCTGCTCATCTCCAGCATGGCGGCCTCGGGCGGGAATAGCCGCAGCCCGGCAATCTCGTTCTCCTACAACATCTCGGGCGGAGCAACCGTCAAGGCCCAGATTGTTGGAGGAGCCGGCAGCCAGGTCATCCGTACCCTCGACGCCGGACGCGCTGTCCCGCAAGGCGTGAACAACGTCGTCTGGGATGGCAAGGACAACAAGGGCGTGCCGGTGGCCTCGGGCAGCTACATACTCAAAATAACGGCCACGGACGACAAGGGACACAATGCCAATGGTGTCCTGCCGGTAACCGTAGTCCGCTAATTCAGGGATATGACGGCTAATAGAGAGAGGCTCTCAACGACGCGGGCCTCTCTCCTCTCAGGAGGAAACTCAATTACCATGAGAATGTTCCCAGTGCGCCGCGGTCCGGCACATTTCAGCCGGACCGCGGCTGGCCGCAGCGCGCATAATATGCTTCAGGTTTGCGCCATCGGGCTGCTGGCAGTCTCCGCAATCTGCGGGCGTACTGCCGCGTCCCCGGAAGGTTCCGCAACGGTCAACCTATCGCAGGCAGTCAAGCGAACGGTCCTCGTATTCCCATTTGACATGCCGTCAAGCGAGCCGCCGTCAAAGGCGCCCCCAAATAAGGATGAGGTATCGCAGCTGCTGACCGATACGGTCGTGTCGCGCCTTCTGGCGTCCGGTCAATATACGGTAGTCCAGTACCACCAGACGCTCCCGCCCGTTGCCCGTCTGCATCTGGACCAGCAGTTGACGGACACCGATGTTAAGCCTCCATTTGCCGAGGATACAACCAAAGCAACGAAGATCACCAAGCTCGTAGGCTACGACATCGCATTTCTTGGCGCAGTGGACGAATATACCTACAATGAAGCCGATAACCTGGCGGATGTAGTTGTGCGCGGCCAGCTCGTGGATGTAAAAACAGGCAAGAGCATCGGCCCTCCTGTAATTCTCAAGGCATCCGGCGTCAAGGGCGGCACAGCCAAGGAACCAGCCAAGGCGATGGAAGCTGCGCGAGCAGCCGGCGGTCAACTTGCCCAAAAGCTTGTTCCTTTATCGACCGCGCCCATTCAGCAGCCCACGAATCCGATAACGAACAAGCCCGCGACCGAGCCTCACAAAAAGCGCCGCAATAACAGCGGTCTTTTGCTCGGCCTTCTGGCAGTGGGCCTCGGCATAGGGATTGGGCTGGCAAGCAGCGGCGGCGGCCACGGAAACTCCGCCGGCAACGACACTCCGCCCGCGCCGCCCTAGCGTATCTCTCTGCCAAATATTCAGTGAGCGAGGAGGCGGCGGCGCTAATCGTGCCCGCCAAGAATAGTGCCTCCTCCTCCTCGCTTACTCATAACATGATACGTACCAGCGTGGTTCATAAACGCGCTGCATTCGCCCCCTGCCTCCCGCCGTCGCTGCACGCCCGCAACACGATGAGCATCAGAAAAGTCTCCCCGCATATTGTCGTGGCCGCCGTCTTTACGCTTCTTGCATCCGCGCCTGCCAGCGGCATCCCCACGATTAAGCTCCGAGTAAACCGCTCGGCTATCCTGAGTGACGGCCGGGACGCCTCGGAAATTGTTGCGGAAGTGCGAGACAACACGGGAAACTTTGTGCCGAATGGTACCTCCGTGCGGTTCGAAACGAGCCTTGGGGTCTTCCAGCAGGGGATGTCGCCCAGCGTCAATGCAAACACGCAGGCCGGCCAGGCGCGGGTTCGACTTGTGGGACAGCAAAAGGGTACCGCGAAGGTATTCGCCAGTATGCAGGGGGGTGTTTCGGAGCCGGTTGAGGTTGCTTTTACGGACGACCCTACCGAGACTTTTCAGGGTAACTCTTACATCGACGTTTTAGCTACGCGGTCTCTTCTGTACAGCGCCAATGACCGGGTTATCGAGGCGGCGGGCAGGCAGCGAAAGGACGGGGAAAAGGGACTGCCGGGGGCCAGCATTTCCTATCGCAACGTTGAGATTATCGCGGACACGATCCAGTTGAATTGTACGGACAGCGTAGTTCGGGCAACAGGAAACGTGCGCGTATCGCGGGGCGGGAAGCGATTCCAGTGCTTACGTCTCAACTTTCCGCTTCTGGGGAAAGAGGGATATGCAATTACCGAAACGGCCAAGCGGATAGTCCCCGTAAAGATTCATACGAACGATCTGACCACGGTTCCCGCAGCGGATGGACTCTCTCCCGTAGTATTTCAAATGGTCGATATCAGCGCGGCTACGCAGGCGATCGAAGCGCGCGAGATTCGACTCTTCCCCGGCGAAAAACTTCAGTTCAAGCACCCCAAATTCTACACGGACGGTCAGAAGCTCGTTTCGATGCCGTTCTATTCCCTGCCGCTCTATTCCACCCAGCTTTTCACCGATCAGTTTGTCAGTGTCGGAACCCAGGGCCTGGGAATCGACATGCCGCTGTACTACGACTTGTCGCCGGTCTCGATGGGAGTATTTCACGTTCGGCATGGGGAGCAGAGCGGTCGCGGGGCGTTTGCAACCAGGCCAGGCTGGTCCATGGACATGATTCAGCAGTACAACTCCAGCGGCGCGGCGCGCAGATATACGGGTGAGATGGGGCTGACAGGCATCTCGCGCACCGACTGGGGCTTCCGATGGAATCACAGCCAGGAGTTCAACACCGATACCCGCGCGTCATTCGCACTCGATCTCCCGCAGCACCGAGAAGCGTTTCTGTCGAGCAACCTGAATCGCGAGCTTGGGCCGCTGCATTTGGGCCTTAATCTATCGGGGAACCGCTCGCTGTCCGGCAGCCGCTCAAGCGGCTCCGAAGCAGATGCCTATCTGGAGACGACGCCCCGCAAAGTCGGCAAGACAGGCTACATGATGGCGTTTGGAGGGACGGCGAGCATGGCGCACACCAAGTATGAGGCGTTCGCCAACAGCATTGCGAGCGAGGGAGTGCAGACGCGCTTTTTCAGCAAGCCGTTTATGCTGGGCCGCGCAACAACGCTCACGAACTACGTTACTCTGGGGCACGCCTGGACAAACCAGGGTCGCTCCGGCCCCTCAATCCTGACGTCGCTGACCATGAATCATACGTTTCACGGCGGCGCTACGCTCCAGACCACCTACGATTACACTAAGTCGCCCGCCGCCTATATAAACACGGGGAGCCACCGCCTCAGCACTAACCTGGTGATGAACGCGGGCGGCAAATGGAATCTGTATGTCTACAACAGCACGCTGCTCGATGCGAATGTATCGACGACGATCGGCGACTTCAATTACGCCATTGCCCCGCGCTGGCGAATGACGCTTTCAGCCACGTTGCAGCGGTTCACGGGATCGCAATACCACGATTACCAGTTGGGCTTCGCGCGCAGCATCAGCGGGCGCGACTTCGTCCTTTCCTACTCTACACTTAGCCACCGCATCTTTTTCGACATGGAAGCAAGCCGCTTCTAGACCGCTTTTGCTCCCTTCATCCATTCCAGAGAACATAAGCTGCAGAGAACATAGGCGGTTGCCTACGGCCTCTTATGGACCGCCGCGCTTCGCGTTGTTGCTGCCGTCGGAGCATTTACCGCGGTGAAGCCCGACCATGTGTACGTATAGCGAATGTTGTTCACCATACTTACCTGAGTACCCCCCTGTCCATTCAAATTATCATCCAAAGAGAGGACAATCGGCAGATGCGAACGGGCGTTTGCATTGTTGTCGAAGTACTGATTGTTGATGCCTCCCACCGTGGTCAGATCTGCAGTGTCATGTATCGTACTCGGTGGGAATAATGGTGGCGCTCCTTTGAACAAAGCTGTTACCGCGATTCCCTTCCACATAGCGGCGTTGGCGGAGATGTACATCTTGTGCCCCTTAAGATCAACGTTCATGTAAGCGCTGAAGCCTCCTTGATCGTCAGGGAAGGGATTGATGAGAGAGAATGGAATCGACCCACTCCCCGAGAGATCGATCCGCCTGGTATCGCTATCGGAGGTGCCGCCAGCCTCGTAATCCGCTGTAGAGTCTCGTCCCTCGAGACCGATCTGGATAGAATCCGTTTCGCCCGACGCAGCGGGCGCATAAGGATAGGTCACCGCCTGGCCCGGCGCATATCGCCAGCCATGCACGTCTCCTCGAAAAGTGAGGTTCCAATTGACCTTGTAATTCTCGGATCCCCAGTTCAGATGCTCGACCAGCAGGTGAATCTGGCCTTTCCACATCGTAAGTGGAACCGCGTTGGAAGGGTGTCCGCGGACCGTCACGACTACATCACCGGATAGGCCGGGAGATAGTCCGTCGCAGGTGATCTCGCTTTGTGTCCAGCCTCCGGGCCGAATGCTGAGAGCTGCCCCACCTACTGTCACCGTGCCGCCGCCCTGGGGGTCGCTCCCGAACTCTCCGAAGAGCACGAGCTGGTTTCGTATCTCATCGACGGCAACGTTGCTGATGCTCGGGGCGAACAGGCCAAAGCTGTCGGAATCGGCCTTGGTTGTGCCTGCGCTGGTCGAAAATGCCAGAAAGGCAGTCGGACTTATCAGGTCCGGGCCGCGCGCCTCATTCAAGTGCTGGTTCTGCATGTCTTTAAGTACCGCCGGCCAGTCGAAAGCGCGCTGGGGTGGATTCTTTGCAAGTGTTCCCAGGTTATTCTGGCCGGCCAGACTGTTATAGAGGTATTGGGCCGACTGAGCGGAATCGCCCGCACGAATCAGATCCGTCCAGCCGGCATAAGTGCCGCCGGGTGGCTTCGTGCACACCTGTCGGAATGGTGTTCCCTCAATATTCGAATTGCTCATGCAAGTGTTGAAATAAACAAAACAATTATTGTTGAGCGTCCAATTCTTAGCTGCGAACTTTGGGGTGATATAGTATTGCTTGTTTAATCCAAACGAATTGCCAACGATGTCCGCCGTAAGGGAAGGCCCGATGAATCCCTCTTGCAGCTCTGCGCTGTGCAGGGCCTCATCCACTAGATTCAGTCCGGTCGCTGTAGGGAGACAATAGACAGGCGATCCCGAGCTGCCATCCTTGTTATAAACCCTGGCAAACGTGCCGTGGCCCTCTACATGGACTATATCCTCGTTTTTTACACTATGTTCCAATGCGTCCAGCGTACCGTCTGACCTGGTGACGCTGTAGCCTACGCTCGTCAGGACTGTTTTTATCGTGTCTAGAACTGCCGAGGACTGAATTTTCAGTGGTATGTCGGTGAGTTTGCCAAAGTTATTGAAAATCACCGCATTCTTGCCTGTGCCAAGCTGGTTGGCAGCGCGGCTCCCTGCGTGCAACGCTACAGGCGGCAGTTTGGCTGCTTTAGACGAAGCCGAATAGTCGCTATACGGGCGATTGTTTACGATGACGAGAGTCTGCCCGCCGCCTTTGAAGTGGGCCGAGATGGAACCAAACTGCGGATCATATTGTGTCTGGTCGAATTCAGGCCGGGTCTTGATGTACTGAAAGAGCGTCTGGTTATCGGCCTTCGGATCCTGGTGCGGAAGCGATGCGAACTGCGCGCTGATCGCATCCATCGCCGCGGACCGCTGATCGAATGAAAGGGAGGCCGTTCCTCCCCCGCCCCCGCCGGGTGCGCCTCCGCCTCCGCCGCACCCACTTAGAAAGACGGTCGAGAGACACGCCAGTAATGTTGACCATACGCAAGCAGATTTCATCGTCCGTATCTCCCTGGGTTACCGTGAAGACCAAGTCGCGAGTTCGCGCATCGCGTTAATGGGACTACGTTCTATCGAACCATAATATATTCCTTCCCTGTATCAGGCAGTCTATCCGCCGCTTGGCCGGGTCATTGCTTATCGTCTATTCCGTACGCGCAGAGATGATACATCATATCGGCATGCGACCTGTTCAAATGTTGGTGAACTTGTACCCTTTGCCTGAACCGCAATCGTAAAGCGGCTTCAGCTCGCGGGCGGCGTCCAGCAGCGCGTCGATCAGCTGCGGACCGCTCCGGATTACCGGATGCGCGCGGTTGTATGCAATTCCGAAGCTGGCGTGCTGTCCCTTGACCCTCTTCATGCGTTCCCCAAACGCCTTGAGCGTCTTCTTGTTGAGCGCCTCTCCCTTGAGCGGCTCGCTGTTTTTATCGGTGATTGTATAGGCGCGAATCGTGGGCCGCTTTTCCAAATACTTCGCCAGAGGGCCGGCGTTCCTGGCCAGATTCTCCGCAAATAGCTCTTTCTCGCCCGCATAGTCTTCCACGAAGAGCAGGCAGCGGAAATCTTCGCCCGTGATAGCGGCGCGCAGGTGGACGAAGGGCTTGTAGGCCCGCTTCTCCTTTGCGAACGCCACCCACGTAGCAACAGGAGCATTCACGCTGCGACGGAGGTGCTGCGCAACGTGCGGATAGAGCGTCTGCCCGTATATCTCGGACAACCGGGGGGCCAGCTCCTCGCCCAGGTCCTTCAGCTTCGGCGTAATGTTCGTCTTCAGGGCAGGCATGCGGCTGGCGAAATCGGGCAGCTGAAATATTTCGAAATCGCTGTCGGTAAAGCCGGTGAACGGCACGGGAGCGCTCCTTTCGGTTATCTCACGAAAAGTCAGGACGGGATTAGCGGAATACGAGCATCAAAGCCATGCCGGCCAGCACGATCAAGGCCGCCATGGTAGCTCCGCATGAGCCGGTTTTCGTTGGCATCTGAGAACTGCCGGATCTCAACTTCGCAAGCTCGTCATTTGCCGGCATGCGGGGCTCGGCGACACCAGGAACTGATGCTTCGGGATGCAACGCCGCATGGCACTTCCAGCACCGGTCCGCCGCGATGGTGTTCTCGCTGCTGCATCGGAAGCAGCGAACCCTGTAGCTCGCCTCCGCCAGGCCGACGGCGCACGACGGGCAGGAGGTCTCGCCCGCGGAGAAGCCGCGCCTGCACTGCGGGCACCACAAGCGCGGCGCGTAGAGCGGCGGCAACTGGGTAGGTTGGGAAGACTCCTGCGACAAAGGAGACGGTGGAGACCTGGGCGACATCGGAGACATATGTGACCTGGGAGACTCGGGCGAATCAATCGCCTCCGGTGGCGGCAGCGATTCGGGGGATATAGATTCGCGCGGCGCGTCTGCTGAGTTCGACACAGTATCAGATACTAAAGCCGGTATTGTATCAGGTGTGTCAGGGCGCGAATGCTCACTCGAAACGGGTTCGGCCGGAACCTCCACAAATGACGTCGCGGCCATAGCCGCCGCACTCGTCTCCTGAGCCTCCCCGATCCCCTGAATCGCTCGCAGGCCCGGCTCTCGCGAATCCAGCCAGCGGCCTCCGCACCGCGCGCAAGTCAACGGCTTAGCGCTCACGACGCCCGAAACAGATGTAATCTCAAGCAGAGCAGTTCGGCACGTTGGGCAGGGCTTCGGCAGCCCCTCGAACATGCCGGGGCTGGATATTCCGGGGAAAAGCGCGTCGAGCCCGGCGAACGGTGTGCCGGCGGTCAAGGCTATCCGCGCGAAGTCGGCGGGGTCAATCCAGCATCCGCCGCAGCTCCGGCAGACATGAATCGCCGCGCCGTTCCACTCCACCGCTTCCAGAATCAAACTGCATTGCGGACAGTTTATCATGTCATTATATCCATGTTGTCTATCAGCCGATTGTACCTCATCAAGCGAGCACATGAGGACGAATCAATATGCTTACCAATGCTTGCCAATGCTTACGATGCTTACGATGCTTACGATGCTTACGATGCTTACGATGCTTACGATGCTTACGATGCTTACGAACCTTGGCAGGCCGGCTGCTTCGCGATTCGACAGGATATTGAGCCGGGCGGGGAGAATGGGGAGAATGGGATAGGGAGTAACTGAATCGGAGGCGCTATTGATTATCGCTGCCGCGCCCGGCAGATGTGGAATTGTCGGCAATCCGACCGACATCTATGGCGGAAGCGTTATAAGTATTTCCACACGCGAGCGCGCCCGGTGTGCGCTTGCGCCATCGGACTGTCTTCGGGTTTCATCATCGGGAGAAAGCGGTATCTTTACGTCTCCTGCTTGCCTGGCTCTCCGTGGAGGCAAGCTGGATATCGCGCGCGCGGCATTGCAGTGGTTCGAAATCGATCCCGC
Organism: Chthonomonadales bacterium; assembly: GCA_038229495.1. GTDB lineage: Bacteria > Armatimonadota > Chthonomonadetes > Chthonomonadales > CAJBBX01 > JBBROJ01. The sequence goes on from JBBROJ010000005.1 coordinate 21,984, forward strand.
GGAGGCGCGATTCTCGCTCGACATCTCTACCGATATTCCGATGCAGGCGGGCATGGCGGGTTCGACGGCGATCGTGGTCACTCTCGTGGGCGCTCTGGACCGCCATTACGGGTGGAAGCTGCACCCCTGGGCCGTTGCCGAGACCGCCCGGAAGATAGAAAACAGGGTCATGGGCGTGGTCTGCGGGTTTCAAGACCAGCACATGGCCGTCTTCGGCGGCCTCAACTACATGGATTTTGCGGGCAAGCAGCAGTTGGAGCAGCGTGATGATGAGCCCCTTGCAACGGTCGAGCCTTTGGCTGCGTTCGCGCCCATTCCTCCACTGCTCACGGCAAATACCGGCGTCCGCCATCATTCTGGGACGGTCCACAAAAGCCCACGTGACCGGTGGCTGGCCGGCGAGCAGGCGGTAATCGACGCCTATTCCCGAATTGCTGAGATTGCGCGGCTCGGAAAGCGATCTCTGCTGGCGGGGGACTGGAATACACTCGGGGCGCTGATGAACGAGAATCACGAGATTGTGGCGAATCTCGGCGGCTCCGGCGAGGCGAACGAGCGGCTCATACGCGCGGCGAGGTCTGCGGGGGCTTATGGAGCGAAACTGGCAGGCGCGGGCGGCGGCGGAACCATCCTTGCGCTATGTGAAGACATGGAGCGCGTGAGCGCCGCACTGCTGGAAGCCGGGGCCGCCGCGCTCACTACGCCCTACCCGTCATCCGGCCTGACGATTACGGAAAATTGATCTCACGATCTAAATCACTATGATTACGCGACTTCGACTTGAAAACTTCAAAAGCTTCCGAAACGCCGAATTGAACCTGGGTCCGTTCACGGTGCTCATCGGTGCGAATGCGTCCGGCAAAAGTAATGTTCGCGATGCCTTTCGATTTTTGCATGGAGTTGGACGCGGCTACTCCCTTCCCGATATCATAGGTGAGAAACGAGGCGAAGGTGGTGAGAGGGTATGGACCGGTATCCGGGGCGCAACTCGTGAAATCACATTCCAGGGAGCGGAACGATTTGTTTTGGAATGCTCGTTTCCGGGGCAACCATATTTTCCTGATCATGGGGTGGTCCAGGAGACTTATCGAATCGAAGTTGAGACAGGACAGCCTGGAGAGGTCCCGCGCGTCATTGAAGAATCGTTAGCATTGGATTCCGAACGCGAATATATTTATCGCGCAGAGCTGCAAGAGAACAAGTCCAAACCTTACAGTGGAACATTAGAATTACAAGTATTCAACGGTAAGAAACAAGAACAACCTTTGACCTTACCGGATTATCAACCGGTGATAGCTTCCTTGGAAAAGAGGCTGGTAGACAACGACGATTGGACGCCAGAAGTCCATATGAGTTTGGTGGATGCGCTGGCGGCGCTGGGCTCTATCCAATTTATCGAGCTTGACATTCTGGCATTGCGCACCCCATCATTGCCGGGGCAGGATGATTTAGGAGATCAGGGCGAGAATCTATCTTCTGTATTGCTCGCAATATGCCGGGATTCGAAGAAGAAACGCGCGCTCTTAACATGGATACAAGCGCTAACACCGACAGACGCTATTGACCTAGAATTTCCCGCAGATTTTGAGGGCAAGGTGCTCGTCCATTTAGTCGAGAGAGGCGGCCAGAGAGTTTCTGCGCATAGCGCATCCGACGGAACGTTACGATTTCTTGGAATACTTGCCGCGCTAATGCAGCCGCATCCGGTTGCAACGCTCTTTTTCGATGAGATCGACACTGGTATCCATCCAGCCAGACTTCATCTTCTGGTTCAGCTTATCGATCAAGTGTCCGGGGAACGCAGAACCCAGGTAATCGCTACTACTCATTCATCGACACTGCTTCAGCTGCTTTCTCCACAGATGCTCGAAAACGTTTCATTGACATATCGTCTGGAAGGCCACGAGGAGACATCGATTAAGCGCATTTTGGACATCCCGGATGCTCGTCGGCTTATTCAGGAGCAGGACATACTCGACCTGCATAACTCGGGATGGTTTGAAGATGCCGTTACCTTTACCCAGGAAGAAGGCGAAGCAGCGTGAATGTGCTGGTCATTCCCGAAGATTCTCCAAAGGACCGGTATGTTCTCAAACCGATTGTCGAGGCGATGATGAAGGCGACTGGTAAGCCAAGAGCGAACGTAGTCGTTTGTGGTTCTCCGCGCCTCAGGGGAATCGTTCAAGCATTAAATCGGGAACGAATTGAAGAGATTATCAACCGTTATAAGGGGATGCATGCGCTTATCCTTCTTATTGTCGACCGGGACGGAGAACCGAGCCGGCGTTTCGCTTTGAATGATTTGGAAAAGCATGCCGGTAACCTACTAGGGACCGGTAAATGGTTCTTCGCGGAAAACGCCTGGCAAGAGGTTGAAGTGTGGGTATTGGCGGGGCTAAAATTGCCTCCCGAATGGGTATGGGAAGATATTCGCTCGGACCGCGACCCCAAAGAGCGGTATTTTAACCTATATGCGTTGCAACGCGGTGTTTCGTCCGAGCTTGACGGAGGTCGTAAGAGTCTGGCAGAAGAAGCCGCGTTAAACTATTCTCGAATTAGAACGCTCAGTCCCGAAATTGGGGAATTAGAGAATCGCGTTCGTGACGCCATAAAGGGAGCCGCAACTTGAAATCGCCTCATCGCCTCATCGCCTCATCGCTTTTCTTTCTTATGTTCTCCTGTCTTTGCATCTCCATCTGCCGGGCCGACCTGATGGCGGGAGCGTCGAAGGTATCGATCACGCCGGACCCGAACGTGATGCCCTACCAGCTGGGCGGCTACGTTTCGCCGGAGCGCACGGGCCACAACGCAACCGGGATACACGACACCTGCTATGCCCGCGCGCTCGTCCTATCGGACGGGCCCGCCAAGTGCGCAATCGTTTCGCTCGACCTCTGCTTCATGCCTGCAAGCGTAAAGACCGCCGTCGTGATTCGCGTGGCGTCGCTCGGCATTCCGGCATCGGGCCTCTTCCTCTCCGCGACGCACACCCACTCCGCTCTCGATCCGCTGGCGCTGCACGGCGCGAATACCGTCCCCGCCGGCTCCCTGTCGGCTTATGATTTGAAGCTTGCGGACTGGGTCGCGGACCGAATCGCGCAGGCTATTACCGAGGCGAACGGAAAGCTTCGACCGGCACGCGCGGGAAGCGGACAGGCGCGGAACCTCGGCCTGAATCGCAACCGTCGCGGAGAGAAGCTGACCGATGACACTATGATAGCGCTCAAGGTGACGGATGCCGGCGGAAAGCCGCTGGCCGCCATTTTCAATTATGCCGCGCATCCGGTCTACTACGGCGCGAATATGCTCCAGGTCTCAGGCGATTGGTCCGGCACATTCCAACGACAGATGGAAGCGGTCTATCCCGGCAGCGTAACGCTCTTCCTGAACGGTGCGGAGGGCGACGCTTCGCCAAACGGCGCGGATGAGGGCACGCCCGCCGAGAAGATCGACACCTACTCCGCCAAGATAAGCCTGGCCGCGCGCCGCCTATACGACTCCATTGCGGCCAACTCTAGCGGCGGCCTGAAGGCATGGACGCAGGATACGGAGTTGGGCCCGCCAAAGCCGCATCCGTTCTTCTTGCTCGCCGCCGGCTCGCTTCACGCGACCGCAGCCCAGGCGCGAGAAATGGTGTACCGCATCATGCCCACCCGCTGCGAGGTAAGCTTCGTCCGAATCGGCGACGCGCTGTTTATCGGCGTGCCCGGCGAGCCGACCGCGGCGGTGGGCCTTGCAGGGAAAGCGCTGGCCGCCGGAGCGGGAGCAAAGAGCGTTGGAATCGTGGCCCTCACGAACGGCTGGCTCGGCTACCTCCTCACGCCCGAGCAGTACAAGGCGGGCAAATATGAGGCGACCATGTCCTTCTACGGGGACCAGAGCGGCGAGAAGATTCTGGCCGGCATAACAGCCGGCCTGAACCCGCGATAACATCGAATCAAGCCGTCAGACATTAAACCTGACCACTGACCACTGACCACTGACCACTGACCACTGACCACTTCTCACGGCTTGGGTGGAATTTGAATGGGAATACGCTGCCCCGCGATTGTCCCCGGCGCAGGATTCCTATCGATGGGTCCGATGCTCGCCAAACTGTAACGCGTACCCTCCAGCCGCTTGAACTCGAAGGGTTGGCCGTTGAACGGATCGAGCGCCAGCTTGCCAAGCTTCAGATCCGCCAGTCCCCCGGGCAGACTCCCGTATTCCCACAGGTAATGGCGGATTAAGGCGTGCACACCCAGCATCTGTATCTGAGCCTGCTCCTGCGAATACCGGTCGAGTACCGTTCCGAGCATTCGGTCCCCCGCCATCAGTTCTGCCAGCACGCCGGCCATGGTGGTTTGGTCAATGGGTGTTGGAGGCTTCCGATTCCAAGCGGGTTGATTAAGGCTGTCGATTACCTGATCAAAGCGCGCCGTATTCATCAGCCGCGCCTGGTCGAAGAGGGCAGCCGCGCTATTAGGATTGGCGGTCAGCTCCTGGCGGACATTCTCAAATTGCTGTTTGCGAAGCGGGGGGTCGTCCTTTTGAGGCTTGATCAGCGTGAGCAGCTTGACAGGGTCCGCCTTGTATTTATTCCATACGAAGGCCATGGACGCTTTTTCGAATCGGATCAGCGGAATCGCCGGGTCAGGAAGATCGAGCCACGCTCTTACCAGGGCCAATAGCCTGTCGCAGTCCCGCATCGAGAGCTGGTCGAGGTGCTCGGACAACTGGCGTATGGCAATTGTGTCGACAGAAATACCGACGAGACCGCTGACGAGCGAATCGGTCTGGGCGGCATAGCCGAGCTTCAGCACGTCGGCGAGATTATCGAGCGCCTGCGGAACCCGTCCGTCCGCCATGTCAACGTACATCGAAACACCAAGAACACGCGCCAGGGGACGAAACGTCATCAGCTCGGGGAAAATAATCTCATCGTCGAGGCTGGCGCGCGGAGATCGGACCGGCTTCTTAAGTCCCGCGCGGAGCGTGTCTAGTGCGCTCCGAACAAGCGGGTCCGACACGAGGCGTCTCTTGACCTGCAGCGTGGCAGGCTGGTCGCTGCCTATGGTGTTATTGTAATCCCGCCAAACGGGGGCGTTCGCAAGGATATCCCCGGCGCGCACCATCTCCTCATAACCGTTCTGCCCGGTCGGATTCGCGAATAACTTTGCGAAGTTGTTGGTAGGCAGCGGTTCGGGCGCTTGCGAAGCAGCTGGGGAGCGCGGGGCGCAGAGTGCGCAGGCAGCTCCCGCGCATAGGACTGCTCGATTCAGGATTCCGACCATTGTCTGTCACCTCTCTTTGGCTCAGAGAAAATCGTGTCGTCTCGCATGATATTGACGGGACAAGTTGCTGCCGAAGTTCGGTTATGATTGGGTTTTGGAAGCTCCCGCGAAAAAGATTCGCAGCATCTTTACGGGTTCATCAACTCCGCGCACGACGGTCTCGAATGGCGTTATCGAGTATTCGCCACTCGACAGGATCTCGGCGATGGCGGGATCCGCGGCGAGCGCACTGCTGATGACGACGTCTCCGCCCTCGCTCGCTCCTTGAACGCGTGCCGCCAGATTCACGGTCTGGCCGAAGTAGTCGAGCTTCTCATTTGCCGTTACGGCGATGGCGGGACCGTAGTGGAGGCCCAGCTTCACGACGGGGTGATCCGGCTCCGCCATCGCCGCGCGCTGAATCGCCAGCGCCGCGTCGACGCCCTCGGCGGGGTCGCTGAAGGTTGCCATCACCGCGTCGCCAATCGTCTTTACGATTGCGCCGTTGTGCGCGTCGATGATTCGCCGCATAAGATCGAAGTGCTCGCGCACCGTTCGATACGATGGCGCGTCGCCCTGCGCGCGATACATCGCCGTGGACCCTTTGAGATCGCTGAACAGGACGCAAATCTGCCGGACCGCAAGCTCCATGCCCGGCGCGAGAACCTCGGAACTGAACTGGTCGCGGAAGGTCTGAAGTGAAGTCACGAGCGCGGCGGTCGCCGTCTGGTTCGTCCACTCCGGGGTCTCCATGCGCAGTACCACCTCTTGCCCGGATTCGTTTACGATGGTCCACGCCGACCGGCAGCCAGTCTCTTCGCCCGATTCCAATTGTATAACAGCTCGACTCTCCGATTCTGTAATCCGTACGCATGCCTCATCGGCCGCCGACTCGCAAGTGGAATATGAAACCGTCTGCGCGGCTTGTAAGCTGGCGAGGGTGTAGCCGCCCGGCGCTAGAATCAGCGTTTCGGTCCGTCTCTCTCCGGGGCGCAGGTAGAATTGGGCCACGGCGTGCGGAGCGCGGCCAGGGCCGCCGATGCAGAAGGTCGTCTCGCGCACGTCGCGAATAGCAGGAGCTACGCTGAAACAGACCTCTACGGAGCGGTCGAACTCCGCATCAAACCGAATGTTGCAGGCTTCGCAATGAACGCTTTCGCCTACCTCCGACAGGCGCGAGGTCGCGGCAGGTCCTCCTCGGCATGAGGGGCAGAGCACGCGCCAGCGGAGATCCAGCAGGCCGACTGCGCTGCCCGCCGCCAGGAGGCACGCTTTCAGGACCGAAATTCGATCCACGCCCCAGCGGTCGGCAAGGGCGAACGGTCGCATTCCTACCGTACTTTCTGGAGGAGCCCCCGCAAGGTAGCCGCCCAGTCGTTCTGCCACGTCCTCGCTCGCACCTGCCGTTTTCAGAAGCGCGAGTTTCTGGCGCAGCCGCTCCCGGTGCGCAGTCGGGCGACCTGAGTGGCGCGGATATGGAGTGGCGGCAGCCTCTTTCAAATAGGCGTCGAATCCGCGGTATGCCAAGATGAAATCAGAAATCGCCTTCGCGCCTATCGCCCGGCAGGCGATCGCGCCGAGGGCATTGGTCGGTTCCAAGTCCCCCCACACTGTTACAAGCGTCCCGCCCTCTACCTCTTCCAGCCGCGCGCCTCCCACCATTTCGCGAACCGGCCCCTTTTCGAACGTGCGGCGAACGTGATAGTAAGCTGGGCGTACCCAGTCGAACGGATGCTCGCGGTACCGCAGCGTGAAGCCGGCGATTCGCGCGGTCGCGATCGCATCGGTTCCACCCGCCTTGCGCGGCGTGAACGTGAAGAGAATCGGCGGCAGTCCTACCTCTCTGTTCAGCCGGTCCGTATCGGCCACCAGCTTCCAGACCGTCTCGCGGGACGCCGCCAGGATAATGCTCTGCTCAAAATGCATTGGATATTCAAGCCGATGATACGAGATGAAAAGCAGCCATTATGAACGTGATGAACATTATGGCTAAGCTCTCTGCAGCGAGCGAGCGAGTGAATGAATTCACTCGCTGGGGGGCCTGCGGCCGGGCGTCCTGCCGGACGAAAAAGTAGCTTAAGCAAGAGGTCGCATTATGTTCATCATGTTCATAATAGCTAAACTCTCCGCTACGGCAGACTCTCATTCGCCCTTACAGTCGCAAATCCTGTTTATGGCGGCTCGCCGCGCGTTGACACCCGCCCGGCGAGAAGGCTATACTACCACCACACTCAATTTGAAACAGCCGGAAGGTCCACGGAACGAGAATGGCGGCGGAGGAGCGGGACACAATTGGCCCGGAAACGATCGAACAGGCCGCGCGGCTGAAGCGCGGCGTACTCGGGATTACGCCGGAAAACGGGCTTGAGGAGAAGCTGGCGAAGTCGGCGCGCGCCGGCCGGCCGCTCAAGGTAAAGCTTGGCTTGGATCCCACCGCGCCGGATATTCACCTCGGATTCGCCGTCGTGCTGCGCAAGCTCCGCCAGTTCCAGGACCTCGGCCACGAAGTCATCATCATCATCGGCGACTATACGGCGCTGATCGGGGACCCCTCCGGCCGCTCCGCCACCCGCCCCATGCTCTCGGGGGAGGCGATTCAGGAGAACGCGCAGACCTATGTCGATCAGCTTGCGCGCATCCTTGACCGCGATAAGACCACCGTCCGATTCAACAGCGAGTGGCTGGGCAAACTCAACTTTGCCGAGATCGTGCGTCTCACCTCCAAGATGACGGTCGCGCAAGTGATGGAGCGCGAGGACTTCCGCAGCCGCTACACCCAGGGCCAGCCCATCAGCCTGCACGAGCTGCTCTATCCCCTGGCGCAGGCATACGATTCGGTGGCAATAGAAGCCGACATCGAAATGGGCGGGCAGGATCAGATGTTCAATATCCTTGCCGGTCGCGGGCTGCAAAAGGAGATGGGGCAGGAGCCGCAGATCGCCCTCCTCATGCCGCTGCTGGTGGGCCTGGACGGCGTGAAGAAGATGTCCAAATCGCTCGGCAACTACGTCGGAATCGCAGAATCTCCGGACACCATGTTCGGCAAGCTGCTCTCGATTTCGGACGACCTCATGTCCACCTATTTCGAGCTTTGCACGGACGTACCGATGGATGAAATGAAGACGCTCCTGACGGATGCGAAAGAAGGCCCGTCCAACCCGAAGGACGTGAAGCGCCGCCTCGCCCGCGAAATCATTACACTCTACCATAGCGCGGACGCGGCGCGCGCAGCCGACGCGGAGTTCGAGCGCGTGCACGCGCGCGGCGAAATGCCGGAGGATATTTCCGATATCGAAATCACGCCGGAATTGCTCCGAGACGGCAAAGCGTGGATATGCCGGCTGGTCGTAGAAGCCGGGTTCGCAAAGAGCGCCAGTGACGCGCGCCGCCTCGTGCAACAGGGCGGCGTAAAGCTGAACGGCGAGAAGGTGACCGATCCGGCAGCCGACTTCGCGCCCGAATCTCTTGAGGGCGCAATCCTTCAGGTCGGCAGCCGCCATTTCGCTCGCCTCCGTTCGCGACAATAGCCCATCGCAAGCTTCCGAAGCACTCCCCGATCCTCGCCTGCCTGCTCTGATTTTTTTGATTCACGTAACCTCTTCATGTCTACACGCATTTTGAATCTATCCCGCCCGGACAGGCACGACAGCACGCTAAATGGGGCAGAAGATACCGTCTTGTCCATTCTAGTTATAATTGACAAAAAAGTTAGCTACATTTTACATTATAGTGGGAACATACAGAGTGTATAATACGTCAATACAATTGTAAGAATGAATATCACATTCCGAACACGCCAAGAAATCATATTACTCTTGCAATATTAAGATTATAACGAATCCTTCGGGGGGGCACCAGTGAGGCCAGGCAGACTTCACGCTTTCCGCGAAGGTAGACCGGGCAGCGATCGGGGGGGAAGATCGCAGCCCGGTCTTTGCTTGTCTGTCCTCCGCTAATAGTCTCCGCAGCAGCACTCTCCCCGCTGGACGCTCCCAAACCGCGAATGCTATAATCGCCTTATGCAGCTTGCAAACTCGAATAGAAGCATGCAAACCCGAATAGAAGCGCGTGACGTTTCCGCGCGCTATGGGGACCGGATCGTCCTAAAGGACATCGGTCTCTCAGTGACATCCGGCGCGTTTATCGGAATTATCGGCCCCAACGGCGCGGGCAAATCCACCCTGCTGCGAATCCTATCGGGGACGCTCCCGCCTGCCGCCGGCCAGGTATTCTTCAATGGCGAAGAGGCTTCAAGACTGCGCCCGCGAGACCTCGCTCTTCAAATCGCGTTCGTGCCTCAGAGCGAGCCTGCCGTATTCGAGTTTGCGGTCAAAGAGATCGTGCTCATGGGCCGCCACCCGCACGTTCATGGCCTCGGTGGCGAGACGGCGGCGGACTTCGAAGCGGCCGCGCGCGCGATGGCATCTATGGACATTCTGGATTTGGCGGATCGGCCCATTACGACCCTTTCCGGCGGCGAACATCGTCGCGTGCTCATCGCCCGCGCGCTGGCCCAACAGACGCCCGCGCTCCTGCTGGACGAGCCTACCGCGCATCTCGACATTACGCATCAGATGGAGATTATGTCACTGGCGCGGCGGATGGTCGACCAAGAGGGAAAGGCCGTTGTCGCCGCGCTCCACGATCTGAATATGGCCGCCGAATATTGCGACCGGCTGATCCTGATCGCGGGCGGAAGGATAACGGCGGACGACGCGCCGGAGGGCGTACTCATTCCGCCTCTACTCGAACTGGCATACGGCATGCCGCTCCAAGTTGGCCGAAACCCGGCAACGGGCAGGCCGATGATCTTTCCGATTCCGCCCGATACGGGGACGACAAACACAGGCCCGCGAATCCACGTCATATGCGGCGGCGCGACCGGTACGGCGCTTCTTACCCATCTTCAAAGGCGCGGTTACACCGTAACCGCAGGCGTCCTGAATCATCTTGATTCAGACCAGCGGGCCGCAGAGGTCCTAGGGATCGAGCATGTCGCTGAATCCCCCTTCTCTCCCATTAGCGAAGAATCCCGCGAGGCGTGCAGCGCGCTCATCGCGCGAGCGGAGATCGTCATCGTGACGGACGTGCCGTTCGGTCGCGGAAACCTCGCGAATCTCCACCTGGCTCTCGAAGCTGCCACGCAGGGCAAGCGCGTCTACTTGTTGGATTCCGTCCCTTTCGCCTCACGCGACTACACAAGCGGCGAAGCGGGGCGACTATGGAATGAGATCAAAGCAGCCGGCGCAATCAAGGAGACAAATGTCACACGGATGTTAGGTTCCCTCGCCGCGGCTGAGAATAGATCGGCACTCAGCAGTTAGATTGCTCGTTACGGAGTTGACATGCCCCTTGAAATACTGGCGAAACCTCGTTCAGACGCGGCTCGCCTGGCGTTAAGCATCTACTCGGATACCCTCGATTCCATTCGCGCCGACACCCTCGTCGATCGCGCCGTAAGTCTGCGCGGTGACGTGCTGCATGTCGACGGCTATGCCTGCGACCTGCGAGCGTTCGAGCGGATCTTGGTCGTGGGAGCGGGGAAGGCTTCCGCCGCCATGGCGCGCACTATCGAAGCGATTTTGGGAGAGAGGATATCCGACGGAGTCGTTGTGACCAAATACGGCCACGGCGAAAAGACGGAGCGGATTCGGGTCCTGGAAGCCGCGCACCCGGCGCCGGACGAAGCCTCGGTCGCTGCTGGCCGGACCATTCACGATCTTGCCGCCTCCGCGGGTGAACGTGACCTCGTTTTGTGCCTTCTCTCCGGCGGCGCGTCGTCGCTAATGGAGCTTCCGGTTAATGGCATTACGCTCGACGATCTGCGAACGGCCACCAACCTGCTTCTGAAAGTGGGCGCGCCGATCGAAGACCTGAACGCGGTCCGCGCCTGCCTCTCCCGGCTCAAGGCAGGCGGGCTCGCACGCGCCGCTTCGCCCGCCACGGTTATTTGTCTCGTTCTCTCCGATGTACTCGGCAACTCGCTCCCCGTCATCGGCTCCGGTCCGTGCGTCGATATTCCGGCCGATCCTGCAAAGGCTCTCTCTACCCTGGATCGCTATGGTCTGTCCCAATCCGTTCCACCGACGGTCCGTGCCCAACTCGAACTCGCTCCAACAACTCACGCCTCACGCCTCACGCCTCACGCCTCACGCCTAACGCCTCACGCCTCACGCCTCACGCCTCACCACTTCATCGTTGGTGACATCTTGACGGCGCTCCATGCGGCCCGCGATTCCGCCGTTCGGCACGGGCTGCGTGCGCTCATCCTGACGGGATGGCTGGAGGGAGAGGCGCGAGAAGTTGGACGGATTCTCGGGGGCATTGCCCGCGACCTGCCGAATACCGCGCGCGAAACTGGATACAATTGCATCATTCTGGGCGGAGAGACGACGGTGAAGGTTCACGGCAAGGGTAAAGGAGGGCGCAGTCAGGAGATTGCCGCCGTCGCGACGCAATCTATTGAGGGCGTGGAGGGCGTGGCGCTGCTGGCGGGCGGCACGGACGGGACCGACGGCCCCACCGACGCGGCGGGAGGATTGGCAGAGCCGGATACGATTGCGCGGGCTAGAGAACTCAATTTGAATCTACAGGATGCGCTGCGCGGCAACGACGCCTACCCGTTCCTGGAGGCAGTGGGCGGCCTCATGAAAACCGGTCCCACGCACAGCAATGTCGGCGACGTGGTGATTATGGTGTTTCAAGAAACCTGATCCAAAATACAAAAATGGAATCACGCTGCCTCCGACCGGTGAAAGTGCGCCATCTTCCACGCGCCATCCTGCCGGACATAGATTCGGCTCTCGTTGAACGCGCGAAAGACCGGCGGCATCACGCCAGCGTATGTCATGAGCCGCGTATAGGTCACGATGGCGCAGTCGCCATGAATCTGCGCCTTTGGGGACAGCATGTCGAAGCGTGTCAGGCCGCCGTACGCGGACTGCGACTTCATCGCCTTCATCATGTCAATGTGGAAATCGATCGCTTCAATGCGATAGGGTGCGATATCGCTCTCAAAGCAGGTGAGGTCCGGCATGCACAGACTTCGATAGGTCTCTACGTCGCCCTCATGAATTGAAGTAAGCAGGCGATGGGTCAGCTGTAGAAGCTCGCTCTCATGGGTCGCGGGAGCTTCAACGCCTGCGGCATCAGTCGAGATTTGCGACCCTCCGGATTTTTTGACTCCGCCGTTGTTCCCCAGATTCTCGCGCAGGGCTCGCTTTGTCTCGTGAGTCGCCTCCGCTGTTTGTTGGGTGATGGTCTGCTTCAAAGCCCGCTTAAGAGTCTGCTTCTCCCGCTCTATCTGCTTGCGCGCCGTATACTGCGCAAGCGCCGTCCGCACCGCGGGAATAAGCTGCTCTTTCGTCACCGGCTTCACGATGTAGGCGCACGCTCCAGCATCCAAAGCGCGATCGACCGCCGCCTGGTCGCCGAAGGCCGTAAGGACGATAATCGGGACCTCCTGCTCGGAAAGAATGGCGCGAGTCGCTTCGATTCCACCCATGCGCGGCATCTTCACGTCCATGAGAATGAAGTCGGGCCGAAGCTCTCTAGCCTTTTCGATAGCCGCTTCCCCGTCCCCGGCCTCGCCCACCACCTGGTATCCCGCGGCGCGAAGCGCGCTGCGAATTTGCATCAGGATCATTCCTTCGTCTTCGCAGATAAGCGCGTTCTGCCCGGCATTATCCGTATCCATACCTGACCGGGCTGCTTTCCGAAAATTCGTGAAAACTTGTAAGAAGGCTGAAGAGAGATTAGAACTGAAAAGTTCAGAACTCGCGGCGGCTGTCCAGCAAAAGTGTTACGGGACCGTCGTTCACCAGCGAGACCTGCATTTCCGCGCCAAAACGCCCGCGCTCGACCTCTGCGCCGGCCGCCGCCGTCTTCGCGCAGACCGACTCGTACATAGCCCTCGCCGCGTCTCCGGACGCCGCCTCGGTAAAGCTGGGCCGCCGTCCCTTCCGGGCATCGCCGTACAGCGTAAATTGAGAAACGATGAGCGTAGCGCCGCCCGTCTCCAGCAGAGAGCGGTTGAGCCTGCCGTCCTCATCCTCGAAGATGCGCAGGTTCGCTATCTTGTCCGCGATGTAACTGGAATCGGCATCCGTGTCGTCCCGGCGTATTCCTAAAAGTACGAGGAATCCCGCGCCGATGTTACCGACCGTCTCCTCGCCTACAACCACGCTGGCCCTCGCAACGCGTTGTATCACTGCCCGCATCTTTGACACTCCGATTCTATCCATTATCGTCGGTATAAAAATAGCCTGGCGTAGTTTCGCGAAACCACGCCAGGCCGCTATATGCTTTCCGCTTTCAAAGAGCCGCCGCGATTGCGCGCAGGTCGAAAAGCAGATATTTCTAAAAACAGATGTTAGCGCAGGCTGCTCGTCTCGACGCCGAGCTTCTTCAGAGCTTCTTCGATCCTGGTGTCGCCGTCGCGGAAACCCACGATATTCGCGGCGATGCGGCCCTCTTTATCGATTACGAACGTAGCGGGTATGCCCTTGACTCCATAGAGCCGGCCCGCGATGCTGTTTTCTGAATCCTTGCCCGCCGGGTCGAACGCGAAAGTAAAGGTATACCTACTCTTGTTCGCAGGCAGCCACTGTTCGTAGGCGTCTTTGTCGTCCCACACGCAGACGCCCAGCACAACGACGTCCTTGTCCTTCACCTCGCGCCACACGCGCTCGACGTGCGGCATGGACTTCTGGCAGGGGACACACCAGGTCGCCCAGAAGTCCACTATCACGACCTTGCCCTTGAAGTCCGACAGATGCACGGTCTCGCCGTTCCTCCCGTCGGCAGAGAAGTCTGGAGCGATTGGGCCGCTGGATGCGATTTCGGCCTTCTGAAGCGGCGGGAGAGAGGTGACCATATTGGCGCCTACCGGAAGCGCCCGCACGAACGTGCCGGCGGGAATGAACTTGTCCACCTCGATGTCGTTGTGGTTTTCGGTAATTATCGCCTTATCGTCTCGAAGCAGCGTGACGCGGCGGATGAGGAAATCGCTTTCCGATACGTAGACCTTCGCGTCGTAGTCGGAATCGTAGCGGAAGCTCAGCACGTAGACTATTTTGTCACCGACACTCTGGGGGCCCGTCACGGTTGCGACTGCAAGGTCTTTGGCAAGCATGATGTCCTGATTCCGCAGGTTTCCTCCGAGCAGAATCGACAGCAGGCGCGCGCCTGGCGACGGCACGTCCACGCCTCGGAGTATGTCGGAGCCCATCAAAAGCAGCGGAGCCTTGCCTTTGGTATAGGCCTTCCTGTCCGGTCGAAGGGCGATAAGGGTCGAGCCGTCGCTGACAACCACTGTGTCGAGCTTGTCCCCGTTAACTTCGAGCAGATAGCGGTTCGGGCGCTGCGCGGCGAGGGTCACGGTGGCGGACTGGTCCTTGTCACCTGTTTTTCTGGTCAGCTCCGCCGTATCGCGATAGGAGCGCATGGAGCGGTACGTGCTGTTGAGCCGATTCAAAACCGCCCCGGCAGAAAGTGCCTGAGGCGTTGCCGAGGACTCAGCGCCACACGTGAATCCTGCGGACAGCGCCAGCGCGCAAAAGGCGGCTTTTGGAAGCCATCGAGTGTTCATGCGTTAATCCCTCCCATCGAGACTCATTGGACCTCTCGCATAAGTCTCATTCCGTCGGCGAGCGAGTGAATGACTTCATTCGCTCGCACACACCTGCAACGGCCTGGCCTGGCAATACCGGAGTCCGAGACCTTCTATATATTAGCGTAAACCCGCGAAATATTAGCGGAAAGCCGCGAATTCGGCTGCATTCGCAATTCATGGGCAATTCGGGCTAGCCGAGCCCCAGCCAGCCGTGCATCAGGAACCATACGCGGTCGATTAGCAGCGCCATGCGAGCCATCACCGTTGCGCCGAACATAGCCCCGAAGGCGAACATCATCATGTACCGGCCCGTGCGCGCCGACGCCTGCACGGCTTTGTTCTTCTGCTCGAACGAGAAAAAGAAGTAAGACAGCACGCACAGGACCACCAATACAAATACCGCGTTGCTCAGGCTGAGACCTAACGACGTAGCAGCAGAGCCCGGAGGCGGCTTCACGCCCCAGACCTGCTTGAACGAGTTGCGAATCTGCGGCACGTACTCGTTCGCGGTCTGCTGGAATATCTGCCCTGCCACGAATCCGAGCAGAATTCCAATTGATATGCGGCTCATCCAATTGTAGCGCTTGCTGTAGATTGTGTAGAACAGGACTCCGGCTCCGAGTGCAAATATCCACGGCCACTGCCCGCCCCACATCGGGACCCACCACTGCGGTTCCAGCGTTTCACGCCACGTAGCCTTGATGAGATACCCCGCGGCAAGCCCGATGAAGAGGTGCTCGAAGAGCCGGTAAACCCTGTTCTCGCGATACAGGAGCGAGAACAGCGCCAGCGTTCCTATGGCGCCGAACCAGATGCCTGGCGTTGTCGACCACCCCTGCGGTTCCATTACGCGTCTCTCTCCATTTTGCGAGTGGCAATCATTCCGTAGTTGCCCAGCCCGATCAGCACGAAGAGCAGCACCAGGGCGAGTGAAATGGGAGCAATCGCCTTGGTTGTGAATCCCGGTTTCTTGAGCGTTCCGTCCTCGATAAGCAGATGTTCATATTCGGCGGCGCCCTTGATTCCAAACATCATGCCGGCCATCTGGCCGGCGTCGATATAGTTGTATAGCTCCGGCGCCATGACGGAAGTGGGGCCGTAGCCAAACTTAGCGGGAGTGGACCCGATGACGAACTGAATCCAGTTCTTGTAGGTGCCCGCTGCCGAAATCTCGATGATGAGGCCGACGTCCTTGGTGTTGCGAACCCCCGCCATTACCGGCAGCCGCTGCAGGTCTGTGAGCGCGATACGCGTGTGCGATTCCGTTTTGAACGTATCGCGAATATCGAGGACCATCCCTTTAAGCGTACCGTTTGCCTCCGCGCGATAGCCCCAGTTGATCCAGTCGCGGCCATACACGTATCCGTATTCCGGCGCAAGCTCCTCTACCAGCTCGCGCGCAAGATTCGTCGATTGCTGCTCCCACGCCATCAGCGCAATCCGGACTTTGCGGCGCATGAGATGCCGGAGAATGACCTCGGTTTGCGGTCGGTTCTCGCCCTGCGTGGAAGCGCTCCAGTTGGTGCAGAGAATGGCAAGCTTGTCGGCGGGGGCGTGCTCTACCGCGTCATACAGCGCACGCGTCTGCGGCCCGATGATGAGCGGCAGGGGAATGGGGACGAGGAGGCCTATTATCACTAGCGCCAGCAGAATCAGGTAGAGCCATCTGGGGTCTATTCTCTGTGTCCAGTGGGTCCGATTCATAACAGCTCCATATCCCCTGCATATTCACTATTTCGCTATTCGGGGGTCGACTCGAAGAAGGCCCCGCGCTCGAGAGACAGCCAGACGCGAAGCGCGATGGCGAGCGCCCCGATGCCCAATCCAAAGTTGATGGCTCGCTGGGCGGCTCCGTTTAGATTTGTTAGCATCCAGTTGCTAATATTGTCCAATCGGAAAATAGAGGTGAACGAGCCGTTGGCAGGAAGGGACGAAGTGAGGAACTGGCCGAGCGGAATCATGCCCAGCATCACGATGAGCGCTGCGGCCATCATTAAGGTAGCTTCCACGCTTTTGATCCGGAAGGCCCGGTAGGCGGCAGATATAATATAGAAGGCCAGCGTCGCGAACATCGCGGCGTCGAAGCTGTTGAGCACGTCCCTGAACAGCGAGCGGAAAAACATCGACTTATCGAAAAAGAGGCCCGACACGGCCATAGTCACCATCCCCAGAAGCAGCACGAGACTATTTTCCCAACTTGCGCGTTGCCGTATCACGTTGTTCCCGTGAATCCGAATGAGACTCATCACGCCCAGGCCGAGCGTGAAAGCGGTCAGGACGTTCGCGACATTTCCAACGGTCGGCACCGCGAAGGTCATGGGGTTGTTGCCCGCTGAATCGGCGGGCCAGAACCATTCCAACGCGTAGAAAAGCCCCGCAAGGAACGTGGCAGCCCCGATCGCCACTTTCCGCGCGCGGGGAGGCAGCGCATGGAGAGCGAAGAAGAGAAAGACGCACAGAACCGCGGCTCCGGCCAGCGCGGCATAGAGCGCCGGGCCATGGAGTGGCGGAAACAGTTTCGATAAAAGTGATTTCAGGGTCATCTGTGTTCAGGTTTCAGGTTTCAGGTTTCAGGTTTCAGGTTTCAGGACGAGCGATGTTCGTGCCGAGACCTGAAACCTGGAACCTGCTCCTATTTGGGTGTAAGCCACCGTGAAAGGAAGAACGCTTTGGTGGCTTCCGCCGCGCCATAATTCATGGCTGTTATCGTGAGCCCGATGGTGCCCATAAGCACGAGGAGCCAGATGATGGCCTTCGCGATGTCCTGGCCCGCCAGGCTTCCAAGCAGGGTCGGCTCCCGGGAAATATAGGCGGTCGCGGCGTAGTATTCATCGCCAATAATCGTGTAGTCGCACGAAGCGATGAGGAACGGAATCTGCGTCGTCTGCGTGGTTCCCGCGATCTGGATTGCGCCCACTGCCTGGCCTGCTTCCGCGAAGATGAGCGCCTCGGCATAGAACTCGCCGAACAGAAAACTCGCCGCCACCTTTTCGCGGTGAATCAGTCCCGCCACCCCCGCGGCGAACGCAAACTGGCGGTCCGATATGAAGCGCACGGAATCGGGATCGTAGGCCTCCGCGCGACCGACGGAGGCGTAGGTATCTCGCATAACCTCGTCCGCGATCGTGTAGATGGCCGGGCCGTTATCACCGCCGGTAGGAAGCAGGATGCGATTGCCGAACTGCGCCGCCGTCTTGGTAATGTAGCTGAAGATCGAGAGCGCCTGCATCACGATTACGCCGATAAGCCCTATGCCGGGGACCATGAGGATCGGGCGGCCCATTTCGGTTGCGCGTCCGACCGCCTCATCGATGGCGTTGAGTCCGGGAATGCGCCGGATGTAGAATTTCCGGCCGCGCTGCGCCATTTTGACGGTCGCAACAATGACGAGGGACCACAGAGTGACCAAAAGCGCGACGGGCCAACTGTTGCTGGCATGATCCATGGGAAATAGACCTCAGCTTGGCGATTTTGACGGACCTTTATCCGCCTGTCCGGCGGGCCGGCTGCCCGCCCGCGAGATATCCTGCTTCTCGATCGCCAGCTCCTCGATTCTTTGAATTAGGAGCTCGACGTTCTCTCGCTTCTCCATGAGCCGGGCCGCGATTCGCAGGTTCTCCAGCCCGATGAATGGCGCGATAAACGGCGACGTAACGATCAGTCCCTGGCTTGCGAAGAAGCTGATCGGCTTGTGCATCTCGAGAAAGAGAATCGCGGGTGTCTCCATTCCGCGCCTGGTGATCCCCCCCGCAACGGTCTCGATGACCCGATCGCGCTCTTCGGGAGTTACTTCCGTGTACCATTCGCTCAAGATGCCGCCTCGGCCGCCGGTTCCCCGCCGGCAAGCGCGCGAGTCTCGCTTCCAAGCATCCGGGCTTCCACTATTCGCGTGACGTCCTCGCGGCTGCCCGGCTCACCGTCGGGAGCGAAGCGAAGCAGCACGCCGCGGAAGTTTTCCAGCCTATTGGGAGTTGTGAAAGGGGACAGCTTGGCGGAGCCGGGCAGGTAGTCGACACGCTTCACGCGGTCCCAGCCGATCTCCAGCCGGGCGGCGCCATATGCGGCGCATGCACGGCGGCTTGTGATGCGATAGCGAATGGGAAGCAGGTACTCGGACGTCGAAGAAAAGAGGAGCAGCGGTCCCAGGAGAGCAAACAGGGCGGATCGGAAGATGAGAACTCCGAGGAGCGAGGAAAGAATAATTGCCGCTGCAACAATGACAACCCGTGCGCGGGCCGGGTCGCGGCGAAGCAGGTGAACTGTCCATTCGAGCAGGACAGTCTCCTCATCCCTCGGTATTTGTATTCGCTCGATGGCGCGACGCGGCAGGTCTCTCATTAAGGCGGGCTGCCCTCCGGATAGAACTTGCTATGCCAGACTTGCTGATTATAGAGGAACGCCGGTCCCGTGTCAATGACAGACGGCTGTGCGCGATGAGTTCAGTTTGTGTGAGAGTGAATCGCTCCGCAGCGACTTCGCCACGGGCTGAAACCCCGAGGCTACCCATCGGAACCCCGCTGAAGCGGGCTGCATCCACGTCAACGCACGATCCGCAGCCTGCTTTAGCAGGGTTTCTGGCGTAGCCGTCTAGCCACGGGGATTTTGCCCGTGGCGTCGCTCCAGCGATTCTCATCAAGACTGAACAGATACCGGCTAAGCGGCGCGTTGACGCGCTCCCTCTCGAGCGCGTATACTTTAGGCACGGCATGGACCCATAGATGCTGGAAAATTGCCTGAAAGGATCTAAATGATGGCTCCCGTTGTCGCGCAGCTCTCTCCCTTCGCCGCAATCGAGCAGGCGCCTCCTGACCCTATTCTCGGTCTCACCGATGCGTTTAACGCCGACATGAATCCCAAAAAGGTGAATCTCGGCGTAGGCGTCTATCAGGATGAGAACGGCAAAGTACCTGTGCTGAAGGCGGTGCGCGAGGCTGAAGCGCGCTGGTACGGCGAGGAGAGCTCCAAGAGCTATCTGCCCATTGACGGCGTGCCGGCCTACAACAAGCAGGTTCAGGCGCTGCTGCTCGGCGCGGAAAGTTCGCTCATCGCGGAGGGAAGAGCGGTGACGATTGAGGCGCTGGGCGGTACAGGCGGCCTCAAGGTGGGCGCGGACTTCCTTAAGCGGTTCTTTCCCGATTCGACCGTGTACATCAGTCAGCCGAGCTGGGAGAACCATCGCGCGCTGTTCGAATCGGCAGGGTTTCGGGTTGAGACGTATCGCTACTATGATGCCGAGACCCACGGGCTTGATTTCGACGGCATGGTGGCTGCGCTCAAGGGACTGGCGCCGCGCGGCATCGTTGTCCTTCACGCCTGCTGCCACAATCCGAGCGGTGTGGACCTCGACAGTGCGCAGTGGGATGCAATTGTGAATCTATTCCGCGACAGCGACCTGATTCCATTCCTCGATTTTGCCTACCAGGGGTTCGGAACAGGCATGGAGGAAGACGCTTATGCGGTGCGGGCTTTCGCGGCGGCGGGAATCTCATGCCTGATCAGCAGTTCCTTCTCGAAATCCTTCTCACTCTACCGCGAGCGCGTGGGCGCTCTCACGATTCTCACGAGTGCGGCCGAGGAGTCGAAGCGCGTGCTCAGCCAGGTGAAGCGCGTCATCCGCGCCAATTATTCCAGTCCGCCGTCTCACGGCGGGCAGGTCGTCGCCCTCATTCTGGCTGATGCAGAGCTCCGCTCTCTATGGGAGAAAGAGCTAAGAGAGATGCGGAGCCGAATCGCCCGCATGCGGACTCTTTTCGTTGCCTCGCTTCGCTCAAAGGGAGTCCGGCAGGACTTCAGCTTCATTGAGGGTCAAGCCGGCATGTTCTCGTTCGCCGGCCTGCCTCTGGAAGCTGTCCGCACGCTCCGCGGCGATTACAGCCTCTATATCGTGGACAGCAGCCGCATCTGCATGGCGGCGATGAACGAGCGCAACATGGACTATATCTGCGAGGCTATCGCGAAAATAGAGTAAGTAGGGTAAGTGGCATGAAATGCCCGCTAAATCTTGTTAGACTTGCCTGAATCCATGGCTCGCCGCGGCATTGACATGGCGGGCCGTCGTACTCTATAATATCCTGCTTTAGGGCCACTTTTAAGCTGCTTATAGGTTGCTAATTTATCGGGGTGTAGCTCAGCTTGGTAGAGTGCACGGTTCGGGACCGTGAGGTCGCTGGTTCAAGTCCAGTCACCCCGATATTCCCGAAATGCTACGCGCAAAAGGGGACTGGAACGGTCATGTTTCAGTCCCCTTTTGCGCCTATCCTTATATGCCAATGGGCGATTTTTCTATCGAGTCACAGGATATTTTCCGATTTGCTAATATTTGCACTTGACCTATTGGTTAAAAGATGTTAATATTATGTATCATGGCGTATTCGGCACGTCACGTACCGATGGCTGCATGCATGCAGGCATGGATGCAGTGATCAATCGTTGAATCGGAGGGTATAGACAAGTTGAAGCAGCAGGTAAACCCCGCCATTATGGCGGTAGTAATTGTAATAGCCATCGCTGTCATTGGATTTTTCGGTTTCAAGCTCCTCGGCGGCGGCGGGAGTGGAGCTAAGAACGATGCGTCCAACAAGGCCAAGTATGAACAGTTGATGAAGGACTCGGCCGGCGCGATGAAGCCCCCTCCTGGCGCTCCTGCGCAGGGCGGCGGCATGTCCGGAGGCGCGATATCAGGTGGATCGGCGGGTCGCTAATCGTAATCTTCCCTGTGCCTGGAGGACTGTGTCGAATCCTTATGGATAATCGCGTGCTTCTGATATTTCCTTGATGGCGTGGCCTCACACCCTGATCTTCGTTTGATTTTTAGAGGGTATCATGCCCGGTTCTGTAGTGTCTGTTTACTCTCGCGGCTAATCACGCTTGCATCAGATTTTGCCGCACAGTACATCCCGGCTGGCTCTCGAGTTGGTCCGGAATAGTCCAAGGAGGCTATTTATGCAACGAGTAAGGAAAGCGATAGCGTTCACCCTTATTGAACTGCTCGTCGTTATCGCCATCATTGCGATTCTAGCAGCAATTCTCTTCCCGGTATTTGCACAAGCACGTGAGTCGGCCCGTACATCGAGCTGCCTCAGCAACACCAAGCAGGTCTCGCTTGGCGTTCTCCAGTACCTTCAGGACTATGACGAGCGATATCCCATCTACCGCTACGATACTCCTAATGGCCCCAAACCGGACAGCCCCTTCGGCCTGTGGAGGAGGAACCATGTCGGATGGGGGATTCAGATTATGCCCTATGTTAAGAACGCGCAGGTATTCAAGTGCCCCAGCTCCTCAGACACGTGGCAAACAGATCAAAATGCACTTAATAACGGCGATGACAGCGGCCCCACGGGCGCGATTCAGTATGGAATGAACGCTCGTCTGACGGGGCGGCAGGACTTCAGCAGCGGCACGAAGCTGGCGGGGGTGCGGTATCCTGCAAGCACGATCCTCTTAGTTGACTCATGGGGCTACAGTGATGAGCAGCCGATTGTTTGCGACCTCAACTGGGTCGAATGGGGCTATCAGGGCGGCTATTCGCAACTGCTGAACGGCGATAACCGTGAAGACAGCGGCTGGGATGCAAACGGCTATAACGCTCCGGCCAAGCAGCAGCGTCTCTGCAAGAATGGCACAGGGCAATCCTGGGGCCAGAATGCTCCTATGCGCCGGCACAAAGGTGGCGGAAATATCGCCTTTAACGACGGTCACTCGAAGTTCTTCCCCGGCAACTCTTCCTGCCAGGTGTGGGACCGTTCAGACGGTGGAAGCGGCGTGCCGAAGAACGAGAGCGGCCAAGTCATCTCGTTCATCCCGTAGCTACACATTAATTGCAGGCTGCAGTTTCTCTAACCCTTGCCGTTTGTCGGCCCCACGTGTCATCGTGGGGCCGATTGTTTTGACCCAAGTATTTCGTAGTAATACTTGCGCCGGATGCTAACGTATGCATTAGTTGGCGGTTGTCATTGAGTGAGCCATACGCCGTGTTGTATAACGTGATGTATAACATGTATCAGTGGTAGACGGCAGTGGTAACCTGCGGCCGGCCACGGATTGACGGAATATTATGAAGTCTCAGAGTAACGAAGAAGATATGATTGCCGGGCGATCGGAACAACGACCCGGCGCGCCTCAGCCAGCATCCTCACGAAGAGTCTTAGTACTTGCCGGAATCGGCGTCCTGCTTCTATCGCTATCGCTCGTGGCCCGCCAGCGAGTTTCCGACAATTACCGAACCTCCCAAAAGAAGCTAAAGGAATACAACGAGCGACAGGCTGTTATACGCCAATTCGAGACTGAGGCAAGTCAGGAGGAGCTTGAGATCGCCAGGCTACGCGCGGCAATAGACGCCGATCCGAAGAATGAGACGACTCGATGGAAGCTGGCGGACAAGCTGCAAAAGCTGAGGCAGTTTGAACCCGCACGCGAGCAAATCGAAGCGATTGCGAAGCTCGCTCCGAAGAACGAAGCTGCTGCCCTTGCTCTGGGCAACGTTAGACTCGCTTGTGGAGATACGGCAGCGGCAGAGCAGGCATATCGTATTACTAGCTTGCATTGGCCAAAGAACGCGGAAGCATGGCAGGGACTAGCCGCCACCCGCTACCATTTGAAGCGATATCATGAGGCCGCAATGGCTGCGGAGCAGGCTTTAGCTCTTGACCCGAAAGACGACGGCAACCGCTACATCTATGCTTCGGCGGCCCTTGAATACGCAAGCCAATTTCCAGCAACGCCCGCGGAGGCGCAGCAAGAAGCCCGACCGTTGGCCGTTGCGCGGGTCCAGTTCGAGCGGCTGGCAAAGGACAATCCGAACCGCGGAGAGATATACTATAAGCTCGGGCTAACGTGTTCGCGACAGCGGGATAAACAGTTTGCATCCCAATACCTTATGCGGGCGCACGAGCTTCTTCCCGAAAGAGGCGATATCGCATTCGACCTGGTCCAGGCGCTGAAGACGAGCGCCGATACAAAGACGGCCGGGGTAATAATCGAAGATTCCATAAAGCGTCATCCAAAAATGGCCGGCTTCTACTTCCTTCAGAGTGACATGTTGCAGGCGGGAGGCGATGCAGCTCGGCTGCCGCAGGCGATAGAGGCTGCCCGCAAAGCAACGGTCCTGGCGCCAAGCGTACCGCAATTCTTTGACAACCTGGGCAACGCTTGCCTCAGGGCGAATAAACTCGCTGAAGCGCGCGATGCCTTTGAAGGGTCGCTCAAAGCGGATGAAAATCGTGCCCTCCCGTATCAGCAATTAGCGGCAATCTACTCACGGATGGGTGACATTAAGCGCTCGACGACCGCGGCCCGTTTCGCTACGCGCATGGTTCATAACGACCAGACGCTGCGACAGGTCGAAGAGTTGAGCAAGCAGTATCCTGAAGACATCAGGCTGCTTACAATTCGCGCCGACCGCTATCGTGATCTGAAGATGTATCCGGCTGCCTTTGCAGTCTATGAGCAGATTGTCAAAATGAAGCCTGATGACACGTATGCCACGCAGCAGGTCGCACAGATAAAGCAGAAATTTGCGACGCAGGGCCCAAAACGGTGATGCGAATGCACGACGTCCACGCCTGCCGAAGAGCGAAGATGCGCCTGCGAGGGCTGCTCACTGTTTGTATGGCCGGATATGCCGCGGGAGGCTGCCACAAGGGCCTGCCCGCCCCGAAGACAGCAGCAATCGGAAGCGGGTTAGCTCCGGCGACTCTGAATGCTTCCGAGGTAATTCCCGACCCGCTCTTTACCGATATCACTCAGCAGGCGGGGCTGGCGTTCAAGCAATCGCACGGCGGGTGCGGCATGCGGTATTTCGTTGAGCAGGTAGCGGCGGGCGCGGCGGTGTTCGACGCCAATGGCGACGGCAACCTCGACATCTACTTTCCTCAACCCAAACCTCTAGGCATCTGCAAGGGCAAGGTTCCCGGTCCTCTTAAGCAAAGACTATATCTTGGCGATGGGAAGGGCCACTTCAAGCTTGCGGACGGCGTGTTCAAAGGGGTAGAGACGGACTATGGCATCTCCGCGGCCGTGGGCGACTTCGACAACGATGGACGGCCCGACCTCTATGTATCCTGCTTCGGCAAGAATAAGCTCTTCCACAACAATGGCGACGGCACGTTCACCGATGTGACCAGGAAAGCCGGCGTCGAGGTCGGGGGGTTCTCCACCGGCGCAGTCTGGTTCGATTACGATGGAGACAGCCTCCTGGATCTCTACGTAATGCGCTACTGCGAGTGGACCGTAGAAACCGACCTCCCCTGCCGAGGGCCGCATGGCGAGCGAGACGTTTGCAATCCTCAAACATATACTCCCGCCACGAACAAGCTCTTCCATAACAACGGCAACGGTACATTCACCGATGTTACGGCAAAGTCAGGCGCATCGCCGGAAAAGCGCCGCAGCCTGGGCGCCGCAGCTGTGGACTTTGACGGAGATGGGCATCTCGACCTGTTCGTCGCCAACGACCTGGGTCCCAACTATCTCCTTCACAACAACGGCGACGGCACGTTCTCCGACATGGCGATGCAGGGCGGTGTCGCTTTCGGCCTGAATGGCAAGTCGCAGGCGAATATGGGGGTGGCAGTTGGGGACTACGATAATACGGGCAGGATCAGTGTTCTTGTTACAACGTTCGCAAATGAACCGTACACCCTCTACCGGAACCTCGGAACCTATTTCGAAGACGCCAGCGAGCCCACCGGAATCGCGGCAGCGACCAAGCCCTTCCTATCGTTCGGAACGGGTTTCGTCGATTCTCGAAACAGCGGGAGGCTGGATCTATTCTTCGCAAACGGGCACATTTCGCCATTCGTCAAGGACATGGATGAAAAGCAGACGTACAAGCAACATAATCAACTCCTGCTTAACAATGGTAACGGTAGATTTGCCAACAACCCGGGGGCGCTCCCCAAAGACGACGTAAGGGTGCATCGCGGCGTCTGCTTCGGAGATTTCGACAATGACGGTCGCATGGATATCCTCGTGACAGCTTCAGATGACCGTCCAACGCTGCTTCACAATGAATCGAAAGCCGGAAACTGGTTGATTCTCAATCTGACGAGCGCCAACGGCTGCGCCACCCCGGTTGGAACCCGATGTCTGGCAACGATAGGAGGGAAGAAACTGACCCGAATCGTGATTGGTGGCGGAAGCTACGGGGGCGAGAGCGACCATCGTGTCCACTTCGGGCTCGGTAAAGCCGACTCTGTGGAGAAGATGGAGATTCACTGGATGTCCGGCAAGGTCCAAACACTTTCAAACGTTCGGGCGAACCAAATAATATCGATTAGAGAGCAGTAGCTTTCAATTGCCTTCAGCCGTTAGCGGTTTGTCCTTAACAACGGTGACAATTCGATCGATCTGGCACTCCGCAATGACCTGTCTTAACCCGTCGGGCCATCTTAACTCTATGCGCTTTATCCGCGATTCGCGGCCCAGGCCGAAATGGAGACGAGGGTCGCTGGAGGAGAGAAAGCTCGACGCGGGCGAAACGAATTGGGTCATAACGCCGCTGTTTAGATACACGGTCGCCTTCGCGCCGTAAGCGAAACGGTTCCCTGTCTCCTGGCGCAGGTCGAGCGTTACCCAATGATTTGAAGCGCTTGAAGTATTGTGCAGCAGCATGGGCGCGCCTTCAAAATCCACCGCCAATAGATCTACCCTACCGTCGTTGTCGAAATCCCCTGCCGCGAGGCCGCGGCCAACGATAGGCTCTCTTACGCCCGGGGTCATGTAAGGCGTAATGTCGGTGAATCCCCTCACGGTTTTGGAGGATACGTTGTGAAACAGCATGAGCGGCTGGCGGAATGTTGTCGACGGATAGAGGTCCGGAGAATTGTCGTACACGTGGCCGTTTGCAAAAGCGATATCGGGCCAGCCGTCATTATCGAAGTCGGCCCACTTCGCCCCAAATCCCAATGCGCCGTAAGTCGGACCGAGAAGCTGCGCCGAATCGGTCGCATAATCGAACTGCCCGCCGCCAAGATTACGCCACAACGAGTACGGCTCGTCGCTGAACGCCGTAATTGCTAAATCCGGCTTCCCGTCTCTGTCGTAGTCGCCCCAATCCGCCCCCATCGCGGCAATAGCGTGGCCCATGCTGTTGTAGGCGACACCGCTCTTCTCCCCTATGTTCTCGAATCGCATTCGACCCAGGTTTCTGATGAGTTCCGCCGGTTTTCCGTCATTTCCGATGTAAAAGTCCATCCTCCCGTCGCTGTCGATGTCGGTGAACGCAACCGACATCGCCTGCCCGTGAAGCGGCTTCATCCCACAGCTTTCCGAAATATTGTTGAACTTGCCGCGCCCCTTGTTCCACCATAGCTCGGGAAACTGGGGCCGGTAAGAGGTGGGCGGACAGCCACTGCGGATGCCGGGATGGATTTCACAAAACTGCGGTTCGCCCGGCCCGTAGGAGACATAGTTCGTGAGAACCAGCGAGAGATTTCCACTCCCATCCAGGTCCATAAACCCCGCGCTAAGCCCCCAATGTTCGTGGTTATTGGAATCCAGCCCCGAGCGCGTCGTCCAATCTTCAAACCACCGGCCGGAAACGTTGTGCAGCAGCGCCAGCCGGTGATAACCCGTCAGCAGAATATCGGGAAACCCGTCGCCGTCGATGTCCCCAACGGCACAGCCCATCCAATAGCCGCGCAAGTTTACGAACCCGGCTGTCGCGGAGACATCCGTGAAGCGGCCATTCTTCTCGTTGTGATAGAGCGCAATCTGTGAATTGCTGATCAGCAGAATGTCCTGCCAACCGTCATTATCATAGTCGAGAAACGCGCAGCCGCCGCCCACGGTTTCATGGATGCGTAACGGATGAGGGCGAATCGGCCACCGGAACCGAATTCCGCTGGCTTCGGTTACGTTTTCAAACTGAACGGCCTGGAGTGAGCCGGAGTGTAGAACAGCCGGGCCGCGACCGGCAGGAGGGCGAACTGATGTAAGCGGATGCGCTGTGCACCCGCCCGATACCAGCCAGGAGAACAGGGCGAAACCGGCCCATATAGCCCGGATAATTCGTGAATACCGCGTCGGGAGCAACCTCCGCCACATACCATAGCGCCGCTTTCTACGTACATAATCCGGGCTAGAGGAATTGTTCAACTTTGACACCCTGCAAGTGTGTTAAAGCCGTTATCCGGCATCAGATTCTCGAAACGAGGGCAGGCGCTTTTAAGAACGTGTTATATATACTATATCAGCGAATGCTTATGGCGCTGCGCTTATTGCGGCCGCCTTCTACTATCCGCAAATTGTGATCGAGGGGTGGCGCCTTGATGATCTCCTCATGGCCGGACGGCCAGCGAATCATTATCGAATCGATTTGCGCTGCAAGCCCAAGTCCAAAATGAACCCGAGGATCGCTGGAGGAGAGATAGCTCGACGCCGGGGACACCTGTGACACGAAACTTTGGCCCCCAGCCTTCACCGTGATTCGAGAACCGTACGCAAAGCGATTTTTCCCGCTGCTTCGCAGGTCAAGCGTAATCCAATGGTTTGGCGTGGCCGAAACGTTGTGAAGGAGCATGGGCGGGCCTTCATAATCGACCACCAGCTCATCCATGCGCCCGTCGTTGTCGAAGTCGGCTGTCGCCGAGCCGCGCCCTACGAGCGGCTTGCCGACAGCCGGCCCCATCTGCGGCACAAGGTCGCGAAATGTTCGCCCACCCTCGTTATGAAAAATCATGATGGGCTGGCGATAGGTTGAGAGCGGATCGATCTTGCCGGCGTTGTCGTATACGTGGCCGTTGGAAAAGATTACGTCGGGGAATCCATCATTGTCGATATCGATCCATTTGGTGCCGAAACCAAGCGGTTTCAGCGTTGCCCCCGCAATATTGGTCTCCTCCTCTGCGGAAGAGAACAGGTTTCCGCCCATGTTTCTGAATAAGGCGTAAGTCTCGTCGGCGAAGGCGCTCACCGCCAGGTCCAGCTTTCCATCGCGGTTGTAGTCGGCCCAATCAGCGCCCATTGCCGCAATCGGTTTTCCCATGGACGATGCGAACAGGCCGCTCTTCTGCCCCAGGTTCTCGAACTTCAGCCCGCCTCGGTTGTGCATGTATTCGGCGGGCGTCCCGTCATTCCCTATATAGAAGTCCATTTTTCCGTCATTATCCACGTCTGCAAATGCCACGACGAGAGATTTGCCGCTAGTCTGTTTCATGCCAGAGGACGTGGTTATATCGCGAAACTTGCCGTTGCCCAGGTTCTCCCAAAGCTCTGGGAATTCCGGCCTATACACGTGGGGAGGGCATCCGCTCTTGATACCGGAGGCCAGCTCGCAATACTGCTGTTCCTTGGGACCGAAGACAACGTAGTTCAGGATGATAAGCGCGAGCTTACCGCTCCCATCCAGATCCATGAACGCCGCGCTGCTGCCCCAATGATTCCGATTCCCAGGGTCGAGCCCGGCCTGCGCCGTAACCTCCTCGAAGCGCTTGCCACCTACGTTATGCATAAGCGCAAGCCGCCGGTAGCCGGTGAGGATAATGTCAAGCCGTCCGTCGCCATCGTAATCCCCTACGCCGCAACCCTTCCAATCCGCTTTCAGCTGGTCGAAGCCGGTCGCCGCCGTTACGTCTTCAAAAGTTCCGTTTCCCCTGTTGTGATAGAGAATCGGGTGCGGCTTCGTGACGAGCAGAATGTCCATCCAGCCGTCGTCATCGTAATCCAGGACAGCGCATCCACAGCCAAACGCTTCGATGTTGCGCATGGGGCGCGGCTGCATCGGATAAGTATAGGAAATTCCAGCCTGGGCGGCGATGCTCTCAAAGCGAATTCCA
Organism: Chthonomonadales bacterium; assembly: GCA_038229495.1. Classification (GTDB taxonomy): domain Bacteria; phylum Armatimonadota; class Chthonomonadetes; order Chthonomonadales; family CAJBBX01; genus JBBROJ01. Next base: position 51,626 of record JBBROJ010000005.1, read on the forward strand.
CCAAGTAAGCTCGATGAATAGGATGAATCGGCTGAAATGGGTGAATCGGATAGCTTCCGCTGCTCCTGTCCGGCGCCTCCTGTTGCCTGAGTTGGGCGTGGGGAGTGGCCGCATCCTGTGCAGAGAGAGACAAGAAGCGCCGGCAGGCACCATATTCCCGCAATGACGGGCACGACGGTGATTTTCTCGGCGGCTCGGCGCCCGCAACCAGGATGGATGAGACGGCTTAACTTAAAACGCATAAGGGTTTAAGGGGCGGGAATGGATACCATGGACGCGACAGGTTGTTTTGGGAGGACGCTGGACCTGATCGAACGTTCGCCCAACAGGTTCGCGAATCCTCCGGCAGGAACCCGCGGACCCGCTCCAGAATCTAGCCTCGCGTACCCATTAGCCAGAGTCGAAAGCGCGAACTGTGGGGGCATGGAGGGAAAGCATGGCGATTACGCCTGTATTTATTGCAACGTGGAAGTTCGGCCGGGAGGCCTGCGACGTTGGGCTGCGGCTTTTGCTTGATGGCGAATGCGCCCTCGACGCTGTGGAGCGCGGCGCGAATGCCGTGGAAGAGAACCCCGCAGTGAACTCGGTAGGCTATGGCGGTCTGCCCAACGCGGAGGGCGTGGTCGAGCTGGATGCCGCCATAATGGACGGGTCGACCCACAGCGCCGGCGCAGTGGGGGCCATCACGGGTATTCGCAAGCCTATCTCTGTCGCGCGGCGCGTCATGGAGAAGACCCCCCACGTTATGCTGGCGGGCCAGAACGCGCGCCGGTTCGCGCTTCAGGATGGGTTCCCTTCCGCCGATCTGCTGACCCCGGAAGCAAGGGAGCGGTGGCGTCAGTGGAAAATGGAACAGACCGCCCCCGACGTCGCGCACTTTGATGAGGCGGTTCAGCGCGCGGCGGCCACCGGCGATCCCACGGGAGGTGGCAAGGACACGTCGCACGATACGGTTGGTGTCTGCGCGCTGGACCGGGCGGGCAACCTCGCGGCGGGATGCACTACCTCCGGAATCGCGTGGAAGCGGCCCGGAAGGGTGGGAGATTCACCTATCATCGGCTCCGGCCTCTATGTAGATAATGAGGTGGGGGCCGCCGCGGCGACCGGCAATGGGGACGAGATAATGAAAGTCTGCCTGAGCTTTCGCGTGGTTGCGCTGATGGAGCAGGGCCAGGGGCCGCAGGAAGCGTGCGAGGAGGCGATCCGGCATCTGCTGCGAAAGCGGCCAAATTACCAGAGTCGGGGAGCCGCCTGCATCGCGCTGTCGAAGGATGGCCGTATCGGCGCGGCGGCGACGCGCGCGGGTTTTCACGCTCCCGACCGTCTCTGGCAATACGCCTATTCAGATGGCGGCGAGGTCCGCCTGACGGAAGGCGTCTACATCTCCGTGTAGCGAGGGCGTGTTTGCAGCAAGCGAGGAAGGAAGCCGATTCGCAGGGAGTAAAACCAATTGGCCCTGTTTTCCGTAGAGAAGGATATGAACCTGCCGGCCGCTGCGACAACTGTATCCGGGTCCCGCCGCCTCTCATCGGAGCGGTGGCTGCTTCTCGCGGCGACCCTCGTCTCCTTCGCCCTCTGGTACATACCCGGCGCGCAGGTCGTGCTCACTCCGATTCGCCTTTTCGTGACGCTGATTCATGAGGGCGGTCATGCGGTAATGACCGTATTGACCGGGGGATCGGTCGCGGGCATGGCGATTCGACAGGACGGCAGCGGCGTTACGATATCCATGGGCGGCATGCCGTTCTTCGTCTACATGGCAGGCTACCTCGGAGCTACTGCATTCGGCGCGCTGGCCCTTCAGATGTGCCGCAAAGCGGGAAATGGCCGCCGCGCGCTGCTCTTTCTTGCTTCCATAGTCTTCATCGTCACCGGCCTGTGGATGCGCCCGTGGGGGCAGAGCGCCTTCGGCTTCTTCGTGGGGGTCGGGGTGGGGCTGCTGCTGCTGGCCGGCGCACGCTTCCTGAAGGAGCCGCTGGCCGCGTTTCTCACGGCATTCCTCTCGGTTCAGCTTTGTCTGAACGCGCTGTTCGATGTCCGTGACCTTATCTGGCTGACCACCAACACCGGCGCGGACAACGACGCCGTCTTCATGGCGCGCGCCTTCGGCCTCACCCCGTGGTTCTGGGCGCTCCTCTGGGCGGCGGGCGCAGCGGCAATCCTCGGCCTCTCCCTCCGCTCCTACTGGCGTAACAGCAAGTAGCAGCCGCCGGTTGCCGGCGCCCGTTCACTGCGTATTCGTCGGGCCTCCAACACTACCGCCGTCAACTGCCTGAACGTGACCGTCAACGTAGCAGATATTGTTACGTTGTGTATGGCGGCCAGGAACCGGCAGACTCGTGCCTGCATCGCTCGCGTTGCGGATAAGATTGCTGGAATCGTACAGGATGGCTGTTTCCGTCATAACGGAAACGGTATTTAACCGTTTGCGATCCAAGCCCTTATTGTAGGCATAGCCGAAGATTTCCGGATCCTGTTTCCATATGGATGGGCAGTGGAAGGTCGGGTTTTTCTCCGGGGCTATACTGCCATGGGTATAAGGTTGCACCCTATCCATCCATCCTGAAGAGGGAGGCATGATCTCGTTGTAGTCCTGCAAATACATGAGCGCCGCCAAACCTAACGACTTCTCATTCGTCATGCAGACCTTGGCACGGGCGGCGGAGCGAGCATGCGCGAATACGGGAAAAAGGATCGCCGCCATGATGGTTACGAAAAGGACCAGGCAGCCGCAACCGCCCAGGACGAATGCCAACCACGGAATGCGCCTGCCGCCGGGTGGCAGAGGCGGATACTGTCTATACTGGGCCTGTCCACCCGGCGGAGGCGGCGCTGGAAGATAGGGGCCGGGTTGTTGCGGAATCTGATCCTGGGGTGGAATCTCAGCCATCTTTGTCGCCTGCCTCCTGGCGTTCCGAACGAGAACCATTGTCACCCGCTACCTCTTGTCGAATCGCACGTGCACCTTCCCGCTCGCATATCCGACGTTGTTACCGGATCGAATCGGCTCGCCCTTGGCGGCGCGCGATCGGTGCCTTCCTGGCCGCGGAAGGCTCTTGAACGCGTCCGCGGAGTTGGCGGAGATGTTCGTTGAATCGAATACGAGCGGCGTCTTCTCCAGGTCCGCGATCTTGCCGCGCGTCTTGCCGGAAACATCGCTGTTCATCGCATACCCAAACCGCGAATCAGATCCTTGCGACACAGAGGGGCAGTGGAGTCTATCGGGTCTGTCCAGATACGGTTTCGTGGCGTCCATCCAGGATGCGCCCAACGGATACTTGTCCTCGTAATCGTCGGCATACATCTGGAAAGCCCTGGTTACGCGCAAAAGGTTTGAGCCGCAGGCGGCGGTCTGTCCCAGGGTTCGCAGCGGACCCATCATGGAGCCCACCAGCAGCCCGAATCCCCATAGCGCGGCAACGGCGCAGCCGCCGCAGGACAGCGCTCTCAGGAGCCAGCTCGACGACGCGGTCTCGGTTGATCGCACGAACGCTCCTCCGCCCGGCTACCTCTCTCCAACGTGTCCGTCCAGGAAGATGACGTTGTTGCGGCCGGCATGTCGGCCCGGCGACGGCACGCTCTTGTAGTCGTCGTGCGCGTTCGGGCCGAGGTCGCTCGAATCGTAGAAGAGGGGCGTCCGCGTCGCGTCCTTCACCTCCTGCCACTTCTTGCCGCCCAGCGCCGAGTTCATGGCATAGCCGAACTTTGCCGGGCCACCGCCGATGGACGGGCAGTGCAGTAGGCGATCGTCCGGCACGTTCTCTTTTATGAGGTCCGTCCACCTGTCGGCTGGTGGCAGTGTGTTGTCCCAGCTGTCCGCGTAAATCAAAATGGCCTTGTGAAGCTGTTTCAGGTTTTCCGGGCAGGTCTTGTTTCGCGGTTCTTCCGGCGCTGAATGGGCTGCCAACAGAGGTCTAACGGCCTGGTAAATTGGAGCCAGCTCATGGAATGCGACATACCCTCCCAAAATTCCCAGGGCCAGCCCGGCAATCCGCGTAGTGGTTCCCGTCGCAGCCATCAAAGCGCCACCAAATAGTGAGAGGGCGGGGATTATCGCCAGCGTCATCGGCAGCCAGACCTGCTGTCCGCCAATCTTCACGCCTGTTTTGCTGGCGAGAATTAAGACGATGGTCCAGAAGATGGCAGGGAGCAATGCCGCCTTAACCGCCGTCGCCGGGCGCTTTGCGATAATGCCGCCGACCGCCCCCGCGAGGAAAAGCCCCAGGGCAGCCAGATTGATTCCTACCAGTGACAGCGCAAACATCCAGGCCGCCCCGCGCAGAAGCGAGCCTTCGGGTAACTGTTCAGAATCGGTTTCCAAAATAACCTCACAAGTGGAAATAGTTGACCGCGCCCGGCCAAAGCCATATTACAGGTGGCGCAACTCCACAACTATTCTAGCACGACCACTTCGTTTGAATGCTCCTACCGGACACATGAAGCGAAAGCCATCTCCGAAGAGATGACTTTACTTCCTGTCCGCCGCATGGAACACGGTCGTCGCTTGTTCACTCGTGTTGTTGCCCTGAGCACTGGTTTGTGGCGGGAAGACAGGAATCTGAAGACTAATCGCACAATACAGCGTATATTAGGTCACATAATTGTGATTCTGAAGGGGATAATTGATGAGCAAAGTCAGTGAATATGTGAACGACTCTCGCGTGGACTACTTACATCCTGCGCTCGAATTCCATGAGATGCGAGATGTACATATGAAATGCGAAGACAACCTTCACTTCATGCGCAATCTGACAAGCGATTCAATGAAAATGGTTGTAACTTCCCCACCCTACAACATCGGAAAGGCGTATGAAAAGAAGCATACGTTAGAAAACTATATCGCTGATCAGGCACAGGTAATCTCGGAGTGCGTTCGACTATTGCACCCGGAGGGCTCATTGTGCTGGCAGGTGGGCAACCACATTGGTAGTGACGGTGAAGTCTTTCCACTCGACATTGTTCTCTATGATACATTTCGTTCGCACAGGCTAAAGCTCCGCAACCGCATTGTGTGGCATTTTGAACACGGCCTCCACTGCTCGAAGCGTTTTTCAGGACGATATGAAACGATTATGTGGTTCACCAAGGGCGACCAATACACGTTCAACCTAGATCCGATTCGAGTCCCTTCGAAATATCCAGACAAGCGGCACTTCAAGGGACCGCGAAAAGGCGAGTTGTCTGGAAACCCACTGGGCAAGAATCCTGGTGACGTTTGGATAATACCGAATGTCAAATCTAACCATGTTGAGAAGACCAACCATCCTTGTCAATTCCCCGTGGAGTTAGTTGAACGGCTGGTACTATCGATGACCAACCCGTGCGATCTGGTCCTTGACCCATATATGGGCGTCGGCAGTTCGCTAATTGCGGCGGTGAAACAAGGGCGGATTGCCTACGGTTGCGATACTGTTGAGGAATATGTAAGCATTGCGAGGCAACGGCTTGTCGGTCTGCACAATGGTACTCTCCGAACAAGGCCAATGGGGAAAGCAGTATATGATCCCAAATTGCCGAACGGTGGCCATTGATGAGAATCGTTGAGTATTATTCGCATCTCAATGGATACGAGCATATTATTGTTCACCAGCCTGGTTTGTGGTCAGAAATCAAGGATGTTGTTGCTGCCGTAGATGCTGTCGAATGTAAGACGAAGGTATGTAAAGAGAAAGGATCAAAATTCGGCACGCTTCTGTTTGACCCAGGCGAAATGAATAAGCGATTCAAAAAGGAGCTTGAGGATCGAGACTGGCACGAATCTCGTACTTCCTACTTTGTAACGTCTGACCACCGGCTGATCCGTAAGACTATGAATATGTCGAAGGAGGAACAACGAAAGGAAATTGAGACGGCAGGAAAGACACCAATCTACTCGTACAATCAAACCGACTTCGTTAAGAACCGCATTGAGATCGAAGTCCAGTTTGGGAAATACTTCTCCGTAGCATACGACCTGTTCGTAAAGCACATGGCGTTTTTTATTGGAGACGTGATCGATGTTGGTGTTGAAATCCTACCCATGAAGGAAATGCAACATGAAATGTCATCCGGCCCTCCCTATTATGAAGGAGAGTTATATAACCTGCTTCGTCAAGGCCGAAGTACGCCCGCAGTTCCACTCGTGGTTATTGGAATCGCTCCGTAGAGAATTATTGCAATAGCGCGACCTTCCGAGAATCTAACGCATCCATCAATTGCCCACGGGTTTAACCGTGGGTGCAGTCCCGTTCCATTGCCCCGTCTGCTATACTTACCCTGTTATGATCACGCCCCCCGTCGCGGTGCCCTCGCTCGAAACCGAGCGCCTACTCCTTAAAGAGCTCGTCGCAATCGTCGGGCCGGAATCGGTGCTGACCGGACGCTCCGAAATGCGCGCCTACGACTGCGACGCCTACACCGTGGACAAGGCGACTCCCGCCGCCGTCCTTCTTCCCCAGACCACCGAGCAGGTTTCGCAGATCGTTAAGCTCTGCAACCGACTTCGCGTACCCTTCATTCCACGCGGGGCAGGCACGGGCCTCTCCGGCGGGACCACGGCGGCCTGCGGCGGGGTAATCATTACCACCGTTCGCATGAACAGCATCCTCAAAATAGATGCGGACAACCGCCGCCTCATCGCGCAGTCGGGCTGCATCAACATCAATCTGACCAAAGCGGTAAAGGATTTGGGTCTTCACTACGCGCCGGACCCGAGCAGCCAGGGGGCGTGCACCGTGGGCGGAAACGTGGCTGAGAACTCCGGAGGGCCGCATACCCTGAAGTACGGCGTAACCACCAACCACATCACCGGACTGAAGATGGTGCTGCCCGATGGCGAGATAGTTGAACTTGGCGGCGTAGTAGAGGGATCGCCCGGCTACGACCTCGTGGGGATCGTCGTCGGTTCGGAGGGCACTTTCGGGATCGTTACGGAGGTCACCGTTCGGCTGACCCCGCTTCCGGAGGCGTACCGAACCCTGCTGGGCGTGTTCGAGACCATCGACGACTGCACGCAGACGGTCTCCGACATAATCTCCGCCGGCATCCTTCCGGGCGCGCTGGAGATGATCGATCAGCTCATCCTCCAGGCCATCGAGGACGCGTTCCACTTCGGTTTCCCACGCGACGCGGCCGCCGTTCTTATCATGGAGCTGGATGGATTCGAAGCCGGCCTGGACGAGGATGCCGAGCGCGTGCGGGAGATATGCCGCAGGAACAACGCGCGTGAAGTCAGGCTCGCCGCCACCCCCGAAGATCGCGCCCGGCTATGGGTCGCGCGGAAGAAGGGTATTGGAGCGGCGGGGCGTCTGGCCCCCTCCATTGTTACGCAGGACGGCGTGATTCCGCGCAGCAAGCTCCCCGAAGTGCTCCGCGAGATAGCGGACATATCGAAGCGTTATAGGATACGAATCTGCAACATCTTTCACGCGGGCGACGGCAACCTGCATCCCTGCATCCTATTTGACGAGCGGGACGAAGACGAGCTGAAGCGAGTGGTACAAGCGGGCGAGGAGATATTGAGGCTATGCGTGAGGGTGGGCGGCTCGATTACGGGCGAGCATGGAATCGGGATGGAAAAAATAGACGCGATGCCACTGCTCTTTTCAGAGGCGGACATCGCGTTAATGGAGCGGGTGCGGGCCGTTTTCAATACCAACGGGCTCTGCAATCCCGGAAAACTCTTCCCGACCGCCAAAAGCTGCGTCGAAGTGAAGTGGCGTCCCCGCGCCGCGTACTCTTAACGCATTTATCGTGTCCAGGGCGCTATAGCGACGACGCCACGATTTGTGTTCCACGCGTTCCACTCCTTCCGTGCGTTAGGCGCTCCTGCAATTTCTTGAGGCCTGCCTGAACGTACTCCGAGCGGTTCTGGCCGTGGCGGTGAAAGGGACGGATTCTGGAATAGGACGCCTTCGGATAGATTGCCGCATCCGCCGATTGAGGTCGAAGCAGGTTCGGGTTCACGTGGAGCAACCCGGCAACATAGAGGCAGCAGTAAGCGCCAATCGCGAACCGGGACGCGCAAAGAGTAAATCGCGGCCTGCGGTGACGCGCCCATTCAAGCACGACAAGCGGCGCCGCGAGCATTACGAGCTTCATGAGCGCGAACCAAAAGATGCCCTTGTCCAGATAGTGAGAAAATATCGGATTGGCCTCCGCCGCGCCATGATATTCCACCCACACAACGGTGGTAACAAGATCCGCAAGTCCAATGACGGCTATGAAAGCACTCTCTTTTGCGAGTTTCATCGATAATATTTCCGAAGACAGGAATCAGGCATGACGTCCGCCGCGCCAAAGTATTCAATTGTATAGCAAGTATTTGACAACCGATATGTTACAGAGTTCATTGCGCGAGCGCAGCTAATCCAGGCATTGGACTGTCGGTAGTGAAAAGCCTTTGAGCTGTAGTGGTATGTTCCACAGTCGCCAGTAAGTTTACAGAAGCTGTTTTGCGCCGGTAGGCCGGCCAATAAAAAGGCCGCGCCCTGTTCGATTATCGGCGCTTTTAATCCGTCATCACAACACCCATTTCCTGAGCGCCCATGGTTATCCATTCTTCCGGCCATCCCTCGTATACTCTTGACCTGAAAGAGCCGGACCAACTCTTGGTTCCATCGTCGGAAGAGGAGTGCGTCCGCCTGGTTGAGGAGGCGCGCCGGAACGGGGATGTCCTTATCCCGGCAGGCGGCGGAACCGCGCTTTCACATGGGAATCTGCTGCCGGCTTCCCGCCTGGTTGTCGTTTCGACCGCTGGAATGGCGAACATGGCCGAATACTCGCCGGACGATATGGTGGTGACGGCGGGCGCGGGCATGACCCTCGCGAATATCCAGAACGAGCTTGCTCGTCATGGGCAGTTCCTGCCGATCGACCCGCCGCGGCAGGAATCGGCGACATTAGGCGGCATTGTAGCCACCGACGCCGCCGGACTCTGGCGTCCTGCCTACGGCACGCCTCGCGACCGCCTACTGGGAGTGCGCGTTGTTTTGAGCAACGGGTCGGTGGTGCGCGGCGGAGGCAAGGTGGTGAAGAACGTCGCGGGCTACGACCTGTGCAAGCTCTTCGCCGGCTCGTGGGGAACTCTAGGAATTATTACCGAGGTAACCTTCAAGACTAATCCGCTGCCCCCTGTGCGGGCGCATGTCTGTTTTATCTGTTTCAATGGCAAGGGAATCGCGGAATCGGTGGCCGCCGCGCTGGAGGTCCATCGCGCACGGCTCCAGCCTGTCTACCTCATGGTGAGCAGCAATCGCTCGGATGAGCCGAGCATCGCATACGGCCTGCACGGGAGCGAGAAAGCAGTCGCCTGGCAGCGTGAGGCCGCAGCCGCCGTGCTGGGTGAATCCGGCCTGAAAGAATCCGCTGCCGGCCTATCCGAGAACGATTTGCGAGAGCTAATTGCCGTTTCGCCGGCCCCAGCAAAAATTAGAATTACCGTACGGCCCACCGATCTTGCTGACGTTTGCGAGCGGCTCGCCGTCTATTCGGACGCCCTCGCCTGCAACGTTCCAAATGGAATCATCGACGTCGCGCTTGCTTTATCTGTTGATTCAACCGAATCGGAGTTTGCAAGCATCCGCCGCGAGATTGCCAACATCGTTGGAAGCAAGGGGCATATCGTCTGGACTGCCGTGCCGCCTGAATGGAAAAAGGACATGGACGTATGGGGGACCCCGCGCGGGGACTTCGCCCTGATGCGAGGCGTCAAGCACGCCCTCGACCCGCTCGGCCTCTTCAGTCCCGGCCGATTCCTGGGCCGCCTGTGACGCCGCCCAACGACCCAACGACCCAACGACATGAACTCCCGAACATCTGAACACCCAAACATCTGAACACTAAGGATTCCCATGGATTCCGTCGCCGAAACTAACGCGCTCAAATGCATCCGCTGCGGATTCTGCCTGGATGCATGCCCCACGTTCCGCCTGACCGGCAACGAAGCCGACTCGCCGCGCGGCCGCATCTATTTGATGCGCTCGGTCATGGAGGATGTGATTCCGCTGGACAGCGGCGTCCGCGGCCATCTGGACGCCTGCCTCGGCTGCCGGGCCTGCGAGACCGCGTGTCCCTCCGGCGTGGAGTACGCGACGATCCTGGAGCATTTCCGCGCGGGCATGGAGGAGCGCGGAGACCGCCCCGCTCCGCAGAGGTTCGCGCGTAAACAGCTTCTCAACATGCTCACCAGCCCCGCCCGGCTGGCCGCATCGCTGGTAGGCGCGGGACTAATGGCGAAGCTGACCGGCGACCGCAAGACCATGCCGCCGCTTGTGGCCGAGCTGCTCACGGGTCGGGCGGACATTCAGGTTACGCTGCCTGCCGTCCCGCAAAATGTTGCAATTGGCAGGCTCCCCGAAGTAAGTCCGGCTGTGGGCGAGCGCCGTTATCGTGTCGGAGTGCTGGCCGGATGCGTGATGAGGGTGCTGTTCCACGAGACCAATCTTGCCACGGTCCGGGTATTGCAGCGCAACGGCTGCGAGGTGGCAGCTCCGAAGAGCGCGGGCTGCTGCGGGGCGCTCCATCTTCACAGCGGCTATATGGCCGATGCGAAGCAAAGGGCGCGAGCGCTGCTGGATGCTTTCAAGGATGCCGAGATGGACGCGTTTGTGGTGAACTCCGCGGGGTGCGGCTCGACGATGAAGGAGTATGGGAAGCTGCTGTCAGACGACCCCGTCTACTCCGACCGGGCGCGCGCCTTCGCGGAAAAGGTAAAGGACGTCTCGGAGTTTCTCGTGGAGATCGGATTCGAGCCGCCTTGCGGCGCCTTTGAAGCGACCGTCGCCTACCACGACGCGTGCCATCTGGCGCATGGGCAGAAGATTACTGCCGCGCCGCGCAAGCTGCTGGCGCAGATTCCGGGGCTAAAGCTCGTGGATCTGCCCGAATCCGACACCTGCTGCGGCAGCGCCGGAATCTATAACCTCACGCAGCCGGAGATGGCCCGCAGGCTGCTGGAGCGGAAGGTGGACTTCATCGAGCAGACTGGCGCGTCCGTTGTCGCGACCGGTAACCCCGGCTGTTTGGCCTGGATACAACAGGGCCTCGCCGAACGCGGAAGATCGGTGGAAGTCCTGCACCCGGTCGAGATATTGGATGCGGCCTACAAAGCAGCGGATCAATCAATGGGTCAACGGGTCAATTAGTCAACGGGAAGTCTGTTGATTTACTCATTTATTCACTTACCCATTGACCCACTCACTCCTCCTCCAGCGCGCAGAACACCTCCACGATTCGCGGATCCCACTGCTTTCCCGCCCCTTCTCGCAGCCGTTTCTGAACCTCGTCCTGGGGAAGCGCAGGCTGGTACGCGCGCTCGCTAGTCATAGCATCGAACGCATCGCACACGGCGAGAATGCGCGCGGAGAGAGGAATCGCGTCTCCGGCAAGATGGTCCGGGTATCCCTTTCCGTCGTAGCGCTCGTGATGGTGGCGAATCGCGTCCACGGTGATTTTCGACAGCGCCACCGGTTCGACGATTCGCGCAGACTCCACCGGGTGAGACTTGATCTGGTCGAACTCCAGCGAATCGAGTTTCCCCGGCTTGTTGAGGACTGATTGGTCCACGCTTACTTTCCCGATGTCGTGGAGCAGGCCGGCGGCGTAGATCGCCTGCACGTCCTCATTCGGCAGCTTGAGCGTGCCGGCCAGATGCGCCGCGCGGAGGGCGACGCGCTCGCTGTGCGCGCGAGTCTCAGGGTGCTTGGATTCCAGCGTGGCCGCGAGCGCCTGAAGCACTCCTTCAGTCAGCGCCTGATAGCGGTCGGCGACATGCGCCAGCTTCTGTTCCTGCTGGCGATGGGTCTCCTGATGCGCGAGCGTTTCATGCCGTTTTGTAAGCGCGGCATTCACCCGCTTGGAAAGTTCCGACAGCATGAAAGGCTTGGTGAGGAAATCGCATGCGCCCGACCGGAGCGCGCGGACTACCATAGGCACGTCGGCGGAGCCGGTGAGGAGTATTACGAATACATCGGGGTAGTGGACGCGCACCTGTTCCAGTAGGTCTATCCCGCTCATGCCAGGCATGCGCACGTCGGTTATGAGGAGCGCGGACTCGTCCGCCGCGAGAAGCTCAAGGGCCTCCAACCCGTTGGAGGCGATTCTACAGGAGAATCCCTGCGCGGTCAGGCTCGTGGATACCAGCTCTGTGATAGCCGGCTCGTCATCGACGATAAGAGCCGATCTGCCATAAGGGAACACCATGGGCGCCGCCCTTCTGCTCCTCTTCGAGACGTATGTAACGCGGGAGAGTGCGCACATTCACGCATGAGAATGCGGTCACCCATGATAACATAACGAGCGGGTGGAAGCAATCATTTCTTACGGGATTTCGATTAAAAACGCGCCTGCGCTCGAAAAACGCGGACCATTTCAATGTCGCGCGGTTCTTGGGGCCGTCATGCGATATAATAAGAAGGTCAGAAAGGGAGCGATTCCAGAGTCATGATAACCGCCGATCCGAATATTGCGATTGCCGAGATTGATACCGGGCCGAGTCCAAAGCTCGGCTATAAGATAATGACTTGGGGATGCCAGATGAACGAGGAAGACTCGGAACAGATGGCGCTCTGCCTCGAAGTGATGGGCTACGAGCCCGTCGAGGACCCCGCCCACGCCGATGTCATCCTCCTGAATACGTGCTCCGTGCGCCAGAAGCCGGAGCAGAAGGTCTACAGCAAGCTGGGCGAGCTTCGCGAGCTGAAGCTTGCGAGGCCCGAAATGGTTATCGGCGTCTGCGGCTGCATGGCGCAGGTCGAAAGCGCGCAGATCAAGAAACGCGCTCCCTTTGTCGATCTCGTAGTCGGAACGGCCAACATCGCCGCCATTCCCGGCCTGATCCGGTCCGCCCAGGCGCGGCGGCCTGCGGGTTTTCCCCGCCCCACGCCTCATGCCTCACGCCTCGCGCCTCACGCCTCATGCCTCGCGCCTAACGCCTCACGCCTCGCGCCTAACGCCTCATGCCTCACGCCTCACGCCTCACGCCTCGCGCCTCTCAGCGCGCTCGACCTGCCGCCGCGCAAGGGAGCCGTCGTTACAGACGTTCCACTCCGCAGTATCCTCCGCAAGCCGAAGCTCAAGGCACACGTGCCGATCATGTATGGCTGCGACAAGTTCTGCACCTTCTGCATCGTCCCTTACACGCGAGGCCGGGAGCGGAGCCGTCCGACCCAGGAGATATTGAACGAGATTCGCGGTCTCGCGCTCGGCGGGACGAGAGAGGTCACCCTTCTCGGGCAGACGGTCAACTCTTACGGCAAGAACATGGCTGAGGGAAAGGTCCCCTTTGCGCAGCTTCTGGAGCAGATCAGCGAGATTCGGGGCATACAGCGGATTCGATACACGTCTCCCTATCCACGCGATTTTACCGACGATCTGATTGAGACCCTCGCGCGCCTTCCCAAGGTCTGCGAGCACGTCCATCTGCCGCTCCAGGTAGCCGACGACGATCTGCTGCTGCGGATGCACCGCGGCTATACGGTCGCCCGCTACCGCGAGATTGTAGACAAGCTCCGTTCGGCCATTCCCGGCATCGCCATCACGACCGACATCATGCTGGGGTTTCCGGGCGAGACCGACGAGCAGTTTCGGAACACGATGCGGTTTGTGGAGGAGACTCGATTCGACTCCGCCTTCATGTTCGCCTACTCAATCCGACCCGGCACGAAGGCCGCCGACATGGACGACCAGGTCCCGCACGAGGTGAAGATTGACAGATTGAGCCGGCTGGTAATCCTTCAGAACGGAATCACCCTCGATATGAATCGCGCGAAGGTCGGCGAGGTGGTGGAGGTTCTTGTCGAGGGCCGCAGCCAGAAGGATGAGTCGAGGTTGGCCGGCCAGACCCGCACGCTGAAGATGGTCAACTTCACCGTCCCCGAAGATAGTCCCAGATCTGCCGATTCTCTAATCGGCAAGCTGGTCCCCGTGCGCGTCACCCAGGGCCATCTGACGGGATACACGGGCGAATACGCAGGTTAAGCACTGACAATGGACCTCTTGCATGTGGCACGTCGCGCCAGCGAACAAGTGAATGAATTCACTCGCTATCTCAGGCGCTCGAAACAGCGCCGCACCCGAGAACTCCGGGCGGACAAACCGCCAAACGCCCTCACGGGCGGGACAATATTGATCTGAAACCATCTTGAACGGCTTTACCGTCCGGAGGACGTTTGGCCATAGGCCCCCCAAGACACGCGTTTTACACGCGTGGACCCGGCAGCGGGTCAACCGGTTCACCGGGTTTCGTCTCGCAGGCCGGCGATTTATCGCCGGATGACGATACATTCAATTTATCTGGAGCAATCAGCGAATGCCGGATCTGGTTTTTGAAGTTGGTACCGAAGAGATGCCCGCCGGAGCGATAGGGGATGCGCTGCGCGATCTGCGGGACGGTACTGCGAGCGGCCTGGCCGCGGCGCGGCTTGGCGCGGAGAGCGTGGTGACCTATGGAACTCCGCGCCGTCTTGTCGTCTTCGCGCAGGGCGTTCCCGCGACCCAGCCCGACCAGGAGCGCGACGTGCGCGGCCCGGCCCGTTCCGTGGCATTCGATAAGGACGGAAAACCGACCGGCGCGGCAATAGGTTTCGCGAAAAAGCAGGGCGTGGGAATCGACGCGCTTGAGACCGTGAACGTAGGTGGTGCGGAGTACGTGCAAGCGCGCGTTACGGACGTGGGAAGGCCGGCCGCGGAGGTTGCGGGTGGAATCCTGGCTGAAATCGTAATGGGTCTCGCCTTTCCCAAGAGAATGCGGTGGGGTGATCAGCGCGAAGGCGGCGTCACATTCGTTCGTCCGCTGCGGTGGCTCCTCTGCCTGCTGGACGATCAGGTGGTGCCGGTAGAGATTGCGGGAATCACAGCGGGGCGGGAGACGCGCGGCCACAGGTTCCTTTCGCCCGATTCCTTCGAGGTGGGCGAAGCGCCGGACCTCTTCCAGATGCTGCACATGGCCGGCGTCATGCTGAATCCGGAGGAACGCAAAGCCGGAATCGTCGGGCAGGGCAACGCGCTGGCGGCGGAGGTTTGCGGTCGGATTCCCTGGGACGAGGGACTGCTGGAGGAGAACGTCTTCCTCGTGGAGTGGCCGACCGCGCTGCGCGGCAGCTTCGATCCGGCCTATCTTGAGCTTCCGCGTCCGGTGCTGGTGACCGCAATGAAGAAGCACCAGCGGTTTTTCCCCGTGGAGGATGGCGACGGAAAGCTCATACCGCACTTCATTTCGATTCGAAACGGCGGCGAGGACCATCTGGACACCGTGCGCGAGGGGAACGAGCGCGTCCTGACGGCGAGATTCGCTGACGCGCAATACTTTTACGCGCAGGACCGCGATACGAAGCTCGAAGAGATGGCGTCGCAGCTTGGACGACTCGTGTTCCAGGAGAAGCTCGGCACGATTTTGCAGAAGCGCGACCGCCTCGTGGCGCTCGTCGGCGCGCTTGCGGACAGCCTTGAACTAAGCCCCGAGGCGAAGGACAGGGCGGTTCGGGCTGCCGGTCTGTGCAAGGGAGACCTCGTCAGCCGCATGGTTATCGAGCTTCCCGCATTGCAGGGCGTTATGGGGCGGGAATACGCGTTGACTCAGGGTGAATCTGCCGACGTAGCCGATGCCATCGCCCAGCATTATCAGCCGAAGTCGGCCGGCGACTCGATTCCGGCATCTCCGCTCGGGCGTCTGCTGGCGGTCGCGGACCGGCTCGATACGCTCGCGGGGTACGTGGGCATTGGCGTGCTGCCCACCGGCTCCAACGACCCCTACGCCCTACGCCGCGCTGCTCAGGGGGTCGTCCAGATTCTGGCGGACGAGCCGGACATGCCACCCCTGTTGGAGATGGAGGCGCACGCGGCGGCTGCTTACCAGCACGTAAATGGCCTCGATTTCCCGCTCGACCCGCTGTGCAACGATCTTGCCGCTCTGTTCAATCAACGGCTGTCCGCGCTGCTTGAGGAGCGCGGAGTGCGGTACGACCTCGTGGATGCCGCGCTATCCGGCGGGTCCATATACAGCACGCTGGTCTATGCCACCGTAAAGCGCGGGGAGACCTTGCAAGCGCTTTCCGAAGACGTAAACTTCGTCGCGACGACACAGGCCGCCGCGCGTGTCGCCAACATTCTGCGCTCCGCCGTAGGCGCGGCGGACGACGCGCCGGTTCCGGGCAAAGAGGCGATTCACGGCAGCGCGGTCCACAGCGTAGCGCGCGCGGTAAGCCTGCTGGAGCAGTTGTCGCGCCGCGTAAACCGGCAGCTGTTACAAGAGGGCAGCGAACTGCGTCTATTCAATGAGGCTCAGGCGCTGCTGCCGGACGTTGCGCGCCGCGCCGCGACATACGATTATATAACGCTCTACCGGGAGCTGGATCGCCTGCGAGGACCGGTCAACGCATTCTTCGAGGATGTCATGGTAATGGTCGAGGACGCGAACGTGCGCGCAAATCGTCTGGCCCTGTTGTCCCTCGTCGATACGCTCTACAAAACCCTGGCCGATTTCACCAAAGTGGTAGTTGCATAGGGCGAAGGTAGAGTCCTTCGGATAATCTTAGGGCCTGAGTATCCGCAGGCCGCGCAGGCGGACTTCGTTTCACAGCCCGGACATTTATGTCCGGGAGAAGAGAACCTTCGATGTTCAGAGTCTTATCGTTAGCGGCTGCATTGGTGTTATGCGTTCACGGTTTCACATTCGTGCAGGCTCCCGCCCAGCCTGCGAACAAGCCGTTCAACGCGCAGGACATTATGCAAAAAACGCTCGCCGCCTATTCCGCGGCGAAGACATATCAGGCGAATTGGAGTTATACGCTGGAGCAGGGCGACGGTCCCGCGCACCAGATCCAGAAGATGGCGCTGGAGATCAAATCGAAAGCGCCGAATCACCTTTTCTTTCGGCTCGCGCCCGCCTCTGACCAGAAACCGCTGGCAGAGGTTTCTGGTCAGGGGCAGTCCCTTCCCGAGCTGCGCGTGGTCATCGACGGCAAAATGGCATGGTTCGAGAACAGCTCGGAAAAGAGCTTCTACAAGGTCCCCCTGCCGAAGCGGACGGCAATCTCCCCTTTGATGTTCATTCCCCTGATTCCGTCGCTGTCCGCCGTAGAGCGGAAAGACGATATCCAAGTGGACGGAAAAACGGTCTACGTGCTGGCCGCCGGCACCACGGATGGCGGCGTTGGCCGGATGGAGATCGAGGCCGGCACGTTCCACATCAAGCGGATTCTAACGGAGGCCCTTCTGGGCCTGGCGAAGAGCACGAGCTCGATTGTCGTGGAGAAGGAGACCTACGACGCCGACCTGCCCGAAAACGCATTCTCCTTCAAGGCCTCCAGGGGCGAGAAGGAGATACCAGCGCCGCCCACGGCCTACGTAATGTTCGGTCCCCCCGACAAAGAGAAATAGGCAAGATCAATCAGTCAACAAGTCAATTGGTCAACGAGTAAATGGGTCAATGGTCGCATACCAATTGACCCATTTTTTGATCTGAAGGAAGCCGGAAGTCGGAAGCCGGAACTCGGAAGTCGGAAGCCGGAACTCGGAAGTCGGAAGTCGGAAGCCGGAAGCCGGAAGTCGGAAGCCGGAAGCCGGAAGCCGGAAGCCCAACGACCCAACGACCCAACGACCCACCCATGAACATCCTATTCATCGACGTCGATACGCTGCGCGCCGACCACCTGGGCTGCTACGGGTACCGAAAGCCCACGAGCCCGGCGATAGACAGGCTGGCTTTTGAAGGCGTGCTGCTCGAGCGCTGCTACGCGCCCGGCATTCCCACGACGCCCGCCCACGCGACGATGTATACGGGTATGCACCCGCTGTCACACAATATCGTGTCACACGGCGGAGCGATGGATCTGGACCGGCGCATCCCCGTCTTCCCCGAAAAGCTTCAGCAGGCCGGCTTCACCACCTGCGCGGTGGACAACCTCTTCGACATGAAGCCGTGGCTGGCGCGCGGCTACGAATTCTACATCAATCCGTCGCACCGCCACAGGATGCGGCTGCTCGTAACGTGCGAGGAGATCAACGCGCGGGCCATCCCCTGGCTTCGACAGCATTCGCGCGAGCCCTTCTTCCTGTTCGTACACTATTGGGAGCCGCACACACCGTATCTGCCGCCGAAACGTTACCGGCAATTTTACGAGGGAGGAGACCCGTTCGACCCGGCGAATCAGGAGCTTGAACCCATGAAACGCACGCCCTTTTGGGATATGTGGGGGGACACCTGGTTTCGCAAGCTCGGGTCCGTGACCGATCCGGAATATATCGTCTCTCTTTACGACGGCGAGATACGGCACGTCGACGATGGCATCGCAACCCTCCTGGCCGCGCTGGAAGAAACAGGCGTTGCGGACGACACTCTCGTGATTCTGACGGGAGATCACGGCGAGGTAATGTATCAGCACGATATATATTTCGATCACCACGGGCTCTATGAAGAGAACATTCGCATCCCTCTCATCTTGAAGTGGCCGGGCAGGCTTCCCGCCGGGCGGCGCGTTTTGGAGTTCGTTCAGCAGTTGGATTTCGCGCCCACCCTGCTCAACTGGGCGAAGGCTGAGACACCCGCGAGCATGGAGGGCCGGGATTTTGGCCGCCTCGCGGAGGGTACGGATTCCACGCCCATTTGGGATCGCGTGGTATGCTGTGAAAACACGTGGCAGTCGAAGTGGGCGGTTCGCACGGAGAGCCATAAGCTCATCGTGGCGCGAGAACCGGACTACCACGGCACGCCGATGCGCGAGCTTTACGATCTCAGGGCGGATCCCGGCGAAACGCGCAACCTGGCCGAGCTGGACAGCGGCCGAGCGGACGAGTTGGAGACATGGCTGGAAAACTGGATCGCCGAGGGCCTGCGAAAACATGGCCGTACATTGGATCCTCTCCGGGCGCAGCCAATAACACTCGGAAAGCGGTGGGAATTATTGAGTCGCGGCGCCGGGCAGCCGGACAGACCCGTGAAATGATATTATAAATTGAGCATGGACACCCGCAAACGAGAGCTGGAGGTGCTACTGGAGTTCAGCCGGGCGGCCAACGCCGCCACGGCGGTTGACGAAGTTCTGCGGGAGATCGCCTCGGCGGTACGCGGAGGATTTGGCTACGACCGTGTCGGAATCTTCCTCACGGACGCCTCTGACAGCCGCCGGATGTGCGGAACTATCGGAACGGATGAGAATGGCCGCGAGACGCCGATTCCAGACGATAACTGGTCAACCTCCTTAGATACTCGGTGGGACGCGATATATTCCGGCAAGGCGGACTATATCTACACGGACAACGCCGCCCGCGACAGCAAGCTGTTTCTTTCCAGCGGCAAGCCCGTAGCGCACCATGTCCTCGTTCCGCTGAGAACGCCTCAGGGAATGCTTGGCGTAATCGGCGTGGACAACGCGCTGTCGGACCGCCCCATTGACGAGCGCGAAGCGGAAACACTTCTCGCGTTCGCGCGGCAGGCGGCGACCGCGCTTCAGAACGTCCGGCTCATCGAGGAGCTGCGGAACTCGGAAGAGCATCTTCGCTCCCTCGTTACATCCCTCACCGAGACCCTCTATTCCGTGCGGATTGGGCAAGGAACCGTAATTCCCTCGTTCTACAGTCCTCAATTGGAAGCGCTCACCGGATACACGCCCGCGGAAGCGCTCACAATCCCCGACTTTTGGCGGAGCGTAACACACCTCGATGATCGTTCCAAGGTCGAACAAGCGAAAGAGGAGTTGGCAAAAGGCTGTTCGCTAGCTTTCGAGTACCGAATAGTAAACCGTAATGGCGAGGTTCGCTGGATTCTGGATACCCCGGTCCCCGTCGCAGATGCGTCCGGCCGGTACACTCGCGTCAACGGATCGATTCTGGATATTACCGACCGCAAGCATCTGGAGAACAGGCTCAGGCGAGCGCAGCGGATGGAGACGGTGGGAACGCTGGCCGGCGGGGTTGCGCACAACTTCAACAACTATCTTCACATGATCGGTTTACAGGTCACCGAATCACAGGAGTGTCTTTCAAACGATCATCCGTCTGCTGCGTGGCTGCGCGACGCGCAGGATACACTACAGCTTGCTTCCGGCCTGGCCAAGCAGTTGATGGCGTTTGGAAATAAGACGGAGGGCAGCCGCGCGGAGTTATCACTGGACGACCTTATTGCGCGGACCCTGGCGTTGGTGCAGCCCTCGCTCGGCAGCACGATACGCGTCGACCATCGCCCGGATTCTGATGTCTCTCTGGTTTTGGTGGACCCATCGGATATTGAGCAGACCGTGATCAACCTCTGTTTCAACGCACGTGACGCTATGCCGGAAGGCGGCACAATTACGATTCGCACGCAGAACGTACGCGTGAGGGAGCACGACCGCAACCGCCCGCCGAATATCGGCCCCGGAGAGTACGTCAGACTGCAGGTGCACGACACGGGCGCCGGCATGGACGCGGCGATACAGGAGAGGATCTTCGAGCCTTTTTTTACAACTAAGACCATGGGACGCGGGACCGGCCTGGGGCTGGCTGTCACATATACGATCGTCGCCGACCACGGAGGTTGGATCGACGTAGAGAGCAGGCCCGGCCGGGGAACGCTGTTCAGCGTCTACCTGCCTACCGTTCACTTGCCGCGCGCGGCATCGACTACACAGCCGGCGGAACTGCCGCCATTTATTGTACTCATCGTGGACCCCATCGAGCGAGAGCGCGAGCAGTTGGCGCGGTTGTTGGAGTCGCTGGGCGTCGACGTGTTGACAGCGGAGGGAGTTTCGGACGCGATGGCGGTTATGTGGGATGCCGGAGAGCGCATCGACGCCGTCGTATGCTCGCTCAACCTTCCTCCGGTGGACGTTACGCAGCTTACGAACAATGTGCAGGAAGATGATGCCCGTACAACCCTGATCCTAACCGGCGAAAGGGCGCAGGTTCGCGAGCTGTCCCGCAACGGCAGGAACTCTTCGCTGCCGGTACTGAGCAAGCCGTACGCCGCCGAAAAGGTGGCGGAGGCGCTCGGAATCGCTTCCAGCCGGAACGGACGCTGATTTCGGAAGCCGGAAGCCGGAATATCCCGCCGCCCTTACCCACGACCCGAACACCTGAATACCGTTGACCGATTGACCCATTTACTCGTTTACTCGGTAACCTAGCGCCCCGCCCTCACTCCCTCCTGCCGGAAAGCCTGTCCAACCGACGGAGGATTGGATTGCGTTCGATGACCTTTGAGAGGGATGCCCGCTCCGCGACAATGTGCAGAAGTATGAGCGCAGCCAATAGTGCGGCGCGTACGGTGGGAGAGGGGAAGGCCGTCGTGCATGAAAGGCCGAGCGCGCCGCCGAGGAGATTCGAGCCGCTGTCCCCCAACATTACCAGCGCGCGCGCATCGCGCTCGTAGACAACCAGGGCCGGGATAAGAATCAGAGCCAGAGCCGGCAGCGGCAACGGGCCTGAACTCCACTGCACGGCGGTTACGACGAATCCGAGCAGCAGGAAGACTGCGCACGCGCGCCCGGGACGAAGGTCCAGGAGGTTGAGCGCATTGGCGCTGAGCGCGATAATTGCTCCGTCCAGCAGGGCGTCCGGCCACGAGCGCAGGAGCAGAAAGCGTTGCACGGCAACGCCTATTGCAATGCCGCCAACAGCCTTTAGGAATCCGGTTGTTATCTCGCCTTCAATGAAGAACGCCCGGGAATGGCCTTTCAATCCGGTTCGGCGGCGATCTCCCCACAAATCATCGATGAAGCCGAGGATTCCCATTCCCGCTATGACTGCGACGAAGGCGGCATATTCGCGGCGGAGCGGCGGGTTGAGCAGGGCAGTCGCGGAAAGAACCGGCGCGCTCCACAGCAACACGAGCAGGCCGTAGCCAACGGGGATAGGGTGGGCTAGAAAGTTTGGCTTCACGAGGCCAAGACGCCGCAGCAATGTCCCGGTGATCGCCGAAAGCGCGATCAGCCACGCGCCTGCCGCGGCCCACAATACTATTGTTCGCTCGTGGGTCATCGACAGCGGACGCCGCGCCGCGCCCACAAGGTTCGCGCAACCGCCACGAGCTGCCGGAACCGGTGGCGCATGGCGTTCCAGTCCTTCCCGGTAACGCGGTGCGTCATTGTGGCGGGTACCTCTACGACGCGAAATCCGGCACATAGAATGTCGATGGTAAGGCCCACCTCGGCGCCGAATCCAGGGGCCATACCTCCAACTTTCTCCCACGCCTCCCGCCGCATTACGCGCTGCCCTGATAGAGGGGCCGCCATTATTTGTCCCGTTGCGCGCGCGATTCCCCACCGCGCCAGTTTTACGACGAATCCGAATCCGCCCCCCTTTCCGCGTATCACCGGGAAGGTGGCGATGGACATATCCGCCTCGCCCGCCAGAATTGGAGCGATGAGGCAAGCCGCCTGCGCCGCGAAGGGCCCGAGGTCGGCGTCGAGAAGCGCGATTATGTCCCCGCGCGTTGCCTCGATTCCCATGGCCAGCGCCGCCCCTTTGCCGCGATTCTGAATCGTGCGGAGGACCGTCGCGCCGGCCTCGTCGGCGGCGCGCGCGGTGTCATCCGTCGAGCCGTCATCCACCACCAGGACCTCGTCGACGCCCGGCAGGGCGGCGATAGCCCGCACGGTGTCGCCGATTCGCTCGGATTCGTTATGGGCCGGTATGACGACGGAGATCATCACGGAGATCATTACGGAGATCATTACGGAGATCATTACGGAGATCATTAATGTTAAAAGGAGGGAGGATGCCGCTTTGTGAAGGGCTCTTGACGCCATAGTTTCCCAGTTCCGCCTTGAACGCGAGAATCAGGGCAAACCGGCCTATATCTGTGTCCGCGTTGTCGATGGTCGATATGTCGCTGCTCCGCAGCGCCTGAACGTACGAGACTGTCGCCTGGCGCGGCTCGGCCTCGATTACCCGCGCGCCGTTCGCTTTGAGCTGGGCAATGAGCGGGATGTCCACCGTCTCGGCGCGACTGTCCGATTCGTCCGCCGCGCCGCCAACAAGCACCACCCAGTCGCTCGGGAGGGAGTAGTCGCCGTCGCGGCGTATGAGGCGGGCATCCGCGAGTGAGGCAATGTCGGCTTCGTGCCCCCCGCGAGCAAGCGCCGCTCCGAGCGCCTGCCACAGCGCGCCAGCATCGTCCGGCAGCCCCGGCGTGGCGGCGCGCAGTTTGGGAAGCAGGGTGGAGAGCACAATGCCAGCGCGCGTTGGGAAGCCGCGCTCGATAATCGTTTCGCTGCTCACGGTGGCTCCGGCCTGCTCCAGCGCTACCCTGATTCTGCGTACCGCGTCGGGATAATCTCCCGTCTGCACTATCGCGATTCGCGTTCCCGTCAGCCGGCCCTGCAGCATGCGGGGAGTAAGAACTGACAGAAAATCCGTGTACGCTCGCAGGCTGTCCTGCGCCACGAGCACCTGGTTGTTGTATTGATTCTTAAGATCGTCCAACCGCTTCGTCTGCTGCTCGACAAGCGGCCCCTGGACGAACGAGCTGCCGATGGCGATGCCGACCCCGAGGGCGAGGAAGATTGCGATGATTGTGACCAGGTGGTAGCGGAAACCAGGAACCATGTGTTCAGGTATCAGATATCAGGTATCAGGTATCAGGTGTCAGGTATTGGTGAATACCCAACGACCCAACTCCCTAATTTCAGTGCGAGCCGAACGCGGATCGGAGAGAGAGTCGGAAGGTGCTCAGTATGGTGCGGAACCACGGCGAGTAGACCGCGATAACCCCTATCGGAAAGAGCGCGGCCATGATAAGAAGGAGCATCTCCGCCGTAGCAGGCCGGTTGCGTGACTTCAGCCGCGCCTCCCACAGCCGCCCGATTCCCTTCGCGTCCACGAGCTTTGAACCGGTCCGAAGGCGTACCAGGAACGTGCTCGCCATGCCCCCGCGCCCCTTGTCGAGAAACTCAACCAGCGAGAAGTGTGTACCCACCGCGACAATGAGGTCCGCGCCATGCTCGTCGGCGAGCAGAATCGCCACGTCCTCGCTCATGCCTGGAGCGTGGAAAACTTTCGCATCTATCCCGAGCGCCTGCACGTGGGCCAGCCCCGGCGCATCGCGCGAGCCTCGCAAGTAGCCGTGCACCACGATCTCCGCGCCGCATTTCAGGGCCGCGTCGCTCACGCTGTCCATGTCGCCGATAATTATGTCCGGCTTGAATCCCTCTTCGAGCAGTGCGTCCGCGCCGCCGTCTACGCCTATCAACACGGGGCGGACGTCGTGCAGGTAGTCCCCGATAGCCCGCAGGTCCTCCCGGTAGCCTTCGCCCCGGACCACGATCAACACGTGCCGGTTGCGGATGGGCGTGTCCAGGTGCGGGACATCCACCGGGTCCAGCAGGATGGACTTCTCTTCGGACAGGTACTCCAGCGTGTTGCGCGCGAAATCCTCGAGCTCGCGGCCCAGGTTGCCGCGCGCCGCCTCGAGCTGCCCGGCAACGCTTTCGAGCGTCAGCCGCCTGCCCTCCACCAGGGTCGCATCCGGCAGGCGGAGCGTGTCGCCGTCGATCTCAGCCGCCAGCCCCTCTTTGTCTTCCGCAATCGAAAACGATTCGTCGCCAGTGGCGTCGATGACCGGTATACCCGCCTCCAGCAGCACGCTCGGGCCGCCATTGGGGTAGCGCCCGCTAATGGAGTCGGCAGCGTTTACGACCGCTGCAACCTTCGCGTCTACAAGTGCGCGGGCCGCCGTCGCGTCGAGATCGGCGTGGTGAATGAGCGCGATATCGCCCGGTTTCAGGCGCTTGAGGAGATTCTTCGTGCGCCGGTCGACGCGGAGGGTGCCTCGGACGATGTCCATGGAGCGATGGTCTGGCGCCGGATGCTGAAGGTTGGTGAGCAGGCCCATGCGAGTATGGTTCCAATTATGCGCCACGACCGGTGAATTGTCAACTTGCGCGGCCATCCAGCCACCCTTGTTACCACTCGCGGCCACATGCCAATGAGACGTGGAAGAGGGCACGGAAGTTTCGCGAACGTGGAGGCGGGCTGCGGATACCCTGCAATTCCGAATTATCCGACCCATGTCACATTACTTCGGATGCGCGTGGCGATGATGAAGGTCTGGAAAGTGGGGATGCGAATGGACGAGGGGCTTATGTATGTGCGGATGTGAATGAGGCTCCTTAAGGTCTGTTCCTGGGGAATGCTCGTGCTGGTGATGCTCATCGTGGACATGGCGGTGATCGTGTTCCATCAGCTCATGCGTATGCTCATGCTCGTGATTCTCCGTGACGTGCAGCCAAACGCCTGCCGCCATCAAAATGGACGCGATCCAGAACCCCGCTCCCATGTGTTCGTGTAAGAGCAGTAGCGAAACGGCTGCGCCGACAAACGGAGCGAGCGAGAAGTAGGCCCCGGTGCGCGCCGTGCCGATGTGACGCAGAGCAAGCACGAAGCACAGCAAGCTGAGTCCAAAGCCAACAAACCCAACAAATAGCGCGCCCGCTAAGATCGATGCGGATGGCAGGCGCGCGCCCAACGCGAGTGCAATTGCAAGGTTGACCGTGCCGGCTGCCGCACCCTTGATCGCCGATATCTGTTCGGGATTGCAGCCTGAAACTTTCTGTGTCAGGTTATTGTCGATGGCCCAGCAGAAACATGCGCCGGCAATCGCTAGAGAACCCCAGGGCAGCGCGAATCCCTTCATTCCCTGCCACGATAAGAACATGCCGCCGCCCAGAATCAGCGCCATTCCAACGGCAATGCGCCGGTCGAAGTTTTCGCGGAACACGAACCACGCCATCAATGCCGTGAAGACACCTTCCAAGTTTAAGAGGAGGGAGGCGCTGGCCGAGGGAGTAGACCGGAGCCCGAGCATTAGTAGAACCGGGCCGCAGATCCCCCCGGCAAATATCGCGCCGGCCAGCCACGGCACGTCTTTAAGCGTCAGCCGTCCCTCCGCCGACTGTTTACGACGGGTAAAAGTAAGTACGGAAAGTCCAATTCCTGACCCCAGATACAACAGTCCGGCCAGAAGGACAGGCGGCATCTCGCCGACGAGCAGCTTTGCAAAAGGCGTGCTCACGCCGAATAGAGCGGCTGCAAGAATCGCAATGCCTACGCCTGGAGGAAGCAGTTTCGGACGGCCGCCTTCGTGGGTCATTTGATTATCTCTGGAGCTTGAAAACCTGGATTCGATCTATCGGATTGCGCCGGCGGCGGGAGAGGTACTTTTGGCTCATGCCCATTGTACTCCAAGGTAAACTATATAGGAAGAAATGGCCGGGATCAGATGATACACGTCTTATCGCCCGCTCGCATGTGGCTGATCGCGCATCGACTGACTCTCCGAACTCACCTTGTGGTTAACAGCCTTCGCTACACGAATGCTGTCGGTGGCTAAAGAATTCAGCATCAGAGGCGTTGAGGAGCAGCCTTCCCGAAGGATGCCGGGAGGGGATTGCCAAGCACAAACAAAATCTGAGGGAAAATATAAGGCACGGACAGGAACCACCCATAAGAGCTGGCACTCGGATACCGGCCGTTCCAATTCACGCTGGCCGGCGTCTGCGCGCAATTATTGCTCTGTAGGCTCATTTCGTCGGGACCAGTTTCACATACGAGCCCCCGGAAGCCGCGAGGTCGATCGTCAGTTCGTCGTCCGCCGTTACAGCCGCCTCCCGACGAGACAGCCCCTGTTTCGCCTTCGCGTCGTCAGCCCAAAGTTCAGCCGAGTATCGCCCCGGCCCGAGGAACTTGAGCGGCAGTTTCAGAGTCCGGGCCTTCCGACCCGTCATCGCCCCCAAATGCCAGTCCGTGCCGCTCCGGCGAGCGATAATGACGTACTCCCCAGGCACGCCCGCCAAACAGTGGGTGTCGTCCCAGGTGACCGGAATCTTCGCGAGCGCCGATAGGGCGGGGTGGCCGCGATAGGACGAGGGGTAGTCCGCCACCATCGACATGTGGTTCTGATAGACGACGTAGGAGGCGAGCATGTGGCAGGGCGTCCCCATTACCAGCGGGGCTACGTTGCGTGGCTGGAAGTCGGCCATGGGCACTCCCCGCAGCGACCCCTGGTGGTAGTCGAGCGGCCCTGCCAGCATACGGGTGAACGGCACGATCAAATCCTCGTCGGGCGGAATACCGGCGAGGTCCCAGTCGTTCTTGTTGTATTCCAGGTTTCTCACCCCCTCAGTCGTGAGCAGGTTGGGGTAGGTCCGCTCCAATCCTGTCGTCTCCTTCGTGTTATGGATCGTGACGGTGAGCCGATTGGCGGCGGCTGTCTTCAAGAGGCGGTGGATGAAGTGGCTGATCTCCTGGTCGTCGCTGTCGAGGAAGTCGACCATCACTCCCTCAATCCCCCACGCGTGGTAGAGCGGGAACGCCTGGTCCATGTACTTCTCGGCGGCCCGCCAGTTCATCCAGAGCCGGAGCTTCACGCCCTTCGTCCTGGCATATCGGATCACCTCCGGGAAGTCGAGACCCTCGACCCCCTTGGTAATCTCGGCCCCCATGTACGGAACTATCGGCCCGCCGTACCATGCCACGCCGTCAATGCCGTCGAGCGAGTGGTAGGGAATCCCCGCCTCGGCGCAGAAGTCGATGTAGTATTTGGCGGTCTCGGTATTCAGCCCCATCTTGAAGGGGACGCTCTTCTCGTAGAAACCGTTCCACCACGGGAATGTGGTCTTGCCCGGCTTGATCCACGAGGTATCGCCGATTGCGTTAGGCTTATTGAGGTTCAGGATCAGGTCCGACTCGACCAGCCGCTCAACCTTGTCCGCGATCATGATGACCCGCCAGGGCGACTCGTGCGGCAATTCGGCGCGGACGGCCAGCTTGGGCTCACTCGGCAGGGGCGAAAGCCGGGCCGCGAACGATGCGCCAGGTTCACCGGTGCGGGCCAGGTACATGGCCGCGTAGTCCGTCAGGTCCGCCTCGAGAATGGCCGCCCACTTCCCCCCGGACAGCTCAATCAATAGCGGCAGTCCGAAGAGCGCGTCCTTCGCGAAAAACGACACCGGCTTCTTCTGGAGGTGCTCCTCGTGTGGCGTGTAGTACGAGGGCAGCGGCATGCCGAAGGTCATGGGGTAGCCTGGCACGCGGAAACCGGTCCTCTCGCCCGCTATCTCAAGCCGCGACCAGCCCTCCTGGGCAGGGAACCGATAGCGGAACGCGACTCCGTCGTCGTACGCCCGCAGAACCATCCCCCACCTGCGGTTCGGCTTTGTCGTCTCCAGCAGGCGAATTGTCGTTTCCGAGGCGTTGCCGACAACCTTCCGCCGTTTCCCTGGGAACTGCGTGTATTCATCCCGGACTACCCGCGTTTTAACCTCTGTGATTTCGCAGGGGCCGCCGAGGAATTCACCGTCCCGCAGATCGATGCCGAGCCGGGACCAGCCGACCACTTCGGCATCTCCCCTTCGTACCCGATACTGGGGCGCAGTGTCTGAGCTTCCGTCCTTGCGCAATGAGAACTCGATGGCGAGGATGCCGTCCGGCGACCGACAAACGACAGGCGGCGCGGCTGCGACCGTGCCGATGGCCGGTCGGCATAGGAAAACCACGGCAGCCGCGATTAACATTTTGTGCAAAAGCGTGTCTCCGATTCAAAAAAAGTCGCTTCTTGCCGTCCGGCAAGTGGCCGGAGACTGAGGTTGAGCGCTTCGGACCGCCTGTTAAGCAGTGGCGAAAACCTTTATTTGGGCGCCGTCGTCCTCGGTGCGCAATTTAGCCACAAACATACCGGCTTTGAGCAAAACGTTGTGCGATGCGCTATTTGCTGGGTCGGTTGTAGCGATGATACGTGCCCGGCCGTGTGCTCTGGTCCCATAATCAAGCAACGCCCGCACGGCCTCGGTTGCAAAGCCCTGGCCCCAGTACTCGCGCTTGAGCGCATACTTGATCCCGGCTTCCTGCTGACCTTCTGGGTGCACCAGCCCGCAGAAGCCGATGATTGTTCCCGACGCTCGCTCCACGATCGTGAACATGCCGTAGCCGCGCAAACGGTAGTTGTTCGCCGTGACATCCAGCCACTCGATGCCATCAGCTTTACACAGCGGCTGCCCATCACCAACGTACCGCATCGCCTCCGCGTCGCCGTAGACCGCAAGCATTGCATTCAGATCATCCGGATCCAAGCGCCGTCCGGTCAAGCGAGCGGTCTCAAAGATAATGTGGGCATACTGAGTGATGGCATTGATGCGCTATCAAGCCGCGTGCGCATAGCTTCGGGATGCTCCTCCCGCAGGCGGGTCGAGCCTTTTATGTCGGTGAAGAGAAACGTGATGATCCCCGAAGGCAGGTCCACGATTCGGCTCCGAGAGAACGATTATTGTCACCGTTGTTCCCGTTTGCCGAGGAGTATTCCTGCTGTCCGCCTGGCTCATAAGGCAGCAGTGCTCCGCAATCATTGCACTACATCAGTCACCCAAGTAGTGAGATGAATGTGCGATCCGGCCTACCGACTGGCGACGGCGCCGGGACTGATCAGCCCCGGCGCCGATACTCTTTGAGATTCAAGGGCTTATCTCCGGGTGTAGTGCGCCTTCATGAACACCTGCCAGCTGCCGTCATCGCCCTGGCCGGAATGAATCATCCTAAAGTGATTTTCGTCGATGATCTCGAAAACGTCACGATAGTTGGACGTCTCTCCGTCCTTCTCCATGTTCGGGCCTATGCCGTCCAGCGTCAGGACTCTGCCGTCCACGCTTAGGTTTCCCGCTTTCTGCCAGAGATGCGATGAGACAGAGGCGATCCAACATCCTCGATACTCCTTGAACGTCAGATCGTAGCCGAGCGCAGCGTAGTAAGTCATCGGCGCGCCGCCCGGCATGCTGGTTTTCCCTTCTCCGCATGCCCAGAGCCCGCCGAGGCTCTTTATGCTCTCCGTGCCTTCCGCCGTCTGTTTGGGTTGACCCGGCCCCATCGACATCTCTGTCTCTACCCGCCATTCTCCGACGAGCTTCTGAAGCCATTCGTGCTCGCGGATCGGTTTGGTCCCCATCTCGACAGGTTCCGTTGTCTGCGTACTCATAAGATTCTCCTTTCGATTGGTCGATGCGCCACAGTCGCTGTGTCAAAGCAGAGACAGGACGTGTCCCGATTTCCGATAGTTCCGCGCTGAGCGCGTTTCTACTGTTAGTCGAATGGAATATCTCGAAATCGACAAAATGACAGGTTCACTCCCGAATCTTTTTGAGTTTTGCGAGATTCCATGTCACCCGTCTATCCCAACGCCGCCTTATAGAGCGCGAACAGCTTGCTCCACGCGCGCTCGGCGTCGGGCTTGTTGTAGAGCGGCTTCCCGTCAGGCTGGACCGGCATATCCGGCACGCACCAACCGTGGAGACTATGATAGACCTCGATCTCCGCGAGGACCTTGGCAGCATCAAAGGCTTCTCGCAGCTTGTCTTTCGCGTCTGGCTGGCGCATGTCATCATTCGATGCAATGCCGACATACATGCGGGCCCTCATCCGGGGAATCAAAAGAAGCGGGCTGTTCGGCTGGTCCGTTACGAGCCCGCCGCCGTGAAACGACGCTCCAGCGCCGACACGGTCGGGAACTGCCGCCGCGGTCTTGAAGACCAACGGACCGCCCATGCAGTAGCCCTGCGTGCCGATCTTCTTCTTCTTATCGACCTGCCGCTGCGCGTCGAGGAAGGCGATATACGCTGTCGCGTCCTTCTCCGCCGCGCCGGGCGCCTGGAGTCCGGACATGAACTTGCGCAGCCGGGCCATGTCGTCCGCATTCTGAAAGCTGAACGTCTTCGTATTGAGATCGATGGCGGCTGCCGGGGACGCGCGATAGTAGGGATTGGGAACCAGCACCGAGTAGCCCTCGGCGGCAATGCGCTTTCCGATGTCGC
Organism: Chthonomonadales bacterium; assembly: GCA_038229495.1. Classification (GTDB taxonomy): domain Bacteria; phylum Armatimonadota; class Chthonomonadetes; order Chthonomonadales; family CAJBBX01; genus JBBROJ01. The sequence continues at coordinate 82,372 of JBBROJ010000005.1, forward strand.
GCATAGCGGGGCGCAGCCCGAACGCATCTGGCCAGATCAATACGCCCGCGTGTGCGCCCTTCGCCGGATGAATGAAGGCGGCGTCGCAGGCGCCGTCCGGCGTCTTGACCTCGACGTTGGTCTCCACGACGTTCATCACTTCCGCGGACGCGGAACCCGAAGAGGCGGCAAGCGCCGTTGCTACTGACAACACGACAAGGTCGCGACGTGACAGCTCATTCGACGGTGCGTTTTCTTTCTCGTGATCATTGTGGGCCATTCTGTTTCTCCTTTTTCTCCCGATCGCATTTGACATTCGTATGCCGGCGCGCTCGGGTTCGTTTACCCGCAAAATTCGGACCGGTTTGCATATAGAATTGACGCGAGGTCGAGTTGATGGCTAAGCGGAGTCGCGATGCCGCTCGCCGTCAAACTCCTCTACCAGGTCCTTTGGCGCCTGGCATCTCCAACCGTCGATGAGCAGCTCTTCCAGCTCATCCAGTTCGACGTTCGCCAGACGCGCGAGCACAGCGGGATAGTTATTATAGTGCGGTTCGGTAAAGA
>JBBROJ010000006.1:0-76884 GCA_038229495.1 Chthonomonadales bacterium
AGGCGCGGTCAGATATTATGCACGGCGCAGGCTCGCGTTCAACGGTAGGCGCAGCGAGCGGGGCGTCCGCGAGACACTGCCGGACCAGAGCGATTACCGCTTCGGGATGCGTCTGCATAAGCTGATGTCCCGCTCCTTTTATGACCGTAAGCCTTGAGCGCTGCGCATCTCTATGAAATTGCCGCGAATGCCGGCCTGGCGGCAGAATTTGATCCGAATCGCCGGCGCAGAGATGGATCGGCAACCTGATTTCCGCATAGCGGGCCGCCAGCCGCGCTAGTATGGGTTCGTCCGTCGCGCTTTCCTGTGCAAGAGCGCGAACCCTGGCCGGCGTGCGCACCCACAGCGCTCGCGCCTTGCGGGCATATCCGGTGGGAACCGGGTCCGGGGAGAAGGCGAGCGAGAGGCCGATACGCATGAGCGCGGTTTTGACGATAGGAGTGAACGTCGAGACGATAAAGGTTCCCAGCAGGGGGATTCGTGGCAGGGCGACGAGCAGTCGGAGCGGGAGCCGAAGCAGCCGCGAGGTCACCTTCGCGGCGGGATAGAGGTAGCCGGCCACGAGCGCGAGGCCCGCGACCTCTTCCGGATAGGAAGAAACATAGCAGAGAGCAAGAGCGGCTCCCCATGAGTGGCCGACCAATATTGGACGCTCGACGCCCAGCGCTTTGAGCGCGTCGTGGATGAGCCCTGCCTGAACTTCCAGAGTTGGCGGCTCCGAGCGCGGCACATCGCTATAGCCGTGGCCGGGCCGGTCGAACGCGATGCAGCAACCATCGCTCACAAGTGAATCGACAACGCTGTCCGCGAAGTCTTGCAGGAAGCCGTCGCTCCCGTGCAGGAACACGATAGGTCGTCCCGAGCCCTGCCTGATGTAGTGCAGGCGAACGCCGTCCACTTCCACAAACTCGCCGACGGGCGGATACGCCGCCTCGCCTCGCCGAGCCAGCCACGAGGTAATAAGATTGAGGGCCGCCGTGACAGCCCCCGCGATAGCGACTACTACGAATATCAGTGAGTTGCCAGTCATGCGGTCCTTTACGAATCCACGAGCAGTCGATAACCCGGCAGGCGCTATCCCAATTTCACCGCCGTGCCGTAGGCAAGGACCTCCGTCGTGCTCTGGGCAAACTCGGTGGCATCGTAGCGGACCGCAATAATCGCATCCGCGCCAATCTGAAGCGCGTGGTGGACCATACGCTGGAACGCCTCCTCTCGCGCGGTCTCGCATACGTTGGCGTACTGCTCGTTGTTGCCGCCAGTTATGGATTGCAAGCCGCCCAGCAGCCCCTGCGCGATATTGGGCGACCGCACCACGATTCCGCGCACAACTCCAAGGTATTGGACGACCATGCGCCCGGCCACATCGTTTGTCGTTGTTACAATCATGCCGCATGCTCCTTTCGTTCGTTTCCGTTCTTCATTAACCGACCGTACAGATCCTGCTGTTCTCGCAAGGCCTTGTCGTAGCGCGCGTGCCGGGCCGAATCCGGCTCGAACGCCCTGCCGGCTTCGAGAGGAACATGCCGTTCGTCTGTTGGGCAGCCCGCCGCGGCGAGGGCCGTCAGCGCGGCTCCGCGGCTGGAGGCTTCACTCTCGGCCGTAACGGTTATCGACCGTCCCAGGGCGTCGCAAAGCATCTGCGCCCACACCTCCGATTCACCCAGCGCCCCGCCGGATACACGAATCTCATTCGCATCAGGAAAGGCTTTGTGGAGCGCCTCGGCCACCAGCGCGAACCGCAGCGCCACTCCTTCCATGCCCGCCTGCACGATGTCCAGCGGTTCGGTGGAGATACGGAGGCCCTGAAGTGTCGCGCGAGCGTCTGGCCGCCAGCCGATGCTGCGCTCGCCCGACAGGAACGGCAGGAATGTCAGCCCATGCTGAAACGGCTCGCGCTTCGCCAGCATTCTCTCAATCTCTTCGTCGTTTTTAGGGAGCTTGAGAGTGTCCCGCATCCACGCGTAGACCGAACCTCCATCGCTGAACGCGCCGCCCATCACGAATCGCCGCCGGTCCAGCCGGTAGCACCAGAGCTCTGGGGGAATGTCTACACGGTCGGCCGGCCACAATACGCGAATCGCGCCCGACGTTCCCAGATTGATGGCGATTTGGCGGTCGGTGTCGCAGCCGGAGCCCAGGTTACTGGATGCTCCGTCCCCGATAGCGGGGACCCAGGGCACGTCCGCGAGAGGAGGCCAACGGGACGCCCACGGCTCCTTCAAGCCGCGCGAGGGCGCGTCAATGTCCACCAGCACGGGAAGGTTATCCGTTGAAATGGGAAGCGCGTCGAGCGTCTCGGCGTCCCATCCGCACTGGTTCTGATCGAAAAGGCCGGTTGCGGAAGCCATGGAGACGGAGCATTGCGCATCGCCAAAAAGCCTGAGAAAGAGAAATTCGCCGGGCGACATCCACCGCTTCACGGTATTGAAGCGCAAGGCGTCGGAATCGTGCAGCCAGGCAAGGCGCGCTGGGAAATAGGAAGGGTGCAGGGCGCAGCCGGTGCGCGCATGGTATGCGTCCGGGTCCAGCTTGCGCCTCAGGTCGGTAACAGCGCTCTTCCCGCGTGTATCCGCCCAGGTGTAGAGCGGCGTAACTGCCTGTCCGCTCGCGTCTATACCTAACATGCTGTGCCAGAAGGTGCAGATGCCTACGGCCCGTATTTGGAGCTTGCGCGCATCAACCAGCGACAACACCTTGCCGATGCACTCCGCCACGTGATCGACGAGAACATCCGCATCGAACTCGGATGCGCCGTCATCGTCCGTGCGAGGTTCATAATGGACCTGCGACCGGAGGCCGTCGACCGCCCGCCCGCGCGTGTCGAACACGATAGCGCGCGAGGAGGAGGTTCCTATGTCGAGAGCGAGAACGACGTCATTCATGCGGGTGGTTTAGCAAATCGGATGGACTTACCGGAGGAGCGTACTGAAACTATTATACATCCAGCGCGTGATAAACGCGATGTGAACGCCTGTTCAAAGAACAGGCGTTCTGCCGTTCGTCTCATTCCGTGCTGATCTCGATTCCGTGCTTCTTCGCCGCCCGGTTGATTCGCCCCTTAATCTTGGAGACCTCTGCCTTGTCGTACTTCGCCGCGTTGTCCTTATGGTTAATATAGCTGTGTGCTGAGCGGATATGCGCCTCGGTATCGATAGGGTACTTCTTGTTTGTCGGGTCGGCGTACTGCACGTCCCCGTACTTTCGGTCGCCCTCGTTCGGCTTCGTGTCGCTTCGCCGCTTGACTTCATCGCTCATCTCAATCTCCTTTCAATATCTTTTGCCAGCGCGGATAGCTGCTTACAGTTACTCAAACCAGGACGTTCCAGCGGCTGCTGCTGTTCCGCATTTTGCGCGAATCCCGCATCGAACTGCCCCAATATTCAGTTAAGGGAACCTAAAAGGGGTCCAATTCCGTCCTTCTTGTGTGCTGAAAATGCATGTGGCTGGTAATGCCGCGTCTGGACATGGAACAACCTACGGAATAACTATAGGATTGCTACAGAATTACGAGAATAACGAACCTACGCCCAGGTAAATCAAGCTCAGTATTTTCCCGCGCCGGACGGTCGGCTCTACGGCGCAGGAAGGAGAGTCCAACGCATGACGAGCCTGAAGATTCATCGTTCGCCCCAACTCCGTTCTCTCTTCCCAGGTTTCTTCGCAGGCGGATTCGAGTGTTCCACTCCCATCAACTTCGACCGGGTACGCATCGACGAGCTTTCCCAGACAGGCCATGACGCGCACGTGCGGGCCGACTATCGCCAGATGCGGGCCTGCGGCATGCAGACGGCCCGCGACGGCATCCGGTGGAATCTCGTGGACATCGGGGGCGTTCTAGACTTCTCCAGCGCAATTGCGTACATACAGGCGGCTGAGGCGGAGAAGATGACTGTCGTCTGGGACCTCTTTCACTATGGATACCCGGACGACCTGGACCCCTTCGAGCCGCGCTTTATCGAGCGGTTCTCCGCTTACTGTTACGCGTTCGCGCGCCTGCTTGTAAAGCGCGCGCATGGCGAGATGGGGTTCGGCGCGCGCGGCTTCCGTTTCTACACTCCGGTCAATGAGATCAGCTTCTTCGCCTGGGCGGGTGGCGAGGTAGGAGTATTCGCCCCCTTCCAGATTGGCCGGGGCGCGGATCTGAAGCGAAGACTGGCCGAGGCGGCTATCGCGGGAATCAACGCCATTCGGTCCGCGGATCCGCGTTCGCGAATAGTGAACTGCGACCCTATTGTGCGCGTAGTCGCCCCTCGAGACGCTCCGTGGCTGGAGGAAGAGGCGGAATTCTTCAACGATAACTATGTATGCGAAGGTTGGGACATGCTGAACGGCACGAAGTGCCCGGAGCTGGGTGGAAGTCCGCAGCACCTCGACATCGTGGGGGTCAACTATTACGGCGTGAACCAGTGGGAGCATCAGCGGCACGACAGCGTGCTGGCGGAAAACGATCCGCGTCGCACGGCCTTCTCGACGCTGCTGTGTGACCTGCATGACCGCTACCATCGCCCGATGTTCATCGCTGAGACATCTTCGACGGGAGATGACCGCCCGCGATGGCTGGCCGACACGACCGCAGAGTGCCGGAAGGCGATGGACATGGGCGTCGATCTGCACGGGGTCTGTATCTATCCCATTCTGGGCATGACGGACTGGCACACGGGCGAGTACCGGCGAATGGGTCTGTGGGACAACGCATATATGTCAGGTAGGCGCGACGTCTACGCGCCCCTTCTGGCTGTGCTGCGCAGCCTTGAGCGGCAGATGAACCCTGCCGCCGCTATTCCAGCCTACCGGCGCGCGGAGCAGCCGTCCGCGAGCGTGGCTTAGGTGGCTCAGACGACCGCCTTCATGTCCCGCTCGCGCCCTGCTCGCTCGCTAACCGACGGCTTTATCTGGGCGACCGGTATCGAGGATACGTTTATCTCGGAGCCGCACGCCGCGACGGGCCGAACGCTGGACGAGTATGAGTTGACCGGGCACTACGATCGATGGGAAGAGGACCTGCGTCTTATCGCTGATCTGGGCGTGGGCGCGGCTCGCTACGGCATACCATGGTATCGTGTCTGCCCGCAGCCGGGCGAATACGACTGGTCATGGACCGACAGGGTTCTCGACCGGATGGTCAACGCGCACGGAGTGGAGCCAATCATCGACCTCGTGCACTACGGCACCCCCCTCTGGATGGAGAAATCCTTTTTGAACCCGGACTATCCGCAACACGCAGCCGACTACGCCCGCGCCTTCGCCGAGCATTACAGGGGCCTCTGCTGCTGGTATACTCCCCTCAACGAGCCGCGTGTCAACGCCTGGTACGCGGGCAGGCTCGGATGGTGGCCGCCCTATGCAAAAAGCTGGCGCGGCTTCGCAAGAATGATCCTCCAAATGTGCCGGGGCATCTGTCTGACCCAGCGCGCGATTCGCGAGGTCGAGCCAAACGCCGTAATGGTGCACGTAGACGCGACGGACATCTATGTGCCGGCGAACCCCGCCGATTCCGGGCTGGTGGAAGAGGCGAGGCGGCGTCAGGCTCAGGTCTTTCTAGCGCTGGACCTCGTTATGGGCCGCGTAGACGAAGGCCATCCGCTTCGCGAGTGGCTGTTGGGATTGGGAGCGGCAGAGGAAGACCTTGCATGGTTCGCCGAGAACGCAGTCACGCCCGATGTCATCGGCTACAACATGTATCCCATGTTCTCGCGCAAATTGGTGGCGCGCACGGCGGCGGGCGCAATACGTGTGAGAATCAAGCCCTGCTGGACCGAGACGCTGGCTGAAGTGACAAAGATGTACGCCGACCGATACGCGCCCATCCCGATCATGGTGACCGAGACGGCGAGTAGTGGCTCGATGAAACGGCGCATCGCGTGGATTCAGGATTCGGTGAAGGTTATTAAACAGTCGCGCGCGGATGGGCTGCCGGTTGTGGGCTACACCTTCTGGCCCCTTTTCTCACTCGTAACATGGGCCTATCGCAACGGTAAGGCGGAGGCGGGCGACTACCTGTTCGATATGGGGCTGTGGGACCTGCGACCGGGGCCCAGCGGGCTGGAGCGCGTACACACGCCGGTGGTGGACGCGTTTCAGAAGGCCGTGGCTACGCCGCTTTAGCAGGCGTCACGTCCGTGAATCGGCGCACCGCCTCGACGGTCTCGCGATTCCACTGCCGCTTCCTCTTGAGGTCGTCGGGGTCCCATGTAACCCACGCGCCCGGCGCGGGACGACCCCAATCGAAGTCCCCCAGCGTCAGAATCGGCGCCCACGTCACGGATTCAACGCCCGCGCCCTGGCGATTCGCCTCCTCCACCTGCGCGTCGAGCAGCTCCAGCCATGCGGCCACCGTGTGGCAGTCGGAGAAGTGACAGTTACCCGTTTCGCCCATGGTAATGCGCTTATCGGGAAACTCCCTGCGCGCCTCCAGCAGAAGGCGAGAGAGCGGCCAGCCTTTCGGTTCGCCCCAGTTGTTGTAGAAGTTCAGGCCGATAGTTTGTAACAGGCCGTCCGCGCCGCCCCACTTATCGGCGCCGGTTTCGCGCTTTGCGAATCGGTCCGGCCTGCCGAGTAGTGTCTGGAACGGTCGGCTCTGGTCGCGAAGGCTGACGTGCGGGTGCCAAGCCCACGGTTCGGAGAGCGCAATAACTGCGTCAGGGTCCGCTTCGCGGACAGCCCGCGCGATTCCGACCAGCATGCGGCCAACCACCGCGTAGAGCTCCCACCAGCCGCGCTTCGGGCCGCCATTGGTCGCGGGCCACCAGCGTCCCCATTCCGACATCATGGCCGTCCAATAGCCGCTCTCGACCACGGGGATGTAGCCCGCGAATCGTCCCCTGTACCGCTCCGCGACCGCGCCCGCGAAGCGTGACATTGCTTCCACGACTCGCCCGTTCCAGAGGTCCTCCTCGGCGGCCCAAACCGGCCACTCGTAGTGACAGAGCGAAAGTGTTACTTCACCGCTGCTGACGGCGGCCAGCCTGTCGAGATAGCTCCAGTCGTACTGATCTTCCCGCGGCATGCTGCGAGACAGCCACGCCCCGTCGCGGTATAGACGAAGACCGAACTCCTCGCGAAAGAGGCGGTAGTCGCTTTCCAACTGCTCGGCGTGGCCTGTCATTTCGAGCTGATGGAAGTTCAGGGCCTGCGACCAATCGGGCGTGCCGCCGCGAATATGCCCCGCGTCAAACGCTCCCGCCAGCTGCCAAGTGCGCATGCATAAACTCCTCTAGTGAGCGCACGGGATAAATCCCTGAGCTTGGTGGCCGTCGGTCGAGTACCTGCCTGCGCAGGTAAGGGATGGATCGTGCTGTGCATCGATTTTGGTGTCCGCACAGGTGCAGACTCGGCCGAAGGCCACACAGGCGCGGCATTCATTCCGACGGAACGTCCGCATGCGCCCTCTCTCTATGCCGCCGTTGAAGGCACGCCCGCGTGGTCGCGCGCCCACTTCTGCGCGGCCTCGCGGACCTCTGTCAACTGGACCCGGCCGAGTCCGCCGCCCATCCCGTCCGGCTCGATGCGATCCGGATTGTCGAGAATCTTCTGCCAGCGGCGCAGCTCCGCGATATAGGGGTCGGAGGGCGAGCGGGAAAACTCATCGTCGTCCGCGACGTCGAACATGCCGATCTGCGCCCACTCGCCGCTCTGCCAGTCCGGCATGTCCACGGCGGGAAAAAGACAGATGCCCTGAAGATCCACGCAGTCGTTGAGAGCGATCAGGCTCTCCTCCACGACCATGAGGAGCCACTCGGCGCGGTTGTCCTTATAGCCGCTGGTCTCCCCAATGATGACGGGCCGATGGTAGCGCTCCCACGCAACTTTCAGCATCTCGCTCAAGGGCTTGCGACGGGGGTCACGCGGCCCGAGCACCGCGCGGCTGCCGTCGGGATTCATCTGCGCCTGCGAAAAATTGTACACGTTTACGCCGACGATGTCGAGAATCTCCGGCGAGCCGCCCAGCTCCGGGGACAGCCTGCCGTACAGCGTGTCCCACGCCTCGAACGCCTTCTCATACGTGTCATGCCACGCCTGCTCTGCTAAATCCGGTCTGTCCTGCGGCGGCACCTCGTATATGAGCGGGTCTACGTGCACCATGCGGGCTTCGGGGTCCACCTCGCGCAGCGCCTTCGCGCCTTCTATCGCCATCCGGCAGAGCGCCCGCTTGAACTCCGCGAAACGGCCCTTCGCGAACGGGTACATCCATCCCATGTCGGTTGCGGCGCCGGAGAAGAACGAAATCTCGTTCATGGGGGTAAAGTAGCGAATCTTGTGCCGCTGCGCCTTGACGAACTCCGCCGCGGCCCGGCAGTAGTCCGTGAATCGCTTCAGGCAGTCCTCGGAAAAGGGGTCGCAGCCGTCAGGGAATCCGTAATGGCACAGGTCCCAAATGGCAGTAATCTCGCACGCGTTTGCGGCGTCGATGAACGGCTGCGTGGAGCTCCAATCGTATTTGCCGCCTCCCTTGTCGACCAGGGGCCACCGAATGCCCTCGCGCACAACTCCGATTCCAAGCTCCATGAGCGATTCGTAGTCGCGCTTCAGGTGCTTGTCGTGCCCGGTCAGCGCGACGTAGTCCTTCCGCAGCCCATCCCTCCACACGAAGGTGGAGCACTCGAATCCCGCCATGAAGAAGGTTGGGAAAATTCCCTCGCCCTGTTCCGGCCGGCGAGCCTGCGGATTAGTCATGACTCACCCCTTTCGCGGGGACGGAGCAGATGGATACAGGCCTGACTGCATTAAGAACGATGAGTCTATCCACAGAGTTCCTGAAATCGCTTATGCGCTTGAGGTGGACCGGGTGAATCGATGTGAAATTGCGCCGGCACGGTTGAGAAGAGTTGAAAATCAGCGGTCGCCGAGAATACATCGGCGGGTCATAACTTCCAGTCATGTCTCGGCCTCACCTGCCTCGTCTTCGCCGGGTTCCGCCGTTCCATCGGCTGATTCCATCTCCGCATCATCCGTGACGGGGGCGCTGCCGAGCACACGCTGCCGGTCCGCCGGGTCGGTGATGCCATAAAGGTCAAGCACACGGTTATCGATGGCCATGTCGGCGGCAGCTATTGCGTCCAATGTCGCGCTAATCTCGGCAATGATGCGAGCCTCTTCCGTGAAGAGCGCGGCGAGCGACTGAGGGTTGGCAGGGAGAATCGCCTGACCGCAAATCTCGTCCCAGGACCTGCCTTTCCATTGCGGACGCGTCAAATAGCCCAGCAGATACCGGCGAATAGCGGCATCGGCGACTTCCAGCCAGAGTTGATTGGCACGAAGTACGACCGTGGAGGGCCGGTTGTTTGGCGTGAAGACGCGGGAAATCTGCGCCGACGCATCGCACTGTTCGGGCAGGCGCAACAGTCCGGCGGCGTGGGCGTCGAACAGAGTAAGGACGGGATAGTTGCGATCGCGCTGCCGCATGTCTGCCAGCAGAACATCATAAGGAACCTGGATGTCCGGCGTGCCATCGCGCCGGGTGCGAATCACGTACTCCTGCTCACGCAGCGTGTTGAGCGCGGCATGGGGCGACATCAGCTCGTCCACAAGTGCAACGAGTTCTGCCTGAGTTGCCACATCCGCCGGGTAGATAGGCAATTGACGAAAGTAGTCCGGATTGATATTGACGTTGTCATAACGCCGAGCATACCAGTAGTTAAGCAGCGATGAGTTGAAGAGAGCTAAGAGATATTTTAAGTCATATGCCGAAACGTTGGTGATGACGTTGCTATAGTTATGTCGATTGTAGAATCGGGTTTCGTCGTATGTAGCTACCAATCGGCGTTTGAGAGCGCGGTTTCGCATATATTGAACCAGTAGCTTTGGCGATTCAAAATATTTAGGTTCGCGTGGACACCAGAGCCAATTACCGTATTTCACATGGCGATTCTCCCGCCCCGGCCGCAATCCGTAGCGCTCGACGTAACTGCTTCCGTCAAGAAGAGGCTTCCATTCGGCTCCATCAGAAGGCACTTCGCGTCTAGGCTTAATGTATAGATTTGCTCGTCCATCCGCTCTCGTCTTATAGGGAATAATGCCTTGCGTACTTTGTGTTACATCACCAAACAACTGAATCCGGCTTGCCGGGCCAGCGCCGATCTTAACACGGCACGCCTCTTCAATCTGTTGCAATAGCGGCGTCCAACGGATATTCATTTCGTGGCGTGGATCGTCAATCCACCCAGATTGCGATTGGGTTAATTGTTCCTTCCACTCCCGAGCGGTCAGCTTGTCCAACATGTCCCGCACAGCCATGCTAAACACCTGCGTCTGCTGGCTCCTCCGTTGCTCCATGTCTGCTTCCGCAGCCAGGAACAGAAGGGTGCAATCCACGTTGGCATCATTCCAGATGCCCTGTGGCAAATCCACTATCTGCTCAATTCGCCCAGAGGTCAGCAAATGTTCGCGCAGATTCGCGGTGTTGGCGCCCATTAGGTAGGTGTTTGGGGTTATGAAGCCGAGCCTACCCTTTTCGCCCAGCAAGCCGATGCCGAGGCGAAAGAAGAACACATATGTGTCCGGCTGCCCGTAGAAAACATCGCCCATCCATTCGCGGAGCGAAGCCTTATAGCTGTCCGTCAGCTTAGCGCCGTAGGGAGGATTGGCGACCACCCAGGCAAAGCCCGTGGCGTACTCGTCGTGCCGCCCCTTAATGCGATCCACGACGTCCAACTCCTCCGCCATCAGGGTGTTTGCCCGCGCAAAGTAGAGAACGCCGCTGGCCGGAGCAAGAGCGTCCACGTTGTAGACGTGGAATCGCTGGAGGCGCGGCGGGTTCTTGCCGTCGAGGGCCACTTTCACCAGGTCAAGCACCTGAATGAGAAGGTTTACTTCCGCAAGGTAGCAGGCGAAGGGGTTCAGGTCGAACCCGAAGAGATTGTCGCGGATTCTGTCTATCAACTGCCGGGGATTCGCTCCAACCGTCACCTTATAGGCGGCAACCAGCCGCCGCGCCGCCTCGACCAGGAACGAGCCGCTGCCGCAGGCCGGGTCTATCAGCCGCTTGTCGGGTCCTATGATCGCGGGGCCGCTTACATATCCTGTCTCATCGAGGATGTAGCGAACGATTTCCGACGGCGTGTAGTATTGCCCCTTCTGCTTCTTCTCAGGCCGTCCAACATAGGTGTTGTAGATGGCCCCGATCAGGTCGGAATCGACGTCGGCGAAGTTGAATCTGCTCAACTGCGCGAGCACGCGAACGAAACGCACACGGTTGAGGCTATACCAGTTGAACAGCTCGCGCCCGGTGAAGAAGTGGGAGTAGATGTTCTGCGCGTTCTGGAACGCCATGTCCAACAGAGTGTCGTATGGGTTGCCTGTCGCAAAGAGGAAGTAGCGTTCGATATCCTCCTGCCAGCGCTTCAGCCCGCCATCCGAGAGGAAGCGGTGTGGAAGGATGCCTTTGTCCTCGCAGACACGGATAAGCAGCAGGCGGATAAAGACGACGTAGGCCGCTTGCAGCGCGAATTCGTCGCGCCGCCCGCTCTCTTCCAGCCCGCCAAGCATCGTCTCCTGCACGACCGCCGTCCATATGGCGTAGTTTTCGCGAATCTCGATGCTTTCGCGGTAATCGTGGCGCAGGAATGCCTTTCGCTTGTGCCACTCGAAGGCGATGTCTCCATATGCCTTCAGCGCCTCGCCTAGCGCGCCGAGGCCATTATCGAATTTCGTCCAAGCTTTTGCGGCCTTCTTATCGTTCGGAAACTTTCGCTCACGTGCGGCATTAATCGTCGCCAGCGTTTTAGCCAATAGCTCCTTTGTGTTCAGGAAGGCGAGTGGATCGCGCTGAAGGTCGTCCAGGTTGAGGTTTATCGATGCGATCTCTTGAGCATCCAGGCCCACCAGCGGCGCAAAGATCGTGAGCTGCCGGCTGACGTTAACACGCAGCTTTTCAAGCCGTTCAAAGGCAATTTCGTTTTCGTCCTCTCGCAGGCGGCCGCTCCGGTGTTCATACTCGGCGTTTCTCTGAAGATGCTGTTCCAATTTGCCGCGCGCATCGGCTTGCAGGTCTTGCAGCAGGGTCTTCACCGCGCCGACCAGAAGCTCCTGATTGACCGCGTTCGCTCCAACTGGCAGAGCCTGCCGCTCCCATTGGTCCAGATCGGTGGCGATCTCTTGTTCGATGCGCTGCAAATCGGCAAACGTCTCTTTGCGGAACTGCTCCCAGAGCAGAAGAAGGGCCTGTTTAACCGTGGGCGAGAGGCCCTCCGCCCCGCCTTCCGTCCATTCGCGAAGAGCGCTCGGAACATCAAGATCAATGGTCAGCTCGGGTTGCGCAGGATTATCGATGCGCCAGACTGTCAGCCTTCTGCCGTTCGCGAGCCAGCCGGATCGCAGTCCAAGCGACCGGAGATAGCCACACAATTGGGAGAGGTGGCTTTCCGGATCCGTCACATCGACCGTTAGATCAAGGCCGGTACTTTTGTCTTCTACCACGAAGCAGATGCCATAATCCGCGTCTTCGGGCGCGAAGTCAGGACGACCGTTCTTGTTGTTCTGATTGTAGACCTGTTCCCCCGGGGCGAATCCCAGCAGGTTTAGCAGAGGGCTTACGATGGCGTTGTCTACAATCGCGGCTTCATCTCCAGCACGCCGGGGTGCGGGCCGCTCAAGATAGCGCAACAGATCGCTGCCCTTGAACTGCTTCGTTGTAAAGAGATTGAAGAAGCCAACCAGGAAATCATCGAACGTCTGCATGTGGAAGCAATCCGTGAAAGGCGACATATCATCCGGTGGCGAAGCCGGGCGGCGATGAGGACAAATGCGATGACAAACTGAAGCGCGTTGGTATTGTACTTGTCGGCCGGTCAGTTCGTCAATGTGCGGCTGCCGGATCCTGCCAACAGATTCGTGAATCTGCAGACGGGACAGGTGACGGAAATATAGGAGATCGGGGCGGTGCGGCCGGAGTTAAGGGCAGCCGCTAGCAACCATAATAGTGCGGGCGCTCGATGCCCGTTCGAACGGAGCGCGTTACCGAGACGGCACGCCGCGGAGCGAATTCACTAAGATGCTCGCGACCTCCAACTCGACGGCGTCCAGTTGATCCAATAGGCGTATGCGGCTCAGGTCGAAGCTGCGGCGCGGCTCGCTCCCCTCCGTGCCGCGGCTTCGACCTGAGCCGTTGTGGAGGCACCAGCCCGCGGCCCCGCCTCGACTTGCGCCGCCCGCATCGGCCAGGTAATCAGCCACGCCAGGGTTCCAATCCACATTTCCACGCCGGAACGGATCCTGGTAGTGGACGGGCACCTCGCTTCCGATCTCCTTCATCCACCGCAGCAGCTCGCGCGTTTTTTCCTCGGTCTGCCGGGGGCTTCCTTCATTCCGTGTCCGGTGAGGACAGACGAAATCCAAGTGCGCCCGCGTGAGATACGCCTCCATCTCCTCGCGCGAAATCTCGCTGCCGTGCGACGCGGTGAGCAGACGGCGCGGGTCGATGTTTCGCGCCACTTGTGCCAGGCGCGCCACAACATTAATTAAAACGTAGCGGCCATCGCGGATATTGCGCTCGTTGGCGATGTCGAGATACCAGTTCCGGTATGCTCGCAGCTCCGTGACGAGTATCCTTACCGCCTGCGCGTGAGCCTCTTCAGTGTGCAGGCCGCCCATAACTTCCGGCCCGCTGCGCGTGAGCGTTTCGTCGACGATCAATTTGCGCTTCTCGCACTCGGCGATGAGGCGAACCAGCCGATCGATGTATGGCTTGCGAGGCCAGCCCTCGGTATCTACCTCGGAAACATTGCCGCCAAACGCGCTCCACTTCGCCCATACCCGAATCCAGTTGAAACCGGAAGCACGAATGCGGTCGAGATCCGCGGCCACGGTTTCAGGCGGCGCGCCCAAACCGCCGTAGTAGCTGATTCCCAATAAGAACGCGGGCTGCCCGTCCAGCGTAAAGCGTGAGCCTTGAATGCCCAATATGGTCGCATGCGCCGGACGGGCCGCCGCCGGAGCACAGCCGCCTACCCATAGAGTGATGATGGCTGACATGAAGTAGCAGTATATGCCGGGCATGGCCGGCCGGTGAAATATTCCCATTCGTTCCTTCTCCATTCCACGCGATCATTTTGTCCGCTAATTCCTCTCCCGCGCGTACCTGCGCTGCTAAATCGGCAGGAGATCGATCCCTTCACGCACAATCTACCGCTAACCAGATAGCATTCTGATTGAAGCATTTAGATTGAAGCAGGCGGTGAGCAAATGGACATCGTTCGATTCGGCATCATAGGCGTGGGCGGCATGGGCTTCGGTCATTGCGCCAGCATGAACCAGATAGAGGAGGCGCATCTGGCCGCCGTCTGCGATACCAACTACGCTGCCCTCAAAGAGGCCAAATCCAGGTATCGTGTACCCGGATACGACAACTACGAGGCTCTGCTGGACAGCGGTCTCGTTGACGCCGTCATCATCGCCACGCCCCACTATTTTCATCCGCCCATCGCCGAGGCCGCTTTCCGCCGCAAGCTGCACGTTCTCTCCGAGAAGCCGATTGGCGTCACCGTTTCCGCCGCCGATGCCATGATTCGCGCGGCGAAAGAATCCGGTTGCGTGTTCGGCGTGATGTACCAGATGCGCTCATTGGAGCGCGTGCGGACGGCGCTTCGGCTCGTGCGCGAGGGCCGGCTTGGCGAGATCTACCGCACCTCGCTGGTCATGGGCTGGTATCGCAGCCAGGCATACTACGATTCGGGCGGCTGGCGCGCTACCTGGTCCGGCGAGGGTGGAGGCGTTCTCATAAACCAGGCACCCCATTTTCTCGACCTGTACACGCTTCTCTCTGGCCTCCCTGTGCGACTGACGGGCTGCACCCGCACGCGCCTGCACGACATTGAGGTCGAGGACGAGGCGTTCGCGACACTCGAATATTCCAACGGAGCCCACGGTTACCTGTACGCCAGCACCATTGAAGCGCCCGGCCACGAGATGCTGGAGCTTTGCGGCGACAAAGGCAAGCTCGTCATGCACGGCTCCAACCTGCGGTTCTTCGAAATTAAGACGCCCATCCGCGAGCATGTCCGCGAATCTACCGAGATGTGGGGCGGCCCCGAAACCGTCGAAATGGATCTGAATATTCCCATGACAGGCGGCCAGCACACGGACATCACCCGCAACTTCTGCCGCCACATTCTGTGTGGTGACCCGCTGCTTGCGCCGGGCGCGGAGGGAATCGACGCGGTCGAGCTTATCAACGGAATCATCCTATCCAGCCATACGGGCGAACCGGTCAGCCTGCCGGTAGACCGCACCGCCTACGATCAGCTTATCGCCAAACTTCAGCGCGACTCGAAAAAGAAGCAGCATGTTTTGGAGCAGCGCGTCACGGACACGCACTACGCGGGCCGGTAACGATTTGCCCCCTCCTTTGCCGATCCGACGCCGCTTTGGTTCATAGTATAACGATATGGATGAGATATGGATGAGATATGGATGATTCGTTGACACATACCAAGACAGATTTCAGCGTAGATGCCCCGTTGCATCGCCTGCGCAGGCTGCGCGGCTCGGCCAACATGAGGCGTATGGTCCGCGAGACCCGCGTGACGGCGGACGATCTGCTCTACCCGCTGTTCGTCACGCACGCGAAGACCGCAACAATCCCTTCCATGCCGGGCATCAACCGGTTCTCCATAGACGACCTCTGCCGCGAAGTTGAAAGCGTCGCGAAGCTCGGCATACCTGCGATCATGCTGTTCGGCATTCCAGAAGAGAAGGACGAGCAGGGTTCCGGAGCCTATGCGGACGATGGAATCGTGCCGCGCGCTTTTCGCGCCCTCAAGCGGGCGGTGGGCGATTCCGTCCTGTTGGTCGCGGACGTCTGCCTCTGCGAATACACCTCGCACGGCCACTGCGGCCTGATAGAGAACGGCGAGGTCGCCAACGACCCGACACTTGAGTTGCTTGCCCGCGCCTCCGTCACCTATGCGAGCGCGGGGGCCGACATCATTGCTCCCTCGGACATGATGGATGGACGCATCGCGGCCATCCGGCTGGCGCTCGACGAAAACGGATTCACCGATCGGCCCATCATGGCATACGCGGCGAAATACTCCAGCGGATTCTATGGACCGTTCCGCGAGGCGGCGGGCAGCGCCCCCCAGTTTGGGGACCGGCGCACCTACCAGATGGACCCGGCCAACCGGCGCGAGGCGATTCGCGAGGTGCTGCTGGACGTGGACGAGGGCGCGGACATCATCATGGTCAAACCCGCGCTCCCCTACCTTGATATTATTCGCGAGGTACGCGACGCCATCGATCTACCTGTCGCCGCCTACAACGTAAGCGGCGAATATTCGATGGTCAAGGCGGCCGCCCAAAACGGCTGGATTGAAGAGGACCGGGTAATTGCCGAGACACTGGTGGGCATAAAGCGCGCGGGAGCGGACATCATCCTTACGTATCATGCAAAAGAGTTTCTGGAACGCGGGCTGGACAAACTGTAGGCGCTCGGGCTGCGGCTGGATAGAAACATTTGAATCGCGTCGGGTATTCTGTCAGAAATCAAACAACTACCGCCGCGTCCGCCCGCGCACTGGAGAGTTTAAGCATGATCGTCGGCGTTCCCAGGGAACTTAAGAACAACGAATACCGTGTCGCCCTCGTGCCCGCGGGCGCGGAAGTGTTGGTCGAGGATGGGCACACCGTTCTTATAGAAGCGGGCGCGGGCCTGGGAACCGGCATCGAGGACGCAGAGTACATCGAAGCGGGTGCCGAGATCGTGCCGGACGCGCGGACGCTGTTTTCCCGTTCCGACCTTATCGTCAAAGTGAAGGAGCCGCTCGCCGGCGAGTACGAACTGCTACATCCCGGCCAGATTGTCTTTACCTACTTCCACTTCGCGGCCAGCGAAGAGCTGACTCGAGCCATGGTTGCCAGCCGCGCCGTTTGCGTAGCATACGAAACGATACAGCTTCCCGACGGCACGCTCCCGCTCCTTACGCCCATGAGCGAGGTTGCGGGGCGCATGGCGATACAGGAGGGCGCGAAATACCTGGAGCGCCCGATGGAGGGCCGAGGCATCCTGCTTGCCGGCGTGCCGGGGGTCCCTCCCGCAAATGTCGTCATTCTCGGCGGGGGAATCGTGGGCGCGAATGCGGCCAAGATAGCGGCGGGATTCGGAGCAAACGTCTATATACTCGACATCAATATGGAGCGTCTGCGCTACCTGGATGACGTGATGCCGCCCAACGTAACGACCATCTTCTCGAACCGGCTTAACATCCGCAACCTGCTGCCGCAGGCCGACCTGGTAATCGGGGGCGTGCTGCGACGCGGCGCGAAGGCCCCGGTGCTGGTGAGCCGAGAGATGCTGAAGTCCATGAAGCGCGGCGCGGTGGTGGTTGACGTGGCGGTGGACCAGGGCGGCTGCTTCGAAACCACGCACCCTACGACCCACAGCGAGCCCACCTACATCGTGGAGGGCGTCGTGCACTACTGCGTTGCGAACATGCCCGGCGCGGTCGCGGGAACTTCGACCTACGCGCTGACCAACGAGACCTTGCCCTACCTGCGCCGCCTGGCCAACAAGGGATGGAAGCAGGCGTGCCGTGAGAGCGCGGCGCTTAAAATGGGCCTAAATGTGGTAGACGGGAAGGTCTGCTTCCCCGATGTTGCCGAGCAGTTTGCACTTCCTTATACTCCCGTCGACGAAATCGTCGCCTGATCCCAGGACCCAATCCCAGAATATGCCTGAATCCCCTGCCGAGAATACGCCGCAAGGAAATGCTCTTAACGGCGCCGCCGCACCTCGACGGTCCGCACGGGAGTTTTTGGATAGCTATCGCGGCATTTTTGCGTTCGTGCTGGTCTTTATGCTTGGCTGCTTCTTCACGCCCCGCGCGTTCGATACGGGCCTGCCCATATTCCTCTCGTGGCATACCCAGCTCGACATCCTCTTTGAATATTGCGAATACGGGCTGCTGGCAACCGGCATGACGCTCGTAATCCTGAGCGGTGGAATCGACCTATCGGTCGGCTCCGTCGTCGGTCTGTCCGCCACGCTCTTCGCGCTGCTGACGGTTGGGTTCGGCTGGCCTATCGGGCTGGCGCTGGGGGCCATCGTGCTGGCGGGGCTGGCCGTTGGGTCCATCAACGGCATAATGGTCTCGCGATTTCGCATGCAGCCGTTCGTGGCTACCCTGGCGATGATGACGGCGGCGCGCGGGCTCGCAAAGATGATTTCGGGCGGCATTAAGGTGCAGCCCGCCGCGCAGCCCTGGTACAAGGTTACCGGCAGCTCGCCTCCGTTCTTCTCCTGGATGACCAAGGCGCTGCCCGGAATCGGGATACAGCCAGCCACGTTCCTGTTCCTGATATGTATTCTGATTATGACGATTATCGTGCGGCGCGCCGCGTACGGCAGGAAGCTTTACGCCATTGGTGGGAACGAAGAGGCGGCCCGACTCTCGGGAATTGGGGTGGACTGGGTCAAGCTGAAAACGTATGCCCTCTGCTCAATGTTTGCCGCGCTGGCGGGGGTGGTGAACGCGTGCCGCCAGGACCTGGGCGACCCCGAGGCGGGTGCGGGGTTCGAGCTGGACGCAATAGCTGCGGTCGTTATCGGGGGCACGAGCCTCGCGGGCGGGCGCGGGGGCATGGGCTTTACGTTTCTCGGCGTTTTGATAGTCGCGTATATAAACAAGATTCTCAGTCTGCGTGCCGTGCCTATCGCTCCGCGAATGATCATTCAGGGCGTGATAATTGCTCTGGCCGTACTGATTCAAAGACAGAAAAGGGAGAAATCATGAACATGAAAAGGATTGCGCTATTGGATTTTCGTCAATTTCATCAATTGCACATTTTGGGGCTAAGCGCCGCCGTCGTGCTCTTCTGCGGCGGCTGCCCAAGTTCGAACGAAAGTACGACAGGCGGAGGGCAAACCGGAGCGACGCCCGGCGGAACCAAGCTAGCGTCAAGCGGTCAGAAGTTCGTAATCGGCATGTCACAATGCAACCTGGGCGAGCCGTGGCGCGTGCAGATGAATGCCGATGTCCGGGAAGAGGCGGCGAAACACCCCGAGATTCAACTCATCGAGCGCGACGCTCAGAACAAGAGCGAAACTCAGCAGGCTCAGATGCGCGAGTTCATCCAGCAGCATGTGAACCTGATTATCATCAGCCCGAAGGAATCGCGGCCGCTCACCAAGCCGGTGGAAGAGGCGGTGGACGCGGGTATCCCGGTCATTGTGCTGGACCGAAAGGTGGAGGGCGACAAGTTCACTTGCTTCATCGGCGGCGACAACACTAAGATCGGCAAGTCCGCCGGCGAGTACGTCAAGAAGATTCTGAACGGCCAGGGCGAAATCGTCGAGTTGAAAGGCCTGATGACCTCCACTCCCGCCCAGGAGAGGCATAATGGATTCATGGAGGGCATCAAGGGTTCGAACATCAAGATTGTGGCGGACCCGGACTGCCAGTGGCTGGAGCCGAACGCGAATCGCGAAATGAAATCCGCGCTCTCCACCCATCCTAAGATCGACGCGGTCTACGGCCATAACGACCCGAGCGCGCACGGGGCCTACATGGCGGCGTCGCAGGAGGGCAAGGGCCGCGAGAAACAGATCAAGTTCATCGGCATCGATGCATTGCCCACTGAGGGCGTGAAGTATGTCAAGGACGGCGTTCTGACCGCGACCTTCCAGTACCCGACTGGCGGCAAAGAGGCCATCGAGACGGCGCTCAAGGTGCTAAACAAGCAGCCGTTCGAGAAGACCGTAACCCTGGGCACGCGAATCTTCACGAAGGACAACGCGGACAAGGGCGGCGACGCGCTGTAGCGGGTCGTTGGGTCGTTGGGTCGTTGGGTCGTTGGGTCGTTGGGAAAGGCAGTCGACGGGTCAATTTGTAAATTGGTCAACGGGACGTTATTATTGCTCGCGTGACAGAAAGCCGGCCCCCGCTCTGAATGAGAGCGGGGGCCGTTTCCTATGTAGCTGATGCGACCGTGTCATGCCGCACGCCCTCAGGCCGCCGAGGCACGACCCTTTCGGCGCCATGCGAGGCCCATTGCCATTGCAGTCATCGAGCCGGCAAATGCTATTGCGGAGGGCTCGGGAACGGCTGCCGTAATGAATGAACCGCTCGTGCGCAGGTCGTATCCAATTTGCGCGCCAAACTGCGCGCCGGGACTATCCACCAACAATCGGTTGGAAAAGATCAGCTCATACGCATAGTTATGGCTTGGCATAAGCGTATTTGCAGGCAGAACCAGGCCGGTAGTTGTCGCGGGCTTAAAACCTGCGTCGAACACGACCGTGCCTGTGGTAAAGTCGAACAGGGTTAAGAAGAGCAAGGATTCGCTCAGCCCCGAACCAGTCACGTAGGGACTGAATAGGAAGGAGAACGGATTGCCGGCGTTCATTCCCTGAAGGTCCGTGAAATTCGTTCAATCGAGAAATGGCAGTGACTGAGGATAGTGGTCGGCAGAATAATCGAAGGAGGTCGAGTCGGGTCCGGCAGGTCCGTCAGCGTTGTAGAGGTATGTGCCCATTGGATAGGCGAGGTCCATGGCGGCCTGATCTGCGAAGAATGGCGAGCTAAGATCGAACGTAGTCGGGGAGCTCAAGGGCATCGCGGCGGGTGAGCCGGGACCAGGATAGGTAACCGTGGCGGTAGTAAAGTCTCCGGGATTGATCGAGAACAGAGTGGTGGTAAAGAAGAAGCCGGTAAGCGAGAGCGAGTTACCGTTGTTGGTCTGCGTATAAGCGCCTGATCTAAACATGTTTATGAATGATATCTGGGCTTTTACGCCGGAGCTGAAGGAGAGGGCAAGAACTGCCAGCCCTGCGGCGACCAGACGAAAGCTCATTCCTCTTTGCGCACTCCCAAGCTGCATACTCATCATTGACCTCCATTTTAGATAGGGCGGACTGTGGGCTTGAGGGTTCCGCGCTTTGTGTTGCTCTATCCTGCGTCGTACTGCGTACCGCAATAGAAAGTCCGCCGGTAAATCGTACAGGAGGCCCCAATAATCATTAGTGCATGAATCGTGCCAAATGATTATGCTTGCCGAAAATAAAAGTAAAATGCTCTGGTGGATTAAATACTTTCACTCAAAATACCCACCCCTCGGCCCCCTCCCGAAGCGGGAGGGGGAGTTGTGGCGGGGGGTTACCGCCCAGCCCCCAAATCCTGGGGAGCACCTCAATCCCCGGATTCGGCGCTGAGGTCATCCGCAATTTGGACTCG
The DNA here is from genome assembly GCA_038229495.1 of Chthonomonadales bacterium. Classification (GTDB taxonomy): domain Bacteria; phylum Armatimonadota; class Chthonomonadetes; order Chthonomonadales; family CAJBBX01; genus JBBROJ01. The sequence continues at coordinate 21,165 of JBBROJ010000006.1, forward strand.
TTGCCAGTCGGTAGTCGCGATATAATGGCCAAGAACTTCCCGGCCCTTCCTATTGCCGTATTTCTTTGCTGTGCGGTTCTACCACTGGCAACTTGGGAGAGGCGTTACAATCACCGGGATGGTGACGTTTCTGGGCGGTTGAAAATGCGCGCGCTAAGCATCGCTTCTTCGAACGTTTCCCGCCTCGAACGCTGCGACGAATCGGGAATTCACTAAGAGATCACCTTGCGTTTGAACATCACGGTGGCAGGGAAGAATGTCTGGTTACAAACTTCCCAGCCCTCCTTACCGAGATTGTTCAGCATTTCCACCGTAAACGTGCCGTATTCCTCATCGTTTTGGTCTCGCAGATTGTTGGACAACCCATGTGCGATCAGCAGCTTGTATTCCAATTGTTCTTGCATGGCAATCCCCCTTGAAAAAAGTCAGACCGGGAAAGAAGCAAATGCTCGCGGCTTTGAGGCCGAACGACCAAGCTCACCCGACGCCGCTGGTCCGAAATGTAGCGAGGCACGAGCGAAGCGCATGGCGGTAGGCGCTCAGGTGAGCTTGGTCTGTCGTTTGTTAAGGATTTATCACTCTCCTGCGTCGAGGAGAATTTTGTCGTACAAGCTCGGTGCAATCCGAAAGTCTTGCTCCAATAGAGCATCAAGACTGGGACGGATAGCACTGAGAAATTTTCGTTGTTTAGCCGCCAGTAGGATACCTAATGTTCCAATAATTGGCAGGCCCAATGCCGGAGCCAAACGCCGCGCGGGACGGTGATCCAAAATGAGCAGCCGTGCCTGAATCTCAATAGCCAAACGTGTCGCTTCGCTCTCACCGACTCCGAGCGAAGCGCTTAAAATGCGAGGGCCAACAGCTTGGGATAAAGCCTGCTCGACAATCATGGCAGGTATGGCGACGGATACGGATACTTCTCTCACAACGGCGGGCGGAACTTCTACTGAATTGAAAAGCTGCTCCAGCAAGCGAAGTTGACTGATTTGCTCCAATGCAATAAGAGGGCTGGCATTCGAGACGACAGTTTCAGATGTCATATTGCTTGCGCTTGAAGTCGTTCATTTTGCCATTGATCCTTTGTCATGTCGAGGAAGGCGATGCCTAACCGAGAAGCGTGGCGAACGAATTCCCAGCGGGACATATTGAGTAGTTCAGCCACTTTTTTCCGCTGGAAATGGCGCCGCGCCGGTAATGCTCTAAAATAATGAACTCGCGTGCAGCATGATGAATAGGCTGATTGGTCGCTTGGAGCAATGCCGCTAAATCGTCTTCCAAGTCTAAGCTGACGGTGTTCACGGTTCCTCCTCTGTCTTAATTCTATCGAAGACGACTGTGCATAACCACGCACTTACACCAAACCGCGTCCAAGCGACACAACGATTAGGCTCATCGGCGCGTAAGGCAAGCTCTTCGGCAAACCGGAACCGGGTGCATTGTCTTCAGGTGCAACGCTTGGTTGGTTCGCGCTAGCTGGTGGATGGCGTTTTGTCGCGGTTGGCGATAAGGCTGCGCAAGACATCATTGACGACTAGATCGGTTGGAAATGCTTCCGCGACATCGGAAGCGAGCAAGGCCAAGTTCATTTTCCGACGAAGGCGTCCCGCGTGTTTGCCACGAACCCCGTTCTTCAGAAGCCCCTTATAGTCTGGAAGCAGATCATCGTCCTGCCCCGTGGGTGTTTGGTCGTTAGTTTTCATCTTCGTGGTGTTTGCGTTCCCCCGCGTCACCAATCGGGCGCTCACAATGTGAATCTTCCCCGCACGGTCGGCATGAGACACGAGCAAAATCCGATTGAGCCGGGAGAGCTCTATAGAGATGAAGCGCTCCTCCCCGGCGGAATGAACTGGGTCAACGTACGTGACGGCGAGCGGATCATCCAACGACGAGACGGCTTCCTCGATCGTAACTCAACGCTTGTTCCAGTTCGACGCTGCCTTTTCGTCATCCCACTCGATTTCCATAACGGCATTATAACCGAAAATGGCAAGCACAAAGCAAGGACGACCCAACGACAAAGTTCACCGGCGCGAAGAAGACGAAACGCAGTGCAGGAAAGCCTTCAACCGCCGTTCTCCGCGATTCGCGCCTTTACGAGCTTTTGCACAAGGGCGGCCGGCAAGGGATTGTCCGGTTGAAAACGGATAGCGCTTTTGCTGGTATCGTAGCCCTTGAGCTCGTCCTTGTAAGCCTCCATCGTGGAGCCGCTCATGAGGTAAAATGCGCAATGCTTCGAGGTCGCGCCGAAGCCCACGAGCAATCCATTCTGACGGAAAGCAGGTATCTGGTAGCTGATGCATTCGTCAGCCGCAGGCGCTGCTTCCTTGATGGTCTTTCTGAGCTCCTGCAGCGCGGCTCGCTTCTCGTCGCTCAAGGCCGCGAGGTATTCGTCGATTGTCGTGGGTTTGGTCGGCAAGGCTTTTGCTCCTGGGTTTGCAGTGAGAATAGATCACGGCCAGGGTTGACTGGCTGTCAGCGGCAGCCACACGGGGCCGCCCTTACGGCAACCTGTTACGGCAGGATGGCGACGGCTTCGATTTCGACGGCCACGTCGAGGGGAAGGCGGGCTACCTGTACACAGGAGCGGGCCGGGAGCGTATCGCCCCAATACTCCTTGTAGACCGTGTTGAGTCGCGAGAAATTGTCCATGTCGCTCAGAAAGACGGTAACCTTGACGGCGTGCTCCAGGCCCGATCCCGCTGCCTTCAGGATGGTCTCGACGTTCTTGATGCACTGGCGCACATGCACCTCGAACTCCCCGGCTACTATCTTTTTCGTTTCCGGGTCCATCGGCACCTGGCCGGACACGTAGACGAAATCCCCCGCGATGATTCCGGGCGAGTAGGGCGACCCAGTAACCGGCGACCCCGCCCAAACGGCCCTCTTTTCCATCTGCGATCTCCCTTTTATGGTCAAAATTGGGCTATTGACATTATGCGTCCCATCTGTGTACCATTCGCACGATTGTACGCGACGGAGAGGAGCGGAGTCAACCTCGCTTTAGATCAATTCGCGGCCGATTCGCCGCTTCCTCCCGGCAGGAATGCCGGACGGACGCGGAGAAACGAGATTGACATCGAGTGGGAGTGTTCACTCTCTGCGCTTACTCTTCGATTTCACAAACCAAACCTCAACGCCCGAAAGGATATTTCAATGGCTGAAAACCGCAAGCTGCGCGTCGGCATGGTCGGCGGAGGCGGGCCCGGCAACTTCTTCGGGTCGCCCCACCGCACCGCCATTCTGATGGACAACAGCGCCGAGCTTACCGCGGGCGCGCTCCGCTCCACCGCGCAGGGCTCGCTCGATGAGGCGAAACGTCTCTTCTTCATGCGCGGCTACCCGGACTACCAGACGATGATGCGAGACGAGGCCGCACTGCCGGCAGGCGAGCGAATCGACTATGTGACGGTTGTAACTCCCAACGATTCGCACTACGCGGTCGCCAAAGCGGCGCTGGAGGCCGGCTTCCCCGTGCTGTGCGAAAAGCCGCTCACGCTGACATTGGAGGAGTCGCTGGACCTTGTTCGCCTCACTAAGCAGAAGGGCCTTCCATTCATCGTCGCCTATACCTATACCGGATTCCAGATGGTCATGCAGGCGCGAGAGATGGTGCGGCAGGGAGACATTGGGGAGATCAGAAAGGTCGAGGCGTGGTATCCGCAGGGCTGGCTCGCAGATCGCACCGAGGATCAAGGCGTGCAACAGGCCCAGTGGCGCGTGGACCCCAAGAAGTCGGGCGCGTCGGGTTGCGGCGGCGACATCGGGACTCATGCGTACGAGTTCGTCCGATTCGTGGCGGGGCTGACCGCGGCACAGGTATCGGGGCGCCTCAAGACTTTTGTACCGAATCGCGCCCTGGACGACGATTTCTCGGTCCTCGCGCGTCTCAATAATGGCGGCGTCGCGACCATTACCGCCTCGCAGGTCACCGTCGGCGCGCTGAACGACAACGGATTCAGGGTGATCGGGACCAAGGGCACGATTCAGTGGACCATCACGGATCATTTGTCGCTCTATGTCTATCTCTCCGGCAAGCCGGTGGAGGTCTATCGCCTCGGCGACGGCACGCAATCCGCGGCCATGGCGCCTTACCTGCGGCTGCCCGGCGGCCATCCGGAGGGATTCCACGAGGCGCTCGGCAACCTCCACAAGACCATCCAGCTTCAGATTCGCGCAAAGAACGGCGAGGAGACCGCGACGCCCGTCCATCACCCTGACGTAGTGGACGGCGCGGCTGGCATGGCGGTCATCGAAGCGGCGGTCGCCAGCTCCGCCAACGACGGCGCGTGGACGGACGTCGTGCAAGTGGAGTAAGGGCAGTGATGAGCAATGAGCAATGAGCAATGAGAACGTCAAGAACTCGGCGCAACGCGGAGGTTGCTCCCAACGCGAAGCTCATTGCTCATTGCTCATTGCTTCACAACGTTTTCCACTCGCCGCTTTCGTCCTGGAACTCGATCTTCGTGACGGGGTTGATGGCCCGGCCGGTCGCAAACCCCGTCAGGCGTACCTTCGCAACCACGTCGTGCATCTGTTTCTGCGCCCTGCCCGCCCCGTTCGCGGCGTACATTCCGAATCGCTGCATGCCTTTGGCGCTCCACTGCCAGCCCGGGTGCTTCGCGAGCGAGCCTGCCGGAACAGTCCCTTTCGCGCCGCCCTTGCCAAGATTGTCCGCGTCGGTCGGGCTGAGCACGTGGTCGATGGAGTCCACCACTACGACCCGCAGGCCGCCGTCAGCGGTTCGGTTGCCACTCACTGCATACCCTTCAACGGAGACAGCGGTCCTGGGGGCGCGTACGCCCTTGACGAATTCATCGACGGTGACGAACTGGTTCTCCTGCTTCGGGTTGGCAACGATCGGGGTGGTGGCTGCTTTTACGGGCTTCTTTTTTTGTGGCTGCGCAAAAGAAGAAACGACCAGGGGAGACGAAACGATACTCGCGGTTAGCAGCGCTGCAAGGGCAAATAGGGTGCGATTCATGCGGGGAGTGGCCTCCTGAAAAACAAATGGTATGTGTAGTGGGGATGGGCCGCCAACAGCGGCCTGTTCTATTATACAGGGACTTGCTGCCCATCTGATGGTTCCACCCATTGGATTTGCGGCATCCAAGTGGAACTGTGCAGCCAACGGTTCGTAATCAACTTTGCGAATTCTAAAATCGTATGAGGAGATTGCTATGGTTACTGTAGGACTAGCAGTTAAGCTCGAAGCGAAGCCGGGGAAAGGAGTCGGAGGTCGAGGAGTTTCTGCGTGGCGCGTTGGCGCTTGTCAATGCGGAACCGGACACGAAAGCGTGGTTTGCAATCCGCTTCGGACCGACGACTTTCGGCATCCTAGACGTGTTTCCAAATGAAGCCGGTAGAGAGGCCCATCTGAACGGCAAGGTCGCCGCAGCGCTGATGGCAAAGGCCGGGGAGCTTTTCGCGCAGTCACCAGCTATCGAAAAGATCGACATCCTGGCAGCGAAGCTGACGTAACGAGCGCTATCCGTCTCGTTGACCGGGACGCAGCAACATCTCGGAATCGGATTCGCGCGCTCCTGCCACGGGTCGCAGGAGCTTGTTCTCGTCGGCCATCGTCCCATCCGCCGCGCGAAGCAGTGTTCTGCCCGGGCGCTCCTGCTTGGCGCGCAGCCGCAGCACCGGCAAACATACCTCCGCTGCCTCTTTAACGCGCTTCTCTCCGGTCGTCTTCGCCTCTCTTTTCGCCAACCGCTCCACAAAAGGAAACGCGCTACTGTCGCCCACCTGTTTGAACGCCTGAAGAATGGCAACACGGAATGCAATTTGCTTCTCTGTGGCCGGCCGCAAAAAGCTGCGAGCATCTTTATACAGCGGGTTTTCGAGGGGCAGGCTGAGACAGTAGCACAGCCTGGCGCGGTGTTGTTCATCCAGAAGAGCTGAATCGCTAGCCTTAAGACGAGGCAGAAGATCGATGAGAGCCTTCTCGGATATCTCGGTAGTCTGCTTATCGTCCGTCTTCCAAACGTCGATTAGTGGGCCTATTGAACGCACGTCGAACTCCCCGGCCAGAGACGAGGCCATTTTCCGCCTCCGCTCGCGCAAGCCCCGTCTTGACGGCAGTAGATGAAGTAGTGGCAGGCCGATTCCATAGACTGCTATCAGCACAGAGAAGATCGTGCCCTTGGACTGATCAGTCACGAAAAGAAGGGTTATTAGCCCAATGAGAAGACCAACTATTGGAATGGCGACGGCGAGGCGGCGTGCAGATCGAGAGTGCCTGCGCGCCTCCTCGCTGAGCATTGCGCGTGTCGCTTCCATGATTGGGTCTTCCAGGTCCGATTCGCGTCCAACGACTATCTCGCGAGAAAGAAGTATATCGATGGTCTGCTGAATCGCTTGCGACTCCAGAGATTGGTCCATGGCGTTCACTACGAATGGAGGGTGAAGCGGTTTCACGGCCTGTTCGGGTTCAATCGCGGCGGCGGGAATCAAAGAAGAGAAGGGTGTCCTCCAGTTATCTCGTCTTATAGGGCCATTCGTGCCCGTTCTAGAATCCCGGAATAAGCGCTCAATCCAGCTCGGAGGTTGTATATGCCAAAACACATTTGATCTTGTGGGTGCAATAAACGGCCTGGTCATCCGGTCCATCAGCGCCGAGCAAGCGAACAGCCTCTCCCGATGCTTTCTGAAGAAGCGGATCACGCTAAAGTCACTATCCTGCAAACACCCCGCAAATTCGATACAACTCGTCGGTATGAGGCGAATCCTCGTTAGTCCTTTGGGAGCAAGCAAGAGATTGCGCGGCTGACCATTGGAGGTAACCGTACGATAGCGGGATAGTTATTGATTCTTGTCGCATATTGGAGCGCCATCCGGAGCCGATGAGCGCCAGGCAGTTGACATCGACCATTCCCGGGGCCTGTCGAAATGACAGCGCGATCGTCACTCAGTGCGGTGACGGCCTCGCTTACCAATAGTCCCGTCTTTTTGGGGTCTATGGGGTTTGTGTGATTTAATACAAACTGCAACAGAAGGGGAAGGCCATTGGCCTTCCCCTTCTGTTGTTACGGATCGTTATATTAATGCCGAATCAGCTCGGACGGACCCAGGTGGCGCAGCTTCTTTAGCGCGCGTAACTCTATCTGTCGGACCCTCTCGCGCGTAACGTGCAGGCGGGTCCCAACCTCTTCCAGAGTGCGCGCATAGCCGTCGTCAAGGCCGAAACGCATCTTCAGGACGTCTCGCTCCCGCGTGGTGAGCTTATTTAGGACTTCGTCGATCTGCTCGCGGCGAATCAGGTTCAGCGTCGCCTCCGAGGGAGAAGGGGCGGTGCTGGACTGAATGAAGTCGGACAACTGGCTGTTGTCCTTCTCTCCTACGGGCGTTTCAAGCGATAATGGCTCCAGCGCGATTCGCGTAATCTCGTTGACCCGCTCTACCGGTACTTCCAGCTCGCGGGCGATCTCTTCGACCGTTGGTTCCCGGTGCAGCTGCTGGCGAAGGCGGCTCGATGCCTTGACATACTTATGGATAATCTCGGCCACGTAGACCGGGATCCTAATTGTGCGGCCCTGATTAATTATGGCGCGAGCGATTGCACGGCGAATCCACCAGGTTGCATAAGTGCTGAAGCGGTAACCCTTGTTGGGGTCGAACTTCTCTACCGCGCGAATGAGTCCGATGTTGCCTTCTTGAATAAGGTCGGGAAGCGGAATGCCACGGACGCTGTATTTTTTGGCGATGCTGACGACAAGGCGGAGATTCGCCTCCGTCAACTTGTCTTTGGCGCGCTTGTCGCCGCGCTGAACGGCACGGGCGAGTCGTATTTCCTCGTCGGCGGTTAAAAGTTGAGCTACGCGCGCGCGGCTCATCCACAGATGAAGGTCTTCGTCACGGTTAGAACGCCGCTCGGCCGCGTACTCTTCGGCCGCTTCCTCTCTCTCGATCGCTTGCATAATTGGAGCGGCAACCACATCTTCTTCCAGGACGCCACCCTGATGGGCGACACTGCTTTCGTAAATATTCAGCAGGTCGTCGTTCGGCTCGTCCACAAAAGACTCTTCGACCTCTTCCTCCACCAAATCGGCGGCGCTTTCCTCTTCATTCGATTCGACCTCGCGTGAAGAGGGCAGTGGCCTCTCCAGGACGGCGCTGTTGCTACTCATTTAGTACCCCTCCTTGTGTCGGGTGACCCGTAGTGATCGTTTTGTAGCTTCGTGTCGCTATTCACACCTTGGTCTATCTGCTCGATCGTTACGTTCCGGTTTCACAGTTTGTGGGGCGTTTCTGCGTCGGCTCCCAATAGCAAAGCAGTCGCGTCGGGGCGCTGTGAAAGAGAATAATTTATAAAGCGGCGAAAAGATTGGCCGCCCTGAACGTTGTGTCTAGTAATTTAATTGCATATTACGAGTTCCATAGTTTATGACTTTTTTCACAAACCCCCTCGAACGGCCCAATAATGTGCTTATTCTCCACTATTATAGGGAAGCCGGGGTCGATTGTCAAGCACTAATTTGTCTCCAATTGCCTCTGAAACGCTGTTTCCGCCCAACTAGCGACGGTTTGTGCACGAAGTTGCGATGTAGGTGTGCACTATTTCACAGTCTACTTGCCCGCTGCCTACCTGCTGCCTACCTGCTGCCTACCTACCTTAGTCCTAAACCTAGTCCTAAACCTAGTCCTAAACTTAGTCCTAAACTTGGTCCTGCCTTAGCGTGCGAGCGAGCGGAGATTACAGACGATCTCCCGCAGTTTCTCTATGGTGTACTCCACCGCTTCAGCAGTAGTCGAAGCTCCCAGCGTCAAGCGGAGCGCCCCTCTTGCTCGCTGAACCGGAACTCGCATTGCGAGGAGCACGTGAGAAGGCTCCACGGAACCGGTGGTGCAGGCCGAGCCCGCCGATGCGTATATACCCGCCTGATCCAACGCAAGGAGTAGCGATTCGCCCTCCAGCCCATCGAAACAGAAATGGACGTTGTTGGAGAGCCTTGCTTCTCCGGGCCCCATCAATATCGCGTCCGGAATACCGCTTTCGATGCCCTCTATCAAGCGGTCGCGGAGAACTGTCAATCTCTCATTCTCCGCCGCCCCAAAGAGTCCTGCAAGTTTTATCGCGCTATGAAAACCTACGATTGCCGGTACGTTGAGAGTTCCGGCCCGCCGTCCTTTTTCCTGCTCGCCCCCTTCCAGCAAGCTCGCAATTCGTGTGCCGCGCCGAACATACAGCGCGCCGACACCCTTGGGTCCATAGAGCTTGTGCGCGGAAAGAGACATGAGAGAGGCACCCATTCGGTCAACGTCAATCTCAAGCTTTCCCAGCGCCTGCACGGCGTCCGTATGAAACGGCGCTTCGCGCTCGCGGCAGATCGTTCCTATCTCTTCTATGGGCTCAATGGCGCCGACCTCGTTGTTGGCGTACATTACAGAGACCAGGCATGTTTCCCTACGGATACGCTTTGCAATCCAGCCTGGTTCCACAATACCACGTGAATCTACCGGGATGAATTCGACGTCGAAGCCAGCGCGCTGCAATGACTTGCACGGATCGAGTACCGCATGATGCTCGATGGCGGTGGTCAGCAGATGCCTCCGGCTATCCGGAGCCGCGCTTGCAATGCCCTTGATCGCCCAGTTGCCGGCCTCCGTTCCGCCCGATGTAAAGAATATCTCGTCAGGGTCCGCGCCGACGGCGTCTGCGATATATTCGCGCGCGTTGTCTACCGCGTCCCTGGCCTCCGCGCCTGCCGAGTAGATGGTTGCCGGGTTACCATAGACCTCGCCAAAGTACGGCAGCATATCCTGAAGTACCTCAGGCGCTACCGGTGTCGTGGCCGCATGATCGAGATATATTGGCAGTTCCATTATGGGAGGCGCGATTCATTGGGGAAGTCGCGACGACGCGCGATCGAGACTAGTGTTCGAGACTCTATACGACTCGGAAGGGGGCAATGCCTGCGGAGAGTCCCGGCTCGCTTGAAACTTGCAAGTTCTCGGCCGGATCAGGACGCGCAGAGGATTAGCGATCAGGGGTTGGGGGCGGGCAGCGAAGGGCCTGGGGGCAGCTGGGTTTCTCCGCCGCCGCGTGGAACATTGGCAGGCGTGCCGGTCGAGCCTGGCTGGTTTGGCGCGGAGTTAGATGAAGAAGGAGAAGAAACGGGTGTCTGCAAATCCGGCTTTGGCGGGATGAGCGCCGCCGTCTCCTTGTACGCCTGCTCGGCTTCTATAAAGCGCGGCGATATCTTTACGGCCCGCTGAAAGGCGACGGCGGCGTCTTCGTAACGACCCTTCTTGAAATAGGCTTTGCCGAGGTGGTACAGAACCTCCGGCTGACGTGGAATGGCATATGCCGCTCGGACAAGATCGGTGACAGCCTCGTCCACGCGGCCCTGTTGATACTTTACCCAGCCCACGCTGTCCAGATAGGTCGCGGTCTCTTCCTCCGAGCGGCCCTCCGTAGTGGATCGATTCACGGCCCGCTGCGTAAGGTCCAGAGCCTCCGGAAGTTTTTCCAGCACCGGGATGTCCGCGTACACGTAGCCGAGCAGGTTCATGGCCGAAGGGTCTTCAGGGTCGAGATCGTACCCCTCCCTGGCGAGCTTGATAGCCTTGTCCTTCTGCCCGAGGCCGATATATGCCGAAGTGACAGCCCCGTACGCCGCCCATCGCGCCGGATGATCGGCTTTTGGGGTCTGCTTCAAGGCGATCTCGCCATAACGCGTGGCAAGGTCCCAATCACGCAGTTCCGCGCACACGGCAGTAATCTGCACGGCGGTCCGGGCGTCGCCATCCGCTGCTTTGATCGCCGCGTCGAGCTGTTGAATCGCCTGGGTCCGGTCGCCGCGCTGGAGAAGCGCGACGGCTCGAATCGTCTCCTGCGAACCGGCGGGAGGGCGCAAGGGCAGCATCTGGTTGCAGCCGCCAAGCAGTATCAGGCCGCCAATCGCCAGGCTCCGAATAGCGGCTAGACGCGCCGTCGCCGCGGGAATCTTACTCCTTCGTTTCATGCTGTGTCCTAAGACTCTCCCCGATGGTCATGGGCTGGAACGTCTCGCGGCTTTTACCCAAGATACTGAATCAGATCGTGGAGCTCTGTGCCGCTCGTGACTTCAAGAAAAATATCTTCCAGCGAGCGGGCTTCACCGGAGCCGCCCGATGCGTTCGCACGCAGCTCCTCCATCGTGCCGGTCGCTGCAATCTTCCCTCGATTTATTATGGCGAACCGGTCGCACATCCGCTCGGCAATCTCCAGAATGTGCGTGGAAACGAACACCGTCGTGCCCTCATCGCAGAGTTTTCGGAGCACGTCTTTCATCAGCCGGGCGCTCTTCGGGTCAAGGCCGACGGTCGGCTCATCCAGGAAAATGACCTTGGGCTGATGTATCAGCGCGCCCGCGAGCGCAATCTTCTGGCGCATGCCGCGGGAGTAGCCTTGAATCAGGGCGTCTCCCTTCTCCTCCAGCTCGAACAGGTGGAGGAGGTCATCGATCTTGCGTCCTCGATTGGTGGCATCGACAGAATAGAGGTCGGCCATGAATCGAATGAATTCGCGGCCGGTAAGCTTCTCATACAAAAAGGGGTTGTCGGGGATGTAGCCGAAGAGCGCCTTCGCTTTCAGGGGATCGGTCTGTATATCGTAGCCGCCGATGATCGCGGTGCCCGCGCTGGGACGCAGCAGGCCGGTCATCATCTTAATCGAGGTGGTTTTGCCCGCGCCATTCGGCCCCAGGAAACCGAAAAGCTCGCCCGCTCCCACGGTTAGATCCAGATGGTCTACTGCCCGGAGGCCCCCGAACGTCTTCTCCAGTCCCTGGCAGACAATCATCGGCGCGCGCTGAACGGGGACTGTTGGCGGGATTATGTTTTCGGTCATCAAGCTATCGGAATTCCTTGCAAAGCTGAAGTGCCGGAGTCACTTAACTCTGACCGTGCGTAAGGATGCCAGCATTATTTACGCGCGAGGGCCGACAGCCCCTCGTAACAGTCAGTCACTTCACGACAATTGTGCGCAGGGATGCCAGCAGATCTCGACCATTCTCTTCGACCCAGATGGCGACATAGTATAATCCGGGGCTATTTTGATAGGCCGGCGGCGCGGTCACGCTGAATCGGCCGCCCGGAGTCGCCTGAACCCTGCGCAGCGATTTGTACGGTGCGGGCCAGTACGTCACGTGGGCGGACGGTATCGTGTAGGAGCGGGTTTCCGCAAGCTGCTCCCGCGTCATCGCGGCAGGCAGTGGGGCTCTGCCAATTCCGATGGACCGAAATCGCGCGCTTCCGAGCTTCTTGCCGGAAATAGTGATTTCATCGTTGAGGCCGCATGATATTGGAATCGGATCCGCCTCAATGTATTTATCTACGAACTCCTGCGCGTTGCCCAGGGTCCGAACGTTTCGGTCTCCCGCGCGGGCAAGACCGATTCCCACGTGCGTATGTTCCGGGGCCAGGATATTGCGGCGGTGGCCGTCGTGAGGGGGAGTCTCGTTAAGATAGGACGCTTCGATCTCCTCGATCTCCCGGCGCGTAAACGCGGCATTATTAAGCAAGGGCAGGGGAGCATTCGCGTCGGCGGCCTCGCCGCGATAGCGCGTGGTGCTGAGATAAACGTTCTCCCTGTCGTAAGACGTGCCGCCCGCATCCGTATAGCGCTGGTCCGGCGGCTTCCCCGCCAGATTGTAGTGCGAAAGGTAGCGCTGCGCGGCCATCTCATCCGCATGCTTCTGTCCCGCACTAGAAGCAATTAGGTCAAGAGCCACTGGCAGAAGGTCCTTCGTGGCGCGGTCCCGGTTGATCAACTGAAGCATATAAGCTCGCGCCTCTTCCAGCGGCAATCGGTCCGCCTGCCGCGACAACGGATCGATGCCCAATGATATCGAGGCTGCCAATAGAACAAGGGATAAAATGCGGTTACGCATAGCACGCCTCAACTGGATTAACGTGTAAAACGCATGTCGCGCCACGCATATAAGACAAGTACCATGCCACCCGTGTAAAACAGGAGTCTGGGGAGCCTCCGGCTAAACGTCCTCCGGACGGAAATCCCGTACTTATTGGGTTGTTACCGCGGTCCAAAGCGTGCCTCTACAACACGCTCGATGCCGGCCAGATCGCGATGTATATTGACCTCGGCGAACCCCGCCTGATGGAACAAAGACGCCAGTCGGAGGGCCTGGCCATCGGCCACCTCTATACCGATGATTCCACGCGGCTTCAGAACGCGCTTAGCTTGGGTCAGCAGACGGCGGTGAAAGTCGAAGCCATCCTCCCCCCCGTCTAGGGCCATGCGCGGCTCATAGTCGCGTACCTCGGGCTGAAGCCCCGGAAGCTCGGCTGTTGGAATGTAGGGCGGATTGGAAACCACCAGATCGACGGAACCGCCGGCTATCGGGTCGAGCATGTCCCCGCGGACATAAGTCACCCGGTCGGCAACGCCATTGCGGACGGCGTTTTTTCTCGCGATCGCGAGCGCCACTTCGGATAGGTCGACGCCAACTCCGCGGGCATGTGGCAGGTGAACAGCCGCGCTTATCCCGATACACCCGCTGCCGCTTCCGGCATCGACAATGAGGGGACCGGGGCGGCCGCTGAGATGCCGAATCGCAAGCTCTACCAGAAGCTCCGTCTCCGGGCGTGGGATGAGCACGGCGGGAGTGACCTCAAACGTCAGTCCGTAAAATTCCTGCATACCCCCAAGATAGGCCAGCGGTACGCGTCGCTCGCGCTCCGACACCAACCGCTCAAGCTCGCGTGCCTGCTGCTGATTCGGTTGAATGTCGTCGCCCCGGAGAATCACCACCCTTGGAAGGCCAATTGCAAGCCCGAGAAGAAGCTGGGCTTCGAGTTGCGGCGCTTGTACTCCTGCGGCGACGAGCCGCTGGATGACCTGCCTATATAGAACCTGGGCTGGGTGGACTCGTGACATATGCTCTTGAGATCCACGGGTTGGAACCCAGGGATCGCGACTGTTGGTGCAAATTCGGCCTACGCCGACTCCCCACGCAGTTATACATATACAAGCCCTAAATTGAGACCGACGCTTCGCTCTCGGCCCGCAGCTTGTCCGCCTGGTCCGCCGCTACAAGCCGGTCGATAAAGGGCTGGATCTCGCCGTCCAGCACTGCGGGGACGTTCCAAACCGTGAAGTTGATTCGGTGGTCCGTCACGCGGCCATCTGGGAAGTTGTAGGTGCGAATCTTTTCGCTTCGGTCGCCGGTTCCCACCTGGGAGCGCCGCGCTTCGGTACGATTGCTGTTGGATATGTTTAGCTCGCGCTCGTAGAGCTTGGCTCGAAGCTGGCGGTATGCCTTTTCCTTGTTCTGAAACTGGCTCCGCTCATCCTGGCACTGGACCACGATTCCGGTCGGCTTGTGGATCATGCGAATGGCGGTTGCGACCTTTTGTACGTTCTGGCCGCCCGCGCTGGAGGAGTGAGAAATCTGAATTTCCACGTCGCCCGGATTGATTTCCACTTCCACCTCCTCGGCCTCCGGCAGCACCGCCACAGTCGCCGTGGACGTATGTATGCGCCCGCTTGATTCGGTGGCGGGCACCCGCTGCACGCGGTGGACGCCGCTCTCGAACTTGAGCTGGCTGAAGGCCCCGCTTCCCAGAATGGAGATGACGACGTCGGTAAAGCCGCCGATTCCGGTGTCCTGAAAGTTCATGATCTCGACCTTCCAGCCGCGCCGCTCCGCGTATCGGGAGTACATGCGGAACAGCTCGCCCGCAAAAAGAGCCGCCTCCTCACCGCCCGCCGCCGGGCGAATCTCGACAATGACGTTCTTGGTGTCGTTGGGATTATTCGGGAGAAGCAGGAGCTTGAGCTGCTGTTCCAGATCATCTCGCAGCGGACGAAGTTTCTGCAATTCCCCTTCCGCGAGATCCCTCATTTCGGAGTCGTTCAGAAGCTCTTCGGATTCTTCGATCTGTTGCAGCGCTCGCCGGTATTCGCGGTAGATAGTGACGAGCGGCTCAAGATCGCTCCAGGCCTTGTTCACTTGATGATACTGCTTTATGTCGGATGTAATGTTGGGGTCGAGCATCTGCGCGCCCAACTGCTCAAAGCGCGCTTCGAGCGCATCCAGTTTGTTTTGCGCCTGTTCCAGTGACACCGGAACATACCTCCGTCGGTCGAACTTGAGAAATATTGTTTGACAGCCGTCGCATCGTCCACGCGTGTAAAACGCGTATCGCACCACGCGTGTAATACACGTATCGCACCACGCGTGTAAAACACGTGTCTGGGGGGCCTTCGGCCAAACGTCCTTCGGACGGAGACGCCCGTTGCTACGCGATGGCCGCGGCGGGCTCTTCCATGCGCGCAGACGATTCCAGCGCCGGAACGGGCGTAAGATCGTGCGCCTTCTCGCGGTCCAGTACGGCTTGCAGCGACGCGATGGCGACCTCGACGTGCTCCAAATCGGGCTCGCGAGTCGTTAGCCGCTGAGACCAGAGGCCGGGCGCGAGGAGAGTGCGCGTAATAATTGAATAACGGAAGCGACCCGCCAGCTTTATGATCTCGTACGAGATACCGGCTACCACGGGAATCAGCGCAATATGCAGGGCCAGCCGCGTAAAATAGAAAGCCGGCCGGGGCAGAATCGAGTGCACCAGGATGGACGCCAAAAGCACCACGATGATAAAGCTGGTGCCGCATCGAGGATGGATCCGTGAAGCGCGCATGCAGTTTTCGGGCGTCAGGGGCTCCCCGGATTCCAGGGTGTTGATGGCCTTGTGTTCCGCTCCATGAAACTGGAACACGCGGCGAATTGCCTCCAGCCGCGAGATCATGGCGATGTAGCCCAGGAAGATTGTCATTCGGATTACGCCGTCAATAAGATTGAGCTGTACTTGCTGCCCGCGAGTAAGGAAAGCGCCGTGCAGCCCCGTGAATCGCTGAACTAACTGGGTGAGTAGAGTGGGCAGGGCGACGAAGAGCGTGATTCCGAAGCATATGGAGAAGAGCATCGTGCCGCCGACGACATAGTCATTAATCCGGCTGGGCGCAGGAATCCGGCTGGATGCGGGGATTCGGCTGGGCACGGGAGCCACGGACTCACCGGATGCCGATTCCGCCGCCGCAATTGCCGTCCCATTTCCAGATTCGGCACTTATATTTTCCTGTACCGTTCCGAGAGCCTGCGCCTGTACGTCGGCCGCGAACTTCAGCGCCTTCATGCCGAGCGCCATGGCATCGATGAGCGCCAAGGTCCCGCGCAGCAGGGGGCGGTTCATCCAGAGAAACTTGCCGACGATTGATCTGTCGACCGGCTCCTCCTGCACGACGATGCCGCCATCCGGCTTCCGGCAGGCAACGGCGAAGTATCGCGGGCTGCGCATCATTACGCCCTCGATTACCGCCTGTCCGCCATATTGCAGGAACTTCTCGTTCGATTTCTTATCGGAACTGCTCACATGCGTCCCCTAGTCAAGTATCAAGTTGTCAAGTGTCAAGTCTTACAAACTCATCCGCAAATGCGACAAAAATGCGATGTGCGTTTTGCATATTACGAATATGAAAAGACCGGACGCGCTTCTGGCGCATCCGGTCCCAGCCGTAAATGAGCGTCGTCTGCGCCATCCGTACTTTCGATGCCGCTCCGCCCGCTCGCTGCCGTGCTACTGCTTCATTTTGTACTTTTGCAGGAATTTCTGGACTCGGCCTTCCGTGTCTACAATCTTCTGCTTGCCGGTAAAGAACGGGTGGCAGGCCGAACAGATTTCGACGCGCAGCTGGGGCTTGGTCGAGCGCGTTTCAAACGCGTTTCCGCATGCGCAGTGGACCGACGCCTGCACATAAATCGGGTGGATTCCCTCTTTCATTCGCACATCACCTCATCTCGTAAACTGGCGCGCACCGGCGCTGTCGTGCAAGTCTCTTTTCACTCATACGATGCAACCATGTATTATAGCACAACCGTTTACAAGTAGTCCGAGAGATTCGAGCAGTAGAACCGGCCGGGAATGTCGAGCGTGAAAGATGCGGCTGTCAACGGGAATTAAATGGGAACCAAATGCACCGATAATAGGATATAACAGAATGTAGCGAGCTGATACCGGATATATCTTTATGTTCCATATGAACCGACCGCGCAGTTACAACTATATAAGCTCAACGTGTCTGTGGCTGTTCGTGGCTGCGTGCATTGTCGTAAATCGTGCTCCCGCGCAAGCGGACTGCCATGGAATGCGCCAGCCGCTGACCGCCGCAGGCTCGCATTCGTGCTGCGTTGTCAAGGCGGAATGCGCCTGCGAATCACCGGTGGCGCATACTAGCCTCCTCACCAAAGTTGTTCGTGCCGGTTCCGCTGGCTGCCCCTGCCTGAAGGCTCCGGTTCAGGAGCAGATTCCCGTTGCAGACCAGTCACGCACGGTTGTCGTCGCGGGGCCGGTCTCGCAGGCTGTGCGCCTTCACGCAGTGGACGCGCCGCTCGCGCGCCTCGCCCCGTACTCCTGTTCGCTGCCTCGCGGTTCGCCGCCTGCTCTTGCCTCCCCTCGCGCACCACCTTTCCAGGGCTGATTCCGTCTCCGGCACATAACGCCGGGTAAATGGGGCCTGCCGCCCCACCGAATCAACTCGCTACAGGAAAGGTTTTCTCATGTTCTCCCAATTTTCCCAATCTGTGCGCGTCTTCGGACGCGGATTTGCGGCCGCTGCCGCCTTCGTCGTCGTCGCCCCTGCCGCCGTTCGCGCGGAAGAAGCAGGTTCGTTCACCTGCCCGGTCCTTGGATCGAAGATCGAGTCGGTAACCAAGGACACGCTCTCCGCGGACTATAGGGGCGTCCGGTACTACTTCTGCTGCGCCTCCTGCAAGCCGCAGTTCGAGAAAGACCCGGCCAAGTTCCTCAAGTCCACCACGAACAAGGACAAGGTGATCGGCGCGTCCCTCTTCGACCCTATCTCCACGAAGCGTCTCGACCCCGATAAGGCCGCCGCGCACAGTGACTACAACGGCGTGCGGTACTTCTTTTCCACTGCCGACGAGAAGAGATCCTTCGACAAGGAGCCGAAGAAGTTGGCTTTGACCCCGGAGAAGGACGTGTTGTTCTGCCCGGTCAGTAACGAAACGGTCGACTCCTATGCGGAGGCGTCCGACTACAGTGACGTGAAGGGAACGCGCTACTACTTCTGCTGCGCGGGCTGTAAACCCAAGTTCGATCAGAACCCGGATAAGTATCTGGAGGGACTGGACGCCCGCATCAAGGCCGCAAAGAAGAAGAGCGACAAGTAGCCTCGCGGCCGCGCACCTGAAAGAAGGGAATTCACCATGAAGACGACGACATCCATAAACGGCTTGCGACACACGCCCGCGCTGCTTGGACTTACGATTGTCGCGCTCGCCAGCATCCCAAACCTTCCGGCCCGGGCACATATCGGCCATTGGCTGCCGGTATCCAATAACAACCCGCGAACGGTGGCGGCCAACGACCTCAAAACAGCCGAGCAGACAGCGACTCACGGTACGATATCCGGCGACAAGAAGACGCTCACCTTTACTGAAAAGGCAATCACCTTCGTTGTGGAGACCGGGCCGGATGACGACATGCTGTCATATCGGATCGCCGGACTGCGCAATCCGACCGTCGTCCTCCCACGCGGCGCGGTCGTAACCGTGCTGTTCGTGAACCGTGACGGCGATATGACGCACGACTTGCGCTTTACCGCGGCCCATGCGCCGTTCCCGATGGAGCCGAACCGAAAGGACTCCGTTGGCAGCGCAACGCTCGTCCATGCCGACAAGTCGGTCCAGCACGCCGAGCAGTTCACAATGCGCGCGGAAAAGGCGGGCGACTATGCCTACCTCTGTACGGTAAAAGGCCATGCCAAAGGGGGCATGTTCGGGGTCCTGCAAGTCAAGTAACCGCGCGCATCTGGAGCAAGACAGACCGCTTCGCTGCCGTTCGGCCTTAATGTGTCGGACGGTAGCGGATGGAGCATTAAATATACCATGAAGAACGAGAACGAAAAGGTAGACCGCAGACAGTTTCTCTCGATGGCCGGGCTGACGGGCGCCGGCCTGATTGCCGGCGGCCAGGCAGCCGAAGCTCAGCACGAGAATACTCACCCAATTCAAAAGCCCGATTCCTGGCCCTCTCAGTTTGTATTGGCAGAGACGGCGCCCAGGTATGCGCCGCGCGACATGCCAAAGCCGGGCGATAAGATCCACGAATTCGATATCGAAGTCACCGTGGAAAAGATCGAGATTCTGCCGCTGGAGGAGCACCACTTCTATACATTCAACAAGTCGCTCCCTGGGCCGTTGATCCGCGTCAAAGAAGGCGATTGGGTCAAGGTGAATCTCATCAATAAGACACATGACTTCCATACCATCCACTGGCACGGAATCTACGTGCCGTGCGAAATGGACGGCGTACCGCTGGGAACGCAGTATCCGGTCGGCTTTAACCAGACGTTTACCTATCTCTGGCGGGCCCAGCCTGCGGGCACGCACTTCTACCACTGCCACAACATGACGAACATGCACATTCAGGCGGGACTTTACGGCGCGCTCATTATCGATCCGGAGGACGAGGACCCGATCCAAAAAGCGTTCCCGTATGAACGCGAGTATACGCTGATCCTCAGCGAAGTGGACACCGATTTTCTCCGCGAACAGATCAACGAGATGCTGGAGATGGGAGTCAGAATGGACCGGATGAATGCGTCCGCCAAGCTCATGCAGAAGATGGATGGCCGCATGATGGGATGGTTCGCCAATAAGGAGGCGTTCCTCAAGGCGGTAAAGGACGGCTGGATTCCCCCCTACCACCGCAGCCGAACGGGACCGACCCGGCGTATCGAGCCGAACTTCTTCCTCATCAACGGACGGCCCTATCCGATGACCGAGCACATGCACATCAAACGAGGAGAAAACATCCGCGTGCGGATGATTAACGCCGGCCTCATGCCGCACTTCATGCACCTGCACGGACATGACTTCTGGCACGTGGCGCACGACGGCTCGCCTCTGGCTTCACCGGTCCGGGCCAATACGATTCCGGTCTATCCCGGCTCGACGACGGACATCGTGGTCCAGGGCACGAACCCCGGCCACTGGCACTTCCACGACCACAGCGACCTGAGCATCATGAACAACGGAAAGTCGCCGGGCGGCATGATGACGATGCTGATGTACGAGGACGCGGAAGAGGCGGGCTTCAAATTCAAGGAGATTATCGCCCTCGACTCCTGACCGGCATCGAGACGCCATCGGGCGCTCGTCGTCAGGCGCTTGATGAGGCTTGATGAAGTCGGCAGCCTTGTCTGCTATCGGGCATTCTTTACGCATGAAGAGGAGACATGTTGTGAATCTGACGGAAAATCCCGGCCGCATATTGAAAACGGCGCTGGCGCTGGCCATATCGACCCTACCGACGTTCGCGCATGGACAGGCGCAGCGCACGCCCGTTCCTGAGAAGCCCAGTGTCGCTCCGCAGATCGAGGTAGACGGAACCGGCATTGCCACGCTGGAAGGACAATCGCCTCGTATCACGCTGTCGAGCGGCAATCGCTCAAGCGCCAGCCGGATCAATGTTTCCGATTCGGCCATCCTGCTGGGCGCTTCGGAGAGGCTCTTTCGCAAGGGCGGAATCGGCAGCTTCGTAATAGGCACGACTTCCACTGAAACGGACGCGACCCCGAGCGGCACCGGTATGTTCCTGCACCAGATGTTCGTGAACTACCAGACCCGTTCATCGGAGGCGACGCTCGGCAGGACCGACGTTGCCACGCGCCTTATCGACTTCCCCACGATTCGGGGCGACGACCTCAACGAATTCGTCAACATGCTAAACCCCTTCTCTAACGGGGACAACGTGGAAGAGCATCGGTATAGCGACCAGGCTTCTTTTACGCTCACCCGCAACCTGCGTCACTTCCTGAACTTCCACGCGCAGCATCTTGTGACCAGCACAGCCCGGACAATCGGTCAGGGCGGCCTCAATTCTTTCGGCGTGAGCTACCAGTATCAGACGATCCCCGCACTGGAGGTGCTGACCAAGATACCGCTCTGGGGCGTGGGCTTTGAGCGACAGGATATTGGCCAGGGATTTGGCGGCGCAGCCAATCTTGTCTATGGAGGCGTAGTTTACAATATCCAGCCTGACCCGGTAGATCGCATCGACCTGCGCGTCCAGGACATTTACAGCTTCGGCAACGACACGTCCGCCTTCGCCTCGGTTGCGGATACGTTCCGGGCAGCCAACAATACGGTCGCCGCTTCGCTGCGGTGGCTTCATAGTCCGTTCGGCACCCCCGGTCATCAGGTAGCCCTGACTATCGGCTACAAGAACTACAACAAGGTATCGAACGCCAACACGCTGGGATTGGCTCTAACCGGCGTAAAGCGACTCGGCGACGGTTTCGACCTGGTGGCTCAGTATTCCTATCATCACCGGCAGCCGGCGTACGCCGCGACGTTCAGCAACGTTCGCAACGAGCACTCGGTGCAGGTGGGGTTTGTCTTCAACTTCACCAACACCTTCAACCAACACCTGGGACCCCGCCGGTCGCTGCTCAACTTGCAGCACCAGTACGTTCCCGACTAATGAATCGGTCCGATGGAGCCGGCAGGCTATTGCCAGCTCCTGGACCATGACAAATATCGCAGAAGAGGCACACGAATATGAACGCCGTAAAACACAACATAACAGCACGTCGGGCAGGCTTCCTAACGTTCGCCGCGGCAACAGCAGCGATCGCGCTGTTCCTCGAAGCGCCAAGCGCATGGGCACAGGACCACTCTGAGCACGGGAGAGGCAGTGATAACAGGGGTGGCTCCGACAAGGAGTCGATGCGAAATGTTTCCCGCCTCAAGGAGAAGCGCATGCTGACAGTGACTGGCCAGGAAGACTGGGACAGCATGCTGAGCTTCGGGCCCGACTCCTCCATGGCAGAGATGATGATCCAGATGATGGTTGGAGGCTCCGGCATGGAGCACATGAAGATGGCGGCCATGAAATCCGGCATGCGCATGGGCAGCATCACAGACCGTGTGCCTATGCTCGGTGCGGCGAGTGACAAAGGCGCAATCGCTGGCAAAAGCAGCGGCTTCCCGGTGACGGTAACCGTCACACCGAATCCACCGGTCGTCGGCGACAACAAGCTGGATATTGTCGTAACTGACGCGTCTGGAAAGCCGGTCACGGGCCTGAAGCTCTCATCGGCAGTCGGCATGACCAGCATGGACATGGGCACCGAGCGGCCAAAAGCGACCGAAGGCCCGGACGGACGCTACTCGCTCCCCGTCAAATTCCGCATGAAGGGCCCGTGGCGCGTGACTCTCACGAGCGACACGCCAAAGGGGATGAAGAGCAGCGACGCTGTCAATGTTCCGCTGGATTTTAATGTCGGCAGCAAGGACAAATGGTCCATCCCTGCGGCACGTGCGAAATCCACTGCCGCTGCATCTAAAGAGCACGCAGCAAAGGAGGCATCTACAAACCAAGCGCCGCATACGTCTGACGCAAAGGAAGGCACGGGGGCGCCATTAGTCAAATTGCCAGAGCAAGCGCCAGCTCCTCAAAAGGCAATAGCTGCTGCGCCGGAGCTGGCACAGCCTGCGCGCGTTCCATCCACTTCCGCATCGGCCGTGTTAGAGACGGCGACAACGCCTGCTCCAACGGCCTCATCTGACACCGGAGTCAAGATTGTTCTCGACACCAAGCCAGATGCGGTCAAGGTCGGAAAGAACATCCTCTCGTTTACTATTCTGGATCCGAGCGGGAAGGCTCTTTCCGGTGCAAAAGTAACGTCTTCGGTCGCTATGACCAGCATGGACATGGGCACGACGCATCCGACGGCGAAAGAGGGTAAGGGAGGTCATTACACAGCGCCCGTTGAGTTCAGCATGAAAGGCCCCTGGCGAGTTGTCGTCACTGTCCAGGGGAAGGGCCAAAAACCGGCGACGCGCTCCTTCGACTTCGACGTGAAGAAGTAGGCGCCTGGACGTACGACGAAGGCGAATTGGGTTGATACCTATCTGAAACGCACGGGCACACGGCCGCAGGAGGCTCCCGCCCGCCCGCCGCAAGAGCCGATGGGCTGATCTTAACAACAATGGAGATACGAATTATGCCTGAAAAACCACATCGTTACGAACAGGAAGACCCGCGCCACGACCATCCTCAGGGACGTGAAGGGCACGGGCACACGCACGGCTTCGTAGACCCCTCCATTGCGCCGACGCCTGCTTGAAGGAGCACGATATGAAGATGCTGGCAGAGTGCATCCGCCTCGACAAGGACTGCGCGTCCATATGCTGGGAGGCGGCGGGTTACATGAGTCGCGGTTCGCGGCTCACAGCCCAAGTCTGCCGTCTCTGCGCCGACATCTGCGACGCCTGTGCTCAAGAGTGCGAGAAGCACCAGCCCATGGAGCACTGTCGGCAATGTGCGGAAGCCTGTCGACTTTCCGCCGAGGCGTGTCGCCGCATGACAGGCGCTGCGGGCTGCGGCCTGACAGAGCCGTGGAAGTCTCGGCGGCGGGCCAGAAACTCCTGGCCCGCCGCTACAATCTCGAAGACCGTCATGGCAGTTCGGATAGTATTATTGATCCTGGTTATGGGCGTTGTGGCGCCTGTCTGCGCCACCGCGCTTCCGAAATTTCACAAGGTCTTCCTGCAGACCTACCAGCCAAAGCCAGGGTCGCCCCTGGGCGAAGCAAAGTGCCTGACGTGTCACGCGTCACCTGGCCCGCCGAAACGTAACTCCTACGGCAAACTGGTGGAGGAAACGATACATGGGGCAGGATCGCACGACGAGGTAACTGCTGCCCTGCTCCATAAGATCGAAAGTGTGGACTCGGACGGAGACGGGTGGACAAACGGACAGGAAATTGCGGAAGGAACACTTCCTGGAGACCCGATAAGCCATCCCCTCGCAACACCTTCATCAAGCACGGCACTTCCGAGCCCCCAAGTTCCAGACGCACAGCCTGCGGTTTCCAAGCAGTCTTCATCCGGTCTTCAGCGCATGCTGATGCCCAAACATTCGTTCCATCCCATTATCGTTCATTTCGCGTTGGCTCTTTTCATATTTGGCGCTACGCTGGAAATCCTTGGTTTACTGAAGCGTCGCCCGAATCTCTCTGAGGCGGGCTTTATGAATATGACAATTGGCAGCATGGCCGGCGTTGCCGCGGCCGCCACCGGTCTCGTCGCGGCATACAGGAATGGATTCCCTTGGAAAGGCACTTTGCTCATACACCTCATCCTGGGCTTAACAGCGGCGCTGGGAATGGCGACGACCGCTTGCTTGGGATACCGGGCGTCTCGCTTCCGGCGAGAACGTTACTCGCGCGTTTACCTAGCGCTGGTCGTTATTTCCTTGCTGCTCGTGATTGCAGCGGGATTTTTCGGCGGCGAGTTCGTATACACTGAGTTGATGGGAATGTAAGATAACGCTCCGCCGGACAGACAAGCAGTGACTCACGTGCGCAGGCCGTGTCGACTCATTTAGGCTGCGGTTTCACTCATGCAGACGGGAGCCGCCAGATACCTTGGATAATCGCCAGGACGCGAAAGGAAAAGCCATGAAGCGTACCCTACTCGCCACAACTCTGACAGGGGCTCTGCTGTTCGGTCCACGACCGCTCGTCGCTCAGGAGCATCAGCATGATCCGGCCAAAGAACCGGCCAAGAAGCGCGGCGCGCAGGAAGAACAGGCGCCCATACCGATGCAGCACGACATGTCCAAAATGCAGCCCTCCGAGAAGGGCAAGGCCATGCCGCATGACATGAAGCAAATGTCCGGTCACAATATGAGCCACATGCAAGGGATGGACATGATGTCGTCCTTCGCGGGCATCCCCATGACCCGCGACGCATCCGGCACTTCCTGGCAGCCGGACAGCACTCCCATGCACGCAAAGCACGAGATGAGCGGTCTCTGGAGAGTAATGCAGCACTACAGCGGTTTCCTGAGTTATGACAACCAGGGCGGGCCGCGCGGAAGCGATCAAGTACACGGAATCGGCTGGTACATGCTGATGGTCTCCCGTCCGCTGGGCCGGGGAGAGCTAACGCTGCGCACCATGCTGAGCCCGGAGCCGCTGACCGTGGGAAAACACGGCTATCCGCTGCTCTTCCAGAGTGGCGAGGCGGTGAACGGCAAGCCGCTGGTGGATGTTCAGCATCCGCACGATCTTTTCATGGAGCTGGCGGCGCGCTACCGCTACAAGCTGGACGACAGGACCGCTGTTTCCCTCTATGTCGCTCCGTCCGGCGAGCCAGCCATTGGCCCCACTGCATTCCCCCATCGGACGTCGGCGCTGGACAATCCCCTGGCGCCGATCTCGCACCACTGGCAGGACGGGACCCATATCACGTTCGGCGTACTGACAGCGGGAATATCTCGCGACAAGTGGCAGCTGGAAGGCTCTTACTTTAACGGTAGGGAGCCGGACGAGAACCGGTGGGACATAGATTCAATCCGCCTTAACTCCTTTGCCGGGCGGTTGAGCTATAATCCCGGTTCCAATTGGAACCTGCAAAGTTCGTATGCCTATGTCAAGAGCCCGGAGTCGCTGCGGCCGGACGAGGATGTGCGGCGGACAACGTTGTCCGCAAGCTACAATCGTCCGCTTTCAGAAGGCGGCAACTGGGCAAGCACGTTCGTCTGGGGACGAAACAGCTCTCACGGATCGAACACCGACTCGCTGTTGCTGGAGACGGACTACAACATCGCGAATCGAAACACGCTGTTCGGGCGGTTGGAGCACGTTGTGAAGGCAGGCGAGGAGCTGGCGCTTATGCCCACGAATCGCAAGTTTGGTATCACGGAGCTGACTTTGGGCGGCGTCCATGAGTTGACCCAGGGCCGCGCATACCAGGCGGGAATCGGCGCGGCGGTAACGTTCAATTGGAAGCCGGGCGATCTCGATTCGCTCTACGGCAAGGACCCGATGGGGGTCTGGGTCTTCCTACGTATTCGGCCCGCGCCTATGGCGCATTGAGGACCACCGTCGACGGCGGAACGGCAATAGATCTGTTGCGTATATATTTTTCGCCCGTGAGGACGGTTGGCCGAAGGCCCTTCCGCGAGTGAATTTATTCACTCGCACGCAGGCGTAACGGGGATTTTGCGAGCGGTCCTACATTAATTTTCGGCGCTACGTTATGTGGCGCCGTGTTCGTTTCACCCGTTGCCCTACGGCCGTCGAGAGCATTGACAACGTTCTATCAGGTAAGAGGTTTACACTCCAGGCAAACGCTGCTAGAAGGTATACTGCGGTAAGGATGACGCAAAGCTTCTCATCATATTTCCCAGCCCTATTGCGCATCCAAGACAGAGGAGTTTCCATGAAAGCTAACTATATTTCCGTATTGGTAATTACTGGCGCCGTGCTGGCCACCGGCCTGTTAGCGCAGACAGTCACCGGGAATTCCTATACGGCGGCGCTTAAGACCGATCCTAAGACCATCCAACCAGGCAAGTCCACGACCCTCGATATCTATATCATGGATTCGACCTCGAAGACTCCCAGCGAAAACCTCACCATCACCGCGTCCTTTAATATGCCAGCCATGACGGGCATGACATTGGACCAGCCCAAAGTGACCCTAAGTGACAAGCCCGGCCACTTTAACGTGCAGCTCACGTTCCCCCATGCCGGAAGCTATAAACTTGCCCTCACGGTCAACCCGACAACCGGGAAGAGCGCCACCCTGTCCTTCAATATCACACCCGGCAGCGCCGGAGGCGCAGCCGTGAAAGACATGTCAGGAATGTCAGGAATGTCAGGAATGCAGGGGATGCAGATGAAAGCAAGCCTCGGGAACTGGTTGGCAAGCCGGGAAGGTTCAGGGACGTCGTGGCAGCCGGACTCTTCGCCGATGTTCATGAAGACGCTTGGCTCGCTGGGAAGATTTGACTTAAGCGCAATGGGAACGATCCAGGGAGGTTACGTAGACGATGGCGGTACGCGTGGCGATAGAGGCTTTTTCACCAACTCGATGTTAATGCTCATGGGCCGCCGCGAACTGGGTGGCGGAACCCTCGGCCTACATTTTATGACTTCGCTCGATCCCATTATCAACGGCAGACACGGCGTTCCGAATCTCTTTCAAAACGGATTTACAGTCCACGGCGTTGACATCGGCGACCGGAAAGACCCGCATAATGTCTTTGCGGAAATCGCGGCCAACTACAGCCATCCGCTTTCCAAAGCTTGGACCGGCTTCATTTACGGCGGCCCCGTCGGCGAACCGGCGCTGGGGAATGTCATGTACTTGCACCGCACGAGCGGCCTAGAGATCCCCGAAGCGCCTATCAGCCACGATTGGTTTGACGGCACCCACATCAGCTTGGGAGTCGCGACTCTGGGACTTGTTTATCAAGATAAGTGGAAGCTTGAAGGTTCCGTTTTCAATAGTCACGAGCCTTCCAACCTTTACGGCATTGGCAAAGTCGAACTTAACTCGGCATCCGGTCGACTCAGCTACAATCCGTCCCACGACTGGTCGTTTAGCACTTCCTACGGATATTTGGACTCCGACGTCAATGAACACCGCCTCACTTTTGGCGGGGCCTACAGCCACCCGCTCCCCCACGGCGACAATCTTTCCGCGACCGCCTATTTCGGCCAAAATATCGTTCAAGGGTCCGCAAAGTCCAACGCATGGCTTGCGGAGGCGACATATTACCACGCTAAGGATGCATTTTTCGCCCGCTTTGAACGAGTTGATAAGGACGAGCTCGTCAATGTGCCGCCCGGAAACTACACGATCAACAAGCTGCTCTTTGGTGACGTGCACAACTTCTATAGCAAAGCCCAGATCGACTATGGTCTGGGAGCCTACTTCGGCGTCTACAGCTTCCCGAGTTCCCTAAACGCTCTCTACGGTAAGAACCCGCTCACCTTCGGCGTGTTCCTACGCATCCGCCCGGCTGCTATGCAACACAGCGGAGGATACGGAGGAGGCATGGCCGACGAACACATGAAGTCCCACGAGATGAAGAACGACAGGATGAACTCTGGCTCCGGCATGGACATGCCATGACATTTAAGCGCCTACTCTCCCAATTAATTGTTATTGCCTCGCTTGCCACGACCTGCCTTGTAAGTGGTGCGCCATTCGTAACGAGCGCGCATAGGGCGGGAAATACCATCGAAGGGCGTACCGTGCTCATCCATGCGCGTTGCACCGTGTTCGTTTCCCCCTTTGCGCCGTTTCCTTGAAAGTTATGTCGCGATGTCGCGATGTCGAGCGTCAATGCGCATTGGCGGTGACGCCGGGCCATTGGTCGGTGCGGAAGGGAAGCGCGGGCAGGCCCGCCCCGTTGTAGAGATTGGCGACCGGATTATTGGCCCACGCATAGCGCACGGCTGCGGGATCGGTTACCAGCGGTGACCACACCACGACCGAGTTACCCTCCACGAGGGCATCGGCCCAGACGAATTTATGGTCCCTGCCCGCGATGGCGAAGCCGCTGAGCTTGCCGACTTTCACGGTCAGGCCGCCGGCGTGGTGGTCGAATGCAATCCGTATCCGGTTGCCCTCCCGCTTCATCCCTTTGTAGGCCGGGCCGGAATACTCGAGCTTCTTGCCATAGGCGATGGCGAGCGCATTGAGCGCCAGCCGTCTGCCCACCTCCTGCTTGTTCTTTGGGTGGATGTCTGCCGCGTCACCAATGTCGATGGCCGTCGCGATGCCGGAATTGCCCACGCTGTGTGCCGCCATCATCTGGGCTTCGCGGAGCTCCGGCCACGCGTCGCTCTTAGGCTCGGAATCGGTCTGCATGAAGTTCGCGAGCTGCACGATGAAGAATGGGAAGTCGCCCACGCCGAAGCGGCTGCGCCAGTCCCGAATCATGATCGGAAGCAGCGCGCGGTACTGATAGGCGCGGCCCGCGTTCGATTCGCCCTGATACCAGATTGCTCCCTTGATTCCGTAGGGTATCACCGGTGCGATCATTCCATTGTAGAGCACGGTAGAGATATTGGGGTTGTTGTCGGGATTCATTGGGGCGGGAGTCGTCCTGGAGAGCGGTACGCTTGCCTTGTAGAGCCATTCGCCGGTCAGCGGAAGCGTGCGTCCCGCGACGTCCAAGTGAAGCTGATTGGGCGCGCCGTTCAGTCCGCCGGCTCCCCCGGTGTCCAGCACGCGCACGGCTATGATGTTGCGGCCTGCCTTCAGCGCTCCCGCCGGAATCTTATATGAGCGGAGAGTAGTATAGACGCCCGTTTCGCCGACCTTAACGCCGTTCACCCAGGTCGTATCGCGGTCGTCAATGGGGCCGAGATTCAGCACCGCCTCTTGCCCCGCCGCGTCCGCGGGAACCTCCACCTCCCGGCGAAACCACACGATGCCGTCGAAATCCGGCAGGCCCGCGCTCTCCCACTCCACGGGGAGGCTCATTGTCTTCCAGCCGGTTGTCGAGAAGTCTACGGCGGCCCATCCGATTTCGCCGGCAGAGCCGGGATCGTTCTTCGCCCACCACGCCGCCATGGCTTTATCCATGTCGAAGGAGCCTTTAGAGGCATCGCGCATCATGACGACCTGCGCCACGGCCTGCTTGAAGTCCGGCATCGCCTGGAGGGCCTCGGAGCTTGTCCACGCTTCGGCAATCGTGCCTCCCCAGGAGGTATGAATCAGGCCGATAGGAACCTTCAGCTCTTTGTGAAGCTCTCGTCCGAAGAAGTAGGCGACGGCGCTGAACCCGCCCCAGCCGCCGGATGAGACGGTCGTAGGGGTGCAGAGGTCCCATTGGCCGATAACTGTGTTTCGTGGTTCCAGGGCAATGGTCTTCTGAACGGTGAACAGCCGAATCTGGGGATATTCAGCGCTCGCAATCTCCTCCTTGGCGTTATTCACCTGGCCGATCCCCATCTCCATGTTCGACTGCCCGGAGCATATCCAGACGTCGCCTACAAGGACATTTTTCAGCGAAATATTCTGTGGGCCGGCAACGGAGAGCGTGTATGGGCCTCCTGCTGTAAATGGGCCCAGCCTGGCAATCCATCTGCCGGTTGCGTCCGCCGTCGTCGAGGCGGTCCTGCCCTCCATGCTTACGGTAACCTTCTGGCCGGGCGTGGTCCATCCCCAAACCGGCGCGAGGATTCCCCGCTGCAGCACCATGTTGTCGGTGAACATCGGGCTGAGGAAAGGTCTGGCCGCCTGGGCGGACGCGGACTCGAGAGGTGCCAGAGTTAGAACAGCTATCGAAAGTGCAGCGAGAATGACAACGGAATGTAAACCCGCGATAGATTTGATTGAACGTAACGGACTCGTCATAGAGAACCTCCGATATGCGCCATTGGCTCGGCAATAAGTAGAATGCCTGGTTGAGTTCTGATTCGCCCTGGGCCATCGCATTCCCTTCTCAGTGTGGCGCTGTGCATATCCGGCACCCGTTGGTCGTGAATTCGTTCAGTCTCAATGAGAATTGCGTTCGATGCCACGGGCAAAATCCCCGTGGCTAGACGGCTTCGCCGGAAACCCTGCTGAAGCAGGCTAAAGCGGGCAGCCAGAGCACGCTTTAGCGTGGTTTCCTGTGGTCATTTTTGGTAGCCACGGGGATTTTGCCCGTGGCGGAGCCTCTGCGGGGCGATTCACTCTCACAGAGGTTGAACTGTCACTTGGGCGTGGAAGGGAAGGAGATTGCCAGGCTGTGGGCGAAAACTCTGGTGCCTTATCTGTCCTCGCCGCGCCCCAACCCTGCCCTCTGGAGATTTTCGATGCCGATCACGCGAATTCCATTTCTTCTGACCGCCTATAGCCTGCCTCATGTCATGGGCTACCTTCCCACGAAGGCAGGGAACATCCATCCGTCGCCGTTGACGCCGGCCGGACTGCTCGATGCCGCAACGAAGATGGGCCTATCGGGAATCGAGGTTCCCCTGGACCGATTGGTACCGTCCTTCGATGGGAAGATCGTGGAAGTGCAGGGGAGCGCCGGGGATTTGGGCGAGGAAATTTTGGCGCGCGGAATGCGAATCGTCGCTGACTATGGCGTGATTGTGGACCACCCTGCCGACCATCTGCGCGATTACCTGAGACTGTCCGCGAAGACGGGGGCCAAAGTGGTCCGCGCGACGCTCAGTAACATCCTCTGCGGAGACCGCCGTACGCTGGAGTGCGGTTGGCAGCCGCGGCTGGAAGCGGTCTCCGCGCGCCTGCGTGAAGCGCTGCCTCTGGCGGAAGATCTGGGCCTGTGCATTGCCATGGAGAATCATCAGGATGCCACGACCGATGACATGCTGAGGCTTCACGAAATGTCAGGTTCCAGCCCGGCCTACGGCATAACCCTGGACGCCGGGAATCCGCTTGCCGTGGGGGAGGAGCCGGTGGAGGCCGCTCGCCGCATGGCTCTGTTGATTCGACATATCCATTTGAAGGACTATACGATTCACTTCGCCCCCGAGGGCTATCGGCTCGTCCGCTGCGCGGCGGGTGGCGGCGTAATCGATTTCCCCGCTATCCTCGCCCACGTTCGGTCCAACGGTCACGACGTAGTCCCCGGAATCGAGGTCGCCGCGCAGTCCACGCGCACGATCCCGCTGCTGGAGCCGGGATGGTGGGAGTGCCATCCGAATCGGGATGCCGCCAGCCTGCTCGGCGCTCTCAGGATTTTGTGGACAAGCGGCCGGCCTGCCGAAGAACCGTACTCCAGCGCATGGGAGCGCGGCGAGGACTCCGCGACTGTTGCAGACGAGGAGTGGGCCGTCGTCCGCCGCAGCGTGGAGTATTTCCGCGGTTTGGCGTGAAGATGCCGGGCTCATTCGACGAAGGCCTTTGCGCGGGAATCATGAATAACGGATGGATGTCGGGAGGATAGGAATGATTGTCAAGCCGAAAAGCGGCGCGAGTTATGTGGTTGGGGTGGACCTGGGCGGCACGAACGTGCGCGCCGCTATAGTGGATAAACACGAGAAGATCATCGGACAGGCCCGGAATCCGTCCGACGCGAAGTTGGGCGCGGCGAGGGTTGTCGCGCAGACGGCTTTGACTGTGCGTCAGGCGATTTCGGACGCGGGACTGAAGCCCGAGGAGATGGGGGCGGTCGGACTCGCGGTCCCCGGGCATATCGACAGCAGGAAGGGAATCATCCGCTGGTCTCCCAATTTTGGCGAAGATATTGATGGGCGCTTTCAGATGTTCCTGGACGTGCCCTTTTGCGAGCCGGTATCCGAGGCGCTGGGGCTGGCCGCCTATGCGGGGAACGACGCGAACGTCGCCGCGCTGGGAGAGTTTCGATATGGAGCCGGCCGGCACGTTCACGACATTGTAATGTTTACGCTGGGCACCGGAATTGGCAGCGGCGTGATCGTGGACGGCAGGCTGGTGATCGGCTCTACCGGCGGCGCGGCGGAGGTGGGCCACCATGTAATCGTCGCGGGCGGCGAGCGGTGCGGGTGCGGCACGTTCGGCTGTCTGGAGGCGTACTGCGGCCAGCATGGCATCATCGAGCGCGCCCTGCGGGCGGTAGACACTGGGCGCGAAACGCTGCTCCGCGAGAAGATCGGCGATGATAAAACAGCGCTTACACCGAAGCAGATCGACGAGGCCGCGAAGGCAGGGGACGCAGTCGCGCTTGGCGTTTTCGAGGAGACCGGCTACTACCTGGGTATCGGACTGAGCAACGCCGTCAACATATTCAACCCCGCGCTGATTGTCATAGGAGGCGGAATCCGCAAGGCATCGGGCCTTCTGCCGGCGGCCGAGCGTTCGATGCGCATGCACTCCATCCATTCGATGGCGCACACGTGCCGGATT
Organism: Chthonomonadales bacterium; assembly: GCA_038229495.1. Classification (GTDB taxonomy): domain Bacteria; phylum Armatimonadota; class Chthonomonadetes; order Chthonomonadales; family CAJBBX01; genus JBBROJ01. The sequence goes on from JBBROJ010000006.1 coordinate 53,840, forward strand.
GTGGAGGCCGAGCTTGGAGAGGACGCGGGCGTGATGGGGGCGGCGGAGCTTGCATGGCGCAAGGTGGCGGGCGAAGAGTAGGAGGGAGCAGGAAGGAATGAGGGGTAGGAAGGAATAGGCCGCCTGGATGCGTTCCCACGACTTGCGCGCGGCGGGTAGAATGGAGGACAACCAACCCGAACAGGAATGTGAATATGCCTCAGACCGGCCAAGCCCAATCCCCGCTCGCCTGCAAGTTTGGCGGGACGTCCCTTGCGGGCGCCGCGCAGATAAAGCGGGTCGCATCCATCGTTCGCGCCGACCCGCGGCGAAGAGTTATCGTGGTATCCGCGCCCGGCAAGCGGAGCGCGTCGGACAAGAAGGTGACGGACCTTCTCTACCTCTGCCACCATACTCTGCGAGAGGGCTTGAGCGCGGCATCCATCTTCGCGCTCATCCGGGAGCGGTATGTGGAGATGGCGCAAGACCTGGGCATCGAGGGCATGCCCGGCTGGCTCGACGAAGTGGAAGCCGGGATGGTGGCGGGCGCGAAAAGGGAAGATTCCGCCGACTGGCTGGCCTCGCGAGGAGAGTATCTTCAGGCACGGCTGGTCGCCTGCTATCTTGGGGCGCGCTTCGTGGACGCCGCGGACCTCATTCGATTTACGGAGGATGGGTGGCTCGACCCGTCCAGCTACGAGACTATTGCGCGGACGCTCGGCCCGACGATAGCGTCGAATAGATTGTCGGAGACAGCGCCGGAGAGTCTTGTCGTAGTGCCTGGATTCTACGGGCGCGACGCTAATGGCAGGATAAAGACGTTTTCGCGCGGCGGCTCGGACGTGACGGGTGCGATTGTGGCGCGTGCTGTCGGCGCCGCCGCTTACGAAAACTGGACGGACGTGGACGGCCTCATGATGGCGGACCCGCGCCTCATACCGAACGCGCGCCCAATCCGCGAGGTGACCTATCGTGAGCTTCGCGAGCTATCGTACATGGGCGCTTCGGTGCTTCATGAAGAAGCGGTCTTTCCGGTTCGAGAAGCGGGCATTCCAATTCACATACGCAACACGAACGCCCCGGAGCTGCCGGGTACGTGGATTCGCTCCACGCGCCCAAACGCGGAGCTTCCCGTGGTCGGGATCGCCGGGCGCAAGGGGTTTTCCACGATTCAGATCGAAAAGTCCCTGATGAACCAGGAGCGCGGCTTCGGCAGGCGGGCGCTGCAAATCCTTGAGAGCCACGGCATATCCTTCGAGCATACGCCCACGAGCATCGATTCGATGTCCGTTATTATGCATGAGGAGGAGCTGCGGGAGCGGCGAGTGGCCGTCGTGGACGAGATTCAGCGCGTCCTACAGCCCGACCGGTTGGAAATTCTTGACGGCATGGCGCTGATTGCGACCGTGGGGCAGGGAATGAGCCACACGATTGGCATTGCGGCCCGTCTTTTCGGCGCGCTTGGGAATGCGGGTATCAATATCCGCATGATCGACCAGGGCGCGTCGGAAATCAACATTATCACGGGCGTGATGAACGAGGATTACGAAGCGGCGATTCGAGCCATCTACGATACCTTTGTACCGGCGGACTGAACGGAGCGGCGGATAGCACGGATATATACGATGTATAAGTGGAGATCAAGACGGTGAGCCGCCGCGAATTGCGCCTCTGCCAGTTTTGGCAATAATGCAGGATAAACCGCGCGGAGCAGTGAATGTGGTTTCGTAACATTACGTACTCTTCAGATTCCGGCTTGCGTCCGGTCATGCGAATTGCTCAAGCTGAAGGCCGCCGCAGCCGCGATCGCTGTTCTCTTTCCTCAGGAGGATTGCCCATGTCCGTTCAGTCACCTCGAAGCCCGCGTATCTCCGTCGGCGAAGCGGCCGCTGTCTGCGCCATAGTCGGCGTTCTCGGCGCATCGCTCTTTCCGGTATTTGCCCACGCGCGTGAAGCCTCTCTATCTGCCACCGACATGACCGCGTTCAAGGCGCTTAACCTCGCCGGCTCGCTATACTCCGAAGACTACGACGAAGATGACGTCTCCGACAAGGCCGTGCACGCCCGCCGCGAGACGAATCGGCCGGGAGGTAATGCGGGCGGCCGAAATCGCGGCGCCGGAATCGTCTATCACGGCGGCCCCCTGATCCTCGGAACCACGAATGTATACTACATCTGGTATGGTAACTGGTCCGGGAACACCGCTACTACGATCCTCACCGATCTCGCAAACAGCATCGGCGGAACACCCTACTTCAATATCAATACAACGTATTACAATGGTAGCAATGTCAAGGTTTCCAATTCAGTTCACTACGCTGGTTCGACAACGGATAATTACTCGCAGGGCACATCACTCTCTGATTCTGCCGTTCAGGCGGTCGTATCTTCTGCCATCACGACCGGAGCTTTGCCCAAGGACACCAACGGAGTCTATTTTGTGCTCACTTCGTCGGATGTAACGGCGTCCTCCGGTTTCTGCACGCAGTACTGCGGCTGGCACACCCACGGAACTATCCTCGGGAGCGACATAAAGTACTCGTTTGTCGGTAATCCGGATCGCTGTCCGTCGTCATGTGAGGCTCAGTCGACGGGTCCCAACGGAAATGCGGGGGCGGACGGCATGGCTTCTATCATAGCGCACGAGCTCGAAGAGACGGTTACGGATCCCGATCTGAACGCGTGGTATGACAGCCGCGGCAACGAGAACGCCGACAAGTGCGCATGGACGTTCGGCTCAACTTATGCAGCCAACGGATCGACAGCCAACATGAAACTAGGATCTCGGGACTACCTTATTCAGCAGAACTGGGTGAACGCTTCTGGCGGATTTTGCGCAAAGAGCTACTGATCGCCTGTTTCAAAAATCTCGTTTATGCAGCGGCCCGTCCGGCATGCGGGACGGGCCGCTGTGCAAATAGCGTTGGCAGATGCGATCGAGGGAAGGAAGAGAGATAAAGGGCGGCTGTGGAGGCAACACGGATTATCATCGTGCAGATATTCTCTCACAGGGGAATTTCAGTCCGTTCCCGTTGGCTCTTGCGCGCTCGCTCGACCCCGTCGACGGCTATGACATAGCCTTCCGCAACATTCCACGACACGTCGATTACATGGCCTCGATAGTGGATTCCGGTCATAATGAAGCGGTCGATCTCGAACGGCAGGGGGTCGAGGATCAGCGTTTGGGAGCCGTTTGGCTGGATGCCTATCAAGTATTTGACCAGCAGGTCGATGACCCAGGAGTGCTGATAATCATCGATCCCCCGGTACATGGACGGCGCGCCCGTGTAAGGGTTGTAGTGCTCGAAGCAGTTGGGGCGCTCCGCGTCGCCATCGAAGAACATCATCTTGACGAAGCGATGAATCAGCTCCGCCGCCTTTGGCTTCAATGAGTTGTCCAGGGTTAGCGCGGCGCGCGCCAGCGCCTCCGCGACGTGCGAGTTGGTCATGGGCCAGACGCGTCCGTTCCATGGGCACGACATCCGCCGGCCTTTCCATTCGCCCTCTGCGCTGAAATACGGGTCGTCCACGCTCGAAGCCGGAACCGGGTAATCGGTCCAAAACTCCTTGGGATTCAGTAGGTGTTCGCTAATGGCGGCCAGATGCTCCCGACCCGCGATATCGCACAGGAACGGATAGAATCCTACCGCCGCCTTGAAGGTTGAGCGGCTTCCCGTGCGAGGGTCCACATCGAGAAAGAATCGCCACTCCGGGTCCCACATACGCTCCCGGACGGCGGCGCGGGTAGCATCGGCTTTGCGCGTCCAGACCGCTGACTCATCCTCTTTCCCCAGGAGCACGGCCATCTCCGCAAGCGCGCGCTGGAGCTGGTAGATATAACCCGTCGCGTCCACCCCCTTGAGCTGGATGGACCGCCAATCGTCCGCCGAATCGTCGACGAACAGGTAGCGGGACATGTACTCCTGGCCCGTCTCCCCCTGGTCCTGAATGTCGTAGAGGTGCCAGTCCTCCCGATCCCGGTCCCGTTCGAAATACTCAGCATACCGCGAGAGGTCGGGGTAGACGCGCTCGACGAACTCCCTGTCGCCGGTCATGTGGTAGAGCTGAAGAGCGTTCGCGCCCCAGTTAGCGTGATAGAAACCGCGCGTCTCCCGCCAGAGGTAGAGATGGCCCGGAAGATAGCCCCCTTGCTCCTGCGCCGCGAACATCCCCTCGATACAGCCCATGGCGAGCGCGCGGTCGTGCTGCCAGGCGGTCTCCAGCATGTGGCATTGCGCGGAATAGGAGATATGGCTCCGAAAGCCGCCGATGCCCTCGAAGACACAGGGGTAAGGGAATCGGACTCCCTCTTCACCTGGTATCTGATGACCGCCAATATCTACCGTAAGCAGTCGGAGACCATACCACCGGTACCAGTAGTATTTCTGAAGCCACGGGTCGCTGCATTCGAAGTAGGGGACGCCCGCGAAGTACCTCTGCCATGCGGCTCGGCTGGCGGCGGCTGCATCTTCCTGAAGGTCATTTTGCAGATGAAGGAGCGCCACCCCGCGATCCAGCGCGAGATTCGCGCCGAACTGAATCGCGCGGCTCTCGCCCGCCGGAACCTCCAGCGTGTAGTGCAGGCAGAGATGAAGGTGACCCTCAATTAAGGGACGAGGGATAAGGGATGACGGATTAGCTGCGGCTTCTTCCGTCGTATCCCCGTTGGGCCGGAATTCGTCTGCCAGCAAACCATTTCGAAACTTCTCGGGGACGACGGAAAGCTGCCAAAGTGGCGCGGTGTCGGAGCGCTGGGTGAGGTTCACGGAATAGGAGTCGGGCGCGCGGTCGGCTCCGAGCGCGACGTACAGAGAATGGCGGACGCTTTCTGCATGCCCTGCCTTCCTTAACTTGCCAGGCGATGATGCGGCGGAGCGCTCTCCCCAGCCTGCGTTCTCCGCGGGGCGATCGGCATATGGCGTTTCGCCGTAGTCGACCGAGTGCGCGAAGGTCAGATAATCTCCCGCTCTGGCGGTCTCCTCGGCGCTGGTAGACATTACTCCGGGCGGGAAGCTCGACCTCTCCTGCAAGCTCCAGAGGATGAAGTTGAGATTACGCGCGCGCTTGCTGTCGTTAAAGAGGGTGACGCGGGATGTCAGCGTATCGTTTGCGGAGACAATCTTGTCCTCGCGGATTCGCAGGCCGTCCGGCGATACGTGGGTTTGAGTAAGGGCGTCGGGCGTCCAGCGGCGCCGATCTCGCCGCATCTCCAACGGCCGGCCCTTCTCGTCGAGAATGAGGACCGTGAAGAGACGCTCCAATCGAACGTCCACAAAGTATGACTCATCCCAAAAGCCCAGCGAATCGAGGAATCGCGGGAAAGCGGGCGCAAACATTGCGCCGCGCCCTCCGCCCAGATACCACTTATCACTCCGCTCCAGATATTCGAGGGGGTCCAGACGTGTTGCCATGGCGAACAGGGTTCCTTCATGCTCTATTGAACCCTGATTCGGCGAGCCCGCAGGTATCACCTTCACGGCATTGGGTGGTGGGGCGAAGCACTCAACTGTGCCAATGCAAAGCCCCCTCCTTATTAAGGAGGGGGTTGGGGGAAGTTCCCACAGAATCTCAGCGCGAGGCGGTTTTCTTGCCCCACATCTTTGTGCCGCGCGTCGGCTGGACACCGGCGGGAAGGGCAGTCGAGCCGGCCGGGTTCCCTTTGCGAAGCTGCTGAACTATTCCCTGCACGTCTCCCCGCTTCGGGCTTATGCGGCCGACCTGCGTTATGGACAATGCGAGGATTCCCATCGCTCCGGCGGCAAATGCGATAGTGACCGGCGCTTTGAACCCCCTGGAGCCTTTGGTGGCCGCCTTTAGCCGGGCGGGCGGTGCGTTCCTTACGAATTTGATTGCCATTAGTTTAGATCCCATATGTAGGCGTCGCGATCGGTAATTGCGCCGCCCCAGGCATCCTGCACGTCGCATCCGGCCGCAAGCTGGTTGATATGCAGAGATTTCACATGCCCATCGACAAACGCGACAGTCACTCTCTCTCCGTGCCATGGCCAGACGGCGCCAAATACGTTGGCAGCGAGCGGTTGGCTGAGCGTCCATCCGCCGTACCAAAAGAACCAGGGATAGCCTCCCTGGGACGGAAAGCTGTCCGACCCATCCGCATAGGCCCGGCAAGGCGGATCGATAAAGAGGTTACCGCCTCCATACGGCGCGCCGGAAGCAGTTCGATTCCAGACCGCGTCCACGCCCAGAATCGTCTCCGAGGGCTTTGCAATACTCGCGTTGGCTGTCGGAAGCGCCATGGCCGGTATGGCATCGGTTGATGTCATTGGACAGAGGTACTGATAGTTGAATCCAAAATCGTTCTTGACGGCGAGATTGAATTCCCTTTGCGAATCTGTATCCGGAGGGGGGACTTCAACGGTGAGGCGGTCGTTGGCATCGGCTACGTCCGACGGGCACTCCAGAATTTGGTAGCTCTTCAGATACGGCTGTATCAGATTTCCTAGAACTCGGTTTGGAGGCGAAGTCAGCTCGAACGACGTCGCGGTGAGCGGCATAAGCTCGTCATAGTCCTGCAGGTACATTGTGATGGCCGACGAGTGCTGCCGGAAGTTGCTTGCGCATGTCGTGGCCCGCGCCTGAGCCCTCACCTGAGCAAAAACAGGGAAAAGGATCGCCGAAAGAATAGCGATAATAGCTATCACGACAAGTAGTTCTATTAACGTAAAGCCTCGTGCGTTTTTCCTCATGATCGTTTCTACCTCTTGGTATCCAGCAGTTTCGGCATGGCCGCCGGCGATATCGTACTGGCGTTCATCTTATCGCAGGCAGAGCAATTTATACACAGCAGCGGAGTCATCGCTACACATCTCCTTTCCACATCTGCCAGGTAATCATACGATCCAAAATTCTAACAGCAACTCCGCGTGCGATTTGCTTGCGAGATTCTCCGCACTTGATTCACCGCAGGAATTGCGCGCCGGTCCACCGAATCTACCTCGCACTCACAACCGGAGGAATTCACCTTGCCTAAGATAGCCATGATCGGAGCGGGCAGCACCGTATTTGCGAAGAACCTGCTAGGCGACATTTTGAGCTTTCCCGAGCTGGCCGGCAGCCACGTCGCGCTAATGGACATCGACGAAGAGCGGCTGCGTGTCTCGGAAGTGGTGGCGCGCAAGGTAGGCCAGGCTGTCGGCGCGCGCCCCCGCATCACCGCGCACACGGACCGGCGACACGCGCTTGATGGGGCCGATTACGTTATCAATATGATTCAGGTGGGAGGCTACGCGCCGGGAACGGTCCTCGATTTCGAGATTCCGAAGAAATACGGGCTGCGCCAGACCATTGCCGATACGCTGGGAATCGGCGGAATCATGCGCGCGCTACGGACCATTCCGGTCGTGCTTGATATGTGCAGGGATATGGAAGAACTTTGCCCTGGCGTCCAGTTCCTGAACTATACCAACCCCATGGCAATGCTATGCTGGATCGTGAACAGTGCGACGAAGATTCGAACCGTCGGCCTCTGCCACAGCGTGCAGGGGACCGCCGGGCAGCTCGCCAGGGACATCGGCGTGTCTCTGGAAGAGATCAATTACTTCTGCGCCGGCATCAATCACATGGCCTTCTTCCTGCGGTTTGAAAGGGACGGAAAGGACCTCTATCCGCTGATTCGCAGAGTGATCGAGGAGAATCGCATACCCGACGGGAATCGCGTCCGCTACGAGATGCTGGCCCGGCTTGGCTACTTCGTGACCGAATCGAGCGAGCACTTCGCGGAATACTGTCCCTACTTTATCAAGTCCGCCCACCCCGAGCTGATCGAGCGATTCAACGTGCCGCTCGACGAATATATCCGGCGATGCGTGAGCCAGATTGAGGGTTGGAAGTCGATGCGAGAAACCTTCGAGGGCGAAGAGCCGGTAGAGATAAAGCGGAGCCACGAGTATGGGTCCCTGATTATCCACTCGATGGAGACCGGAGTTCCGCGAGTAATCTATGGCAACGTGCGGAACAACGATCTCATCACGAATCTGCCGAAGGACTGCTGCGTCGAGGTGCCCTGCCTCGTAGACAGGAACGGTATCCAGCCTACCCCGGCGGGCGATCTGCCGAAACAGCTCGCGGCTATTATGATGACGAATGTGAACGTGCAATCGCTGACGGTTGAAGCGGCTCTTACCGGAAAGCGCGAGCACGTCTACCAGGCGGCCATGATGGACCCGCATACGTCGAGCGAGCTGACGCTGGATCAGATATGGTCCATGGTGGATGAGCTCATTGCGGCGCACGGTGATTACATCCCGCCGCTGACATAACCCGCAGGCATCTCTTCCTGAATGAGCAGCAAGGCCGCTGGAGCGAAATCTCCAGCGGCCTTGTGCGCGCTGGGAGCGCTAAAAATATAGTTTGACACGCATTGCAGTACGTGCTAATATCCACATGTAATAGCATCCGTGCCCAGCGTCCTTTTTACAAGGAAGTGGCCGATGATGAGAGTCTTTGCGTATCTCACGTTTTTATTGTCCCTCGTCGTGGCCTTTTACACGTCTTCTCAGCCTTTACAAGCGGCGCAAGCGGCAGCCGCTCCTCAAGACTCCCGGAAATATCAGATCACTGTATGGGTCGTTCGGCCCGGTTTGAAGCGGAATCCAACACCATCGGAGTTGACGCATCACCCTGAGCAATGGACGGTCGTTCAGGGATTCGCGTCAGAGTCCAAGCCGTTCAAAGACGACGACGCCCTCCTAGCATATCTACGAAACGCTAACCCACTCTTCACCTTCTCCAGGTTTGAACATAGAGTAACCACAATGGTCGCGGGCGACGAGAAATGGAACGTCCCGCTTACAGCAACGCGCCTCACGTTGAGGGTCGCCCGCGAGGACCGCGCGAAGCTTCTACGTACCGCCACGGCTGCTCTCAGCGCCGAGCGGCAGGAGCGATATCTGCAGTTTGCTGCCAAACGCCTAATCGTAAAGGAGGACGCGCTTGTCATATTAGAGGACGGCCACGGTAAAGGACAAAGCACGTTTACTGGTATTAGAGCGATCAGCGATGGCAGCACGTTTACTGTGAATCCGGATATGCAATACGCCACATCATACGATAAACTCGGCTCCCACCCGGCTGCCGTGCGTCATACACCCACTGACGTTCTGCTCGTTCGCGTTCAGCAATTACGCTGAGAAAGGATTTGTTCCATGTTTGCATTACGTGCTCGTGCCGCAATCGCCGCAATCGCTTTTACAGCTTGCGCGACAGTGATTATTGCCAGGGTTGCGATCGCAACAGCGACTTACAACTCATCTAATGCGACTATAACGTCCCCAACGGCGGGGGCATCTTACACCGTGGGCTCCTATGTCCCTGTCTCAAGCGATCACACCATCAGTTTTTCGCGCACAGTGGACAGCCCTGATAACGGGGATAGAGTCGGTGTCATTTTGAAGAATGGAACTACGCAGAGCGGCGTCACGTCCGTGGTCGCAGGGAGCGGCACAAGCCATTCGTGGGGAGGGGGCGAGGCCGGATCATGGTCTTACACGCTGAACAATCTCACGGGAGTGACGAACAGTCTCGCGGTCGGATCGGCGGCCATTTGGGCAAAAACCAACTACACGATCAACAACGCTACAGAGCATCTGGGCACATACAGGGATTTGACGATCACAATCACCAATTAGGCCAAACCAATCGCGTCAATGACATCCAACTCGGCAGGTTGAGCATCTCGCGTCCTGGACTGCTCAACCTGTCCGTTGCGGCCGGCTGAACGAATGCCTCGTATGTCAGGAGAATGTATCATGCTTAGACGCGCGCGGTGCGGCATACTTTACACGCTGATGCTCGCCTGGTCCCTCGCAGGCTGTGCAGCTTTAGCCCGGGGACAATTGCCGCCAGGGGCTCGCGACAACGACAATAGACTGGCACAGCGTGTGTCTGTTCATGAACGCGCGAAGACAGTGAGGGAGCTGCTCGCCATTCTCTCCAAAACGAGCAGCGTGGCATTGCGTTCTTCCCCTGAGACGGCAGATCTGCATGTCTCTGTCTTCGTCCGCAATCTCCCTCTCGGCGCCTTGCAGGCCCGCCTGGCTGAGACACTGCACCTGGCCTGGAAACGAATCGATGCCGCGGACGGGCAGGGTCCTCCTGCTTATGAGTTATATCGGAGCAGGGACCAGCAGGCGGCCGAGGAGCGATTGATTGCCAGGGGTGACGATGCCTTCCGGGAGGGGATTGAAGATGCGATTAAAGCCGTATCTTATTCTCCGGAAGAGTTGGAGAAACTTCAGAAAGAGAATCCAATCCTGGCGGGCCGGTTGGAAGCCCCGGATGGCCGCGCGGCCGCGGGGATGGTCGGTCAACTCTCCGCAGACCAGAGGCAGCGTCTGTACAACGGCGAACGACTACGCTTTCCCCTGTCACAGGCGTCCCCGGAATTTCGCCGGGGCGCCAAAGACCTCCTTCAGGCGCATGAGGCTCGCGCGCAAGCATTAGGGGTAGACCTGCCAAATTCCAACCCGGACGAGGTCGCCTTTCGATCCGTCGAAGAGGGGGCCGATAGAAAAATCGTCGTCGAGTTGAAAAGCTCTATGGCCAGTCACGCCAGTACGATCTACGGCACGACATCATCGAGGATTTTTGGCGATCTAAACGCAATGCGCTCGGAAGAGGAGTACGCCGATGCGCGACGCCCGCTGGTGTTGTCCGGTACGCTGAGCGGCAAGAATCTCGATGAGCTGTTGGAGAAGATTGCGGAAACGCTCCAGGTGAATATAATCTCCGAGAGCTATGTATTTCAGAAAACGGAGGAGCAGCGTCCTCTCGCGGCCGGCAAGCGCACGCTCGAAGCGATGTTCGATTCTATCCTCTGGGGAGACGCGATGTGGTGGAAACATGGGAGCGTCCACATGGTGCAACGCAAACTCTGGTTCCTGGATCGCCAGGCGCTGGTTCCTGAAGCCACCATGACGCGCATCAAGGAAGCTTTTAAGAATCACCCGCTCGGCCTGGAACAGTACGCTGAGTTGGGACTTCTCAACTCGAAACAGTGGATGACGCTTCAAGGTAGAGGGGTTGGCGAATTCGATCAACTTCTTCCCTTGTATCCTCTTCTTTCGTTCTACAGCTGCTTGCCGGAGCTTCAGAAGAAATCTCTTCTCTCTGGAAGCGGCATCAGCTCAGCGCATCTAAATAAAGCTGACCGGAAGAGGCTGATGGCTTGGATTAGATCGGCAGTGGGTAACGAGGGCAGTTTCACTGACGACGATGCTAATAATCCGATTCGCGTGTATGGCAGCGTTGATTCGCAACAAACGACATTTCGCGCTGTGACCGCTGCTTCGAATGACGATGCCGCGATCCTGGCTCGTCAATCTCTACCCGTCATTCCCCGTTCGGCTGTTCGCAAAGCAGCCGAGCCGATAAGGCCAGTGCCATAGGAAACCTGATTCAGTCACGAATCGCGGGGAGTGAGCAACCGGCTTGCCGCAGGTATCGATCCGATTAAATCTCGTAGCCTGTTCCGTCGCGATAACCCGCAGGTATCTCTTCTCGAACGAGCAGCAAGGCCGCTGGAGCGAAATTTCCAGCGGCCTTGTGCGCGCCAGCCCCCCCGGCAAGCTACGAGTTTTTAGCCGAGGGTGTAAGAGAAGACCTCACGGATGCGCCGGTAACCGCCACAATAAGAGAATAGTGGACCGATAATGTGGACCAGATACGATGAAGAACCCGCCGTCCCTCAATGAAGTCCAGCAGGCTCTCCTCGAAATGAGACAGCCCTACGAGCGCCGTCTCCTCGAGATACAGGATCGGCGCGACCAATTTTTAGCAAACCACCGTCAGTCTACCGCTGAGGTGGACCCCGTATTCGTCATCAGATCGAACCAGTTGCGCAAACAGGTGCGAGAGTGCCAGCGCGCCGTAGACATGCTGCCTCAATCGGTCTATCGCACCGTGGTATTGTGCGATCCCGAAACGGAGCAGATGTCAATTGTGGCATTGGTGCGGCACGAGGGTGAAATACCCTCGCTGCAGGTCGGTGAATGGTCGGTGGCCTGCGTCAGCCCAACTCTCAGACTTTTGCGCAGCGCGGTGGGCGAGGTGATCACCCAGGGTCTGGTTGTTTCCGCCAATGGATCGCCGGTGATGCCGGAACCCAAGAGACGTCGGGCGATCGACACGCTGCACGCTCCTCCCCTTAGCGCGCTGGAATTGAAACGCCGTGACCGGGAGGCCCGCCGTCAGAGATTCGAGCGTTTCATTACAGATCGCAAGAATCGTGAGAAAGAGGTACAGGAGCGACTTTTCCGCCAACGAAAGGCCAGGGAAGATCGAGAGCTCGCCATCCGGGATAACCTGCTGCGCGAAGATGAGGAGCGCGAAGAAAAGCGGAAACGAGACCTTGCGGAGTGGGCGCAGCGTCATCGGGCGCAATTGAAGGGCGCGGAGGCGGAAGACGATCTGGCGGTAGTCAACGGCGCTGCGCCCTCTTTGGATATGGTCGAGCCTGTGCCTGACGAAGACCCTGCACCGGTGGAAGAGGAAGCGCACGTGCCCCAGGCCACGCCCGAAGATGCCCCCGAATCAAAAGCTGCAGATACGAAAGACGCGAAAGATAGGCTGGATACGAGAGATGCCGGAACCGGGCAAGTGTGGTGGATACTCACTGGATTCGCGGCCGGCTGTGTTGTGGGACTATTCGTGCTTCCGCATTGGTTCTCGCTCATCGGCTCCCTTTCCGCGGCGGTGACGAGTCTTCTGCTGAGGCTATCGCCGGGGAGAACAGCGGAGCGCGACTAACAGGGCGTCGATATCGCCCAGCAAGCCATTCTCTGGTGAATCCGCCGCCACGCCGGAGCGAAACTGAACTATTTCATCTTGCGCGCCCGGGCCGAGCATTTCGGCATATGCAGCGAGTGCGGGCATGGTAAATGGATAGTCCAGATTCGCGCGGAATCGCTCTCCGTTTTTGACCACGTTCACCAGCGTTCTAAACGATCCAGGGCGGGGTTGTTGAAGCAGCGCCCAGAGCGCGGTTTCCGCAGTACGGCCATCGCTGTCGTAGAGATTTTGGATAAGGGCGGAGACGGCGGAGGAGTTGTCCGAGCCTGCTAGCCGCCGCGCCGCAAGTTCCCGCAGGGGACGCGCGCCTGCCCGTGCCAGATAGATAACCTCGTTGAGCGCGACTCCGGCCAGCAGTTCATGCGGGTCCTCCAGGAGCGCGCCGACCACGACTGGGGGCAGCTTTAGGCCAGTATATACCGCCTCCGCCACGAGCAGGGCTGCCTCTTCGGCGATATATCTTGCTGTTTCCACGGTATTGCGAGTCTCATTCGATACCATGCTGCCGGCACTTTGTATGCGGGCACGCGCGGGTTCCCAATGGGCAGCGGCCTCTTGTTCATAGAGTTCGGCGGCACGGCGCAGCAGGTTTGCGTAGCGCGACCTCTTTTTCCCGGCCAGTCGTGTCAGAAATGCAGCCCCGGTCCTCCGTACCTGAATCCACGTGCTAATCCGTGTGACAAACGTCGCCTGATTTCCATGTTGCCGCATTTGTTCGTCCCAGAGGTTATACGCAGCCAGCCCGCCCGCATGACGCGCTAGCGGACCTCCTTTCACGCAGCCGCCCCGCGATGATGGACGCAGCGCCGCCGCCGCCCATTCCGCAAGGCCGCGAAGCTCTCTTTGGCTCCTCGTTCCGCGACGCTCCGGCGATCTGGTTACAAGGTAAATACGGGCATTGTCAATAGAATCGGCCAACAGGGACTTCGCTATCCACAAGCCGCCTTGATCCATGCCAGGTGTTCCAAATTCAAGGGTAAGGACCTGGATCCCATCCGAGGACACTCCCCGCACGATTCCTCCTTTGGCCCCGTCAATCCAAACGACCGGAGTTCCACGGCGGATGGCGCTTTCGATTCGGCGAACCGTCTTAGTGATGGGGCGCCGCGGGAGCAAGGGCGGAGCCGCTGCAAATCCACATGCTTTGACTGCGGCCCCGGCGGATCGGTGCAGCGCGGCGCGCATTCGGCAGTCGCACCCCTCCGCGCATACTGAAAGTTCCGAGGGCGCGGCCGAGATGCCAGCGAAGTAGTCGAACGCGAGAGATGCCTCAACGTCGTTGAGAGCTCGCCACCAGACGGCGTGGGGAAAGAACATGGAAGGTGGATTCTCCAGGCGATTAGCGGGCAGTCACTTCAATGAATTGGATGCCCGCCTTTGGGGTATGTCTGGATTATTCTACCCATGTCCGCCGATGTCGTCGAGGACTGCCAGCCGAACAAGGTGATCGCCGCGATCCCGTCTGTGAGCCTGCCAATCGTAAAGTCCCACTTCGCATTCATACTTGCAAAGCTGGGCGTGCGCAGCCGGATCGATGCAGTTACAACTGATGCGCGGCGCGGCTGCGAGGCGCTATAGCCTGGCGTGGCGGATCACTTTGTGATGGCGAGCGGCAGGAGCTGGCACGAGATACTGGCGGGTCCGGCCCCTGTGCTGGCTGCCGGAACTTGCGCCTGTGGCAGCGCCGCGCGCGTCACAGACTTGCCGCCGATTACCGTGGAACCGCGCAGTGTAATGAGTGAAGGAGCCGAAATAGCGTTCGGAGCGGCGGTCAGAGTAAGCTCAACGGTAGTCTGCCCGGCTGCAATCGCGCCGCCGCCAAAGGTGAGACCGCGCGGCATGGGGGCCGCTGAGATCGTTACAGGGCCGTCGAATCCGCCAAGCCGCTCAAGGCGTACTGTGAGTTTGGTCGACCCTCCAGCAGGCAATTCCAGCCGGTCCGTCTCCAACAATAGGCGGAAGTCGGGGGCAGCCCGCTGTACGGCAAGCCTGTAGTAGTGATCGGCCCCCGTCCGTCCCTGACGATCGCTCAATTCAACGACGTATATTCCCTCCGACTGCGGCGTGAATAGGATTTGCGAATCCCCACCCTGCGCAGCGGCTCGCGATGCAATCTCCTTGCCTGCCATATCCGTGATTTGCAGCATTCCCGATACGCTCGATCCGATGCGCCTGCCGAACAGGTCAAAAAGCAGCGTATCCTTGGGTCCGGCTTGAAACGCGAACTTTAAGCGCGGATAGGTCGCGAAAGCGCCCTCCAGCGAGCAGGGAAGCGTTGGCAGCGGCATCAGGGCGTCCGTTTCCGTGAGACCGACAACCGGCAGAAAATCGATCAGCAATGGAAAGGGGAGCGCGAATCCGTTTACCGTCTTTACGGTCGTCCAGTAGAGACCGGGCGGCGTGTCTGCCGGAATAGACACTACGGTTTTTCGTGTCGCCCCAAGGTTGACGCCGGTTAATTGTAAAGCAATGTTGCGACCGGGCTTCTCGCCATGGGGAATCACGCTGGTGACAACCGGAATCGCTCCGAGGGCAAGCCGGTAGTCGAAATCCGGCCCTCCCTGAGATCGGGAATCACGAATCGCGACCTGGTATCGGCCATCCTTCTCGAACTTATGCAAAATACGCGGGTCGCCACCCTGCGCCGGCTCGCCCCGCGCGAGTTGACGCCCATCCGCGTCCAGCAGCTCCAACAGCGGACTGAGCGGCGAGTGGATGCGCCCGGCGTTTACCTCGAACGCCCATGTTTCCCCGGCGCGGGCCGTGACAGCATAAACGTCATGCTCTCCCGCCGCCTTGATGACTCCGTTCAGGACAATGGGAGTCTTCTCCAGCGCCTGCGGGTGCGCCGCGTCGCCTTGTCCAGTTTCCAGTGCGTTGGGAAAGACATCGACGCATATCCACGCCGGATGAGAGACCCCGTGGGTTGTGCCTATACGCACTTCGCGGCAGCCGAGCGGCGCGTCACCCGCCACGACGAGCTTGACTTCCGCCGCGCTGCCCGAAGAATCGGGTACTACGGACTGAATCGTGACGCCCTTTCCGCTGATGAAGACCTTCCCTGCGGCCAAATTCTTGCCCGTTACCCGAATGGTCGTCACGCCGCCGCGCGGCGCTCCAGCCGGCAGAATCGTTGCAATCTCCGGCGATTGCGCAAGAGCAAGGCCAGAACAAAAAATGAACCACGAAGACACGAAGACACCAAGATAGAGCTTATTAGACGGGATTAGCAGGATTGACTGGATAGGATTCCTCCCATAAATCCTATCCAAATAGGATTTTGCCGTTCTTTGTGTCTTCGTGTCTTCGTGGTGAAAGTGTCGTTGCAGTTTCATGTTGCGAACTTCTGGATGCGGCAGTTCTGGGTGTCGCATATGTAGACGTGCCCGCGTGAATCGAAGGCCATGCCGTGAGGCGTCACGAATTTGCCCGGCTCCTTGCCCTGACCGCCCATTCCGAAGATGAACTTTCCCTCCGCAGTAAATACCTGTACTTTGTGGTTTGTGGCGCTGACCCAAACGCGCCCTTTTCTATCAACCGCGATGGCGATAGGACCGGGCAGATTCTTCGGGCGGCCTCCAAATCCGCCAGGCTCCGTCGAGTTGTCGCCCCATGATAGCAAGTACTTGCCTTCACGTGTGAACTTCTGCACGCGCCCGTTTGCCGCCTCGGTCGTGTAAACGCATCCGTGCGAATCGATTGTCACGAACTGCGGACCTCCGGTGCGGTTGCCGGGCTTGTCCATGCCGCCGAACTGGCCGGTCGCGTTGCCGTACTCGCCCCACTTGCGGATGAACACGCCCTTCGCGCTGAACTGCTGAATCCGGTGATTCACCTCATCCGCCACGTAGATAGATCCGTCCTTGGCGACTGCGAGTCCGCCCGGCTGCTGCATCTCGCCATCCCCCGTGCCAGGCTTACCCCACTCGCGAATTGGCTCGCCCTTTGGGTTATAGACCGTGATTTTGCCGGGCATGAGATGAGCCACGTAGATATTGCCGTCGCGGTCAATGGCGATTCCACCCGGCTGTTCAACCGTCAGCGTGAGGACCTGGAGGAGCTTGCCGCCGGAATCGAACTTCTGCACGCGATTGTTTCTAAACTCCGTGACGAACACTTCATCGCGGCTGTTGACTGCGATTCCGATGGGCACGTTGAACTCGCCCTCTTCCTTACCCCGCTTTCCCCACTCCAGAAGGAATTGGGGAGGGGCCGACTCGCCACATGCGCGCGCAAAGCCTGGACGTAAGAATGTAAGCGCGGCAACTCCGGCGAGTTGAACGAGGCCGCGCCGGGTCAACTCAACAGGATACTCACTCATTTTTGGCCGACTCCTTTTCCAACCGGGATCATATCGCTGAGCCGGAGCGGATTGGCGCGGTTAAACATAAGCGGCGTCTGTCCCGGCAACGGCAGCCATGAAACATAGGGATTTCCCGCCGCGCCCGCGCCGGCGAAGTCACAGAGGACAATCGTTTTGCCTCCGGCGGCCGGAAACCGGAGCAGAAGAAGGGGCTTCGGATATGTGGGCCAGGATGGAGGCGAATCGGGATAGCGAACCGGATCGACTACCGGGAGCTTCCGCGGGTCTAAGACGTCGAAGCGCGGATCGTAGGCCAGGAGAATGGGGCCGTGGTAGAGAGAGACCTTGCCCGCTGCCTCCTTTTCCCCGACCCATAGCTTCGTCGACATGTCGAGCACGATGTCTACGCGCGTGCCTGGAAGCCACTCGCGATCAATCGGCAAGTAAGAGCCCAATTGAATCCCTGGCTGCTCCTCTTCATTGATCCGTACCGATGTTACTCCGGACCAGCCCGGTATCCGAAGCCGCAGGGTGAACCGCTCCGGCTTTTCGGGTGACACGGTAAGTCGTATCTTGCCGCCCACGGGAAAATCGGTCTCCTGAATCAGCTTCACCTTCTGCCCCGACGGGAGATGAGCCGCGAGGGTGGAGGGGCCGTACCAGTTCAGGGCAAGCCCGTCGGAGGAGTTCATGACGGCCCATTCGGAGAGCAATCCAAGAGTGCGCGGCCCGTTTACAGAGCAGCAGTTGAGCTCCGGGCTGCCCGCCCGTGCCTGGAAAACTATCTCGTGTGCGGACGCTTTGCGCTCTCCGTCCATGGGCGTACTATAGGTCCACCAGCGGCCCGTGGCGCACTGCGCGCCCGCTGCCCCGTTCCACGTCGCCAGCTCCAATTCGTCGGCGGCGCGGCTGTCGCCGGTCATTCGCAGCATGTCGCGGGTGATGCACATCCACGCGACCGTGCAGCAGGTCTCGATAGGACGCGGATCGTAAGGGTTACCGGTTGCCTGCTCGCCGGAGGAGAACCCTCCTGTGTTGTGGCGGTCGCCCTCCAGAATCGACCACCATATCTGCTCGAATGCTTTGCCGTACCGGGGATCACCGGTGATGAAGTAGAGCTCGGCGATAGCTTGAACGCTGTGCAGTCCTTCCCAGCGCGGCTTGGGCGTCTTGTAAAAGGGTACGCCAGCAAGCGCGGTGCGAATGTAGTCCCCGGACGGAGGGGTCTCCCAATCCTTCTCGATCTCCCGCGCCATGCGGAGGTAGCGCTGTTCGCCGGTCTCTTCATACAGCAGCGTAAAGAGATGGCTGCTCGATTCGTTCATCTCTTCGGAGCCTGCCTGCACGACGCGCTTTCCCGAATCGAGAAACGTCTTGCAGAAGAGATCGGCGCAGCGGCGGCATGCGGCGAACGCCGCCATGTCGCCTGAATCCTGATACCAGAGCAGCAGGCCGAGCATGACGTGGTACTGGCCCCAGAGGTCCCACCGGCCCTTGCCCACCATTCCTTCAGCCGCCGGGAAGGGTCCCAGGTAACCGTCAGCGCGCTGCGTGGAAATCAGGTCCTTGACGAACGTGGAGACGGACTTCTTGAGGGCCGGGTCGCGCGTGAGGCGGAGCGCCTGGACTGCCGAAATGAGGTATTTGCCCGCGAATTCACCGGCCCACGGCACGAGGTCGCGCGTCGGGATGAGATCGCGATCCCGATCTCGGAATATTTGCAGCATGGCCGGATTTGAGGCGGGTGCGGGAAGAAGCCAGCCCTGGACATTGGCGTCGATTCGATCCCCGATGAATCCGCCGAACTTGAACTCGGCATTGCGCGGCGATTCCAGTTGGGGCTTCATTTTCAGGCGGTCCTGGTGCGTCTGCGCTGCGGCAGCGATAGGGAGGCAGAAGGCGAGTGTGATCAGAATCGTGCGTGTGTTCATTTTCTGCGCTCCTGTCGGGCGGCAATGTGAGTTGAGACAGCTTTCGCGCCATGCAATCGACTTCCCTTCATGCCCGCCTCTTCCGTTTGATTTCAAAGGGGCCGAATCACAGCATGTCATGCTGTGGTTACTGCGTTTCTAATTAGAGCAGGTTATCAAGGTGCGGCGCGCCCGGATGCCTGATGGCTGTCCGGGCTGCTTTTTTTCGCGCAGCCGATGTACGTCGATGACGACTATGCCGCCCCTTACCCCTCATACCGAACTCCATTTCCCTCAAAGGAAGACAGGGTGATTTCGCGATACGCTGCCAAATCGGCAGGAGTGCATGTGGGCGGGGCGGGCTTTGATATGGACGACTGGTTTGTGAATCTGTAGACTATGGGTGTTGCTGACGACCAGTTTTGTAAGACTACCGACTTTTGTACGGCTACCGACTGGGTTGCCTGCAACTATAGGCAGGACCTATTTGGCTGCGCGAGAAGGCGTAAGGCGCTTGAACCACGCAGACACGAGGACACGAAGAGGGGCACACCAGGAACGGCGATCAGGATATGTGAACGGCCCGTCGGCCGGGTGAGCAGAGGTCAGGGGTTAGGGATTAGGAGGGTGAGCGGGTGGACGGAAAGTAGGCTAAGAATCGATCACTCTCATATATATGGCCGTTCAAAATAGCTGTCTTACACATGTATATAGCCGTTCAAAATAGCTGTTTTACACATGTATTTTGAAAATAGGTGAATTATTTTTGAAATGGACAAAGCGTCATCCGCAGCCGGACCGTGTCCCATCGGGAGAGATAGCGGCCGGGAGGATAAGCGAATCCTTACACATTACACATTGCCTCCTGTTTCGTGTCAAGTTTCAGGAGGCTATATTACTAAGCTGCTCGGCCAGTCCGATAATGATGCCCTCAAGGCCACGCAGGAAGCAGAGACGGTAGATGTACTCGTACTGCGCCATTTCGCCGACGAGCTCGGCGCCGTGGCTGCGCAGGCGGGCAACGACGTCTTCGGTGTCGTTGACAGCGAACATGATGCGGCGTATGCCCAGCGTGTTCGCCGGCGCGCTTTCCGGTTCGGCTTTGACCGCCGGCGGCGTGTGGAACTTCGTCAGCTCGATCTGGCTGTGGCCGTCCGGGGTCCGCATCATGGCGATGTCGGCACGGACGTCGTTGAGCCCAACGACGCGGTCCACCCAACTCCCCTCTACCGTCGTCTCGCCTTCCAATTCCATACCGAGTTCGGCGAAGAACGCTTTGGCAGCCTCGATGTCCTCGACAACGATGAGAACGTTGTCCATCCGTAACAATTTACTTTTTTGTGGTCATATTTCGATTGTGCCCGCAAACGGTTGTATTGTCAAATCTATCAGCGCGTCCCGCAGGTTCCCCATTTGCCTCCGCGTGATTCCGGCTTGATGGTCTCGAATATGACGAATATGATATAATGCACAGAGGAGGGCTTGAACGTTGCCGCAGGTCTCGGTCGTATTCTTTCAAGATGACGACGGCAGCGTGCCGGCATTGGAGTGGCTGCGTGAGATAAAGCAGCGAGACCGCCGAATCACGGCAAAGTTCCACGAGCGAATCTTGGAACTTAAGGAACAAGGATGGGAACTAAAGCGACCGACCGCCGACATACTGCGAGACGGTATTTACGAGTTGCGCGTCCGATTCGGCAGCGTCAATTACCGCCTGTTATATGGGTTCCATGGTCAGACCACTGCCATTTTGGCGCACGGCCTCGTCAAGGAAGCTGAAATGCCTGCCACAGATATCGACGTAGCAATCGCAAGAATGACGAAATTCGTTGACAATCCTAGCGCACATACTTACGTTCGTCAGGTCCCTCAGAGACAAAGAGGTAACAGACAATGAAGACATCCACCAGCGACGCCGCCGAAATACTCGACATCGAATTCGGCGACGATCCAAAATACAAGTCTGCCCTAACCGACGCGCGAACCCGATCTCAGGCCGCCAGAGCCATCTACGAAGCCCGAATCGCCGTTGGCCTTACCCAGAAACAGCTCGCGGACCTCATCGGCACCAACCAGTCAGTCATCTCCCGCCTCGAGGATGCTGACTACGACCGCCACTCCCTCGCCATGCTCGACCGCATAGCCAGTGCCCTGAACCGCCGCCTCGAGGTCCGGCTCGTCCCCACCGCCCAACCAGCCGCACACTAACCCGTATTCAGGATTCAGCGTTCAGCCTTGAGACTCCTTCGGCGGCGTAAGCCCGTTTGGCCAGGGTCCGGTCGACCGTCGCGAACAGGTCGGCCAGCACTCTATACCGCACCACGCCGCCCAGGGCTCGCAGGATGAGGGCCAGCATGGCCACATTCCACAGCGTCATTCGCAGCCGGACCGTGCCGTCAGCGATTGCCCTTGACACGGTTATGAGTCTTGCATAGCATCTGGCAATTGTCGGCCGTGCTTGTGCCGCCTCTGCTCCACGCAGCAACGTGATCGGCGTCCATTTCATCGGGCCTGTATATCCTGCTCTTGTTCGCGTCGTGCCCTATCGCGCACAGCAAACAATTGGATTTGCTCTTGGACTCGGCTTCCTGCTTTTGCATCGCATAGACCGACTTCTTGGTAGCTTCGTCGAAGACCCGAATATCCAGGAGCCTCTTATCTTGAGAGCCGCCAAGAATGAACTCGAACACTCCGCGACGACTCTTGACGTACGGATCGCTATAAAGCCGTTTGACCTCAGCTGAAACCTTGGTCGGATCGTATGACTTGGAGTGGTATTGCTCGTAGAGCCGTCCCCACTCCAACCCGCGCATCTCTGGGAGAACGTCGATAAACACGGTTGAAACCCAGTCGATCACGCTGTTGAAGTAGGTCTTCAGCTCATTGATCTTGGCAACATTGCGATGAGCGTTCATGTAGCCGCCGATATCGCCCTTGCTCACCCAGTCCAGCGCGCACTGCAAAAACTCCTGCCGGTTGGCGCTGCCCTTGACGTACGCGTTCCACTTCTGGATGTTCGCGTTCTGGCTGTTGCTGAACTCGGCTTTGGCAAGCGTCACGAACGGCCCGGAATAGATAGCGTTCAGGAGTTCCTGGTCATTGAGCGGCACCCCTGCGATGTTTATGGTCTCGAACCATTGCTTGATCTCAGTCTCGGTCCCCTCGCACTCGTAAATCAGAAGCTTCGAGTCGAGAATCAGAGCCTTTTGGTCGGCGGGCAAACTGTCGAAGTTCTTCGGATTGCCGTTATCCATGATCGCGAACTTGTTCGTAACGAACCGCCCGATACTGGTGACCCGCTGCTGGCCGTCCAACACCTCGAACTTGTCCTCGCCGACTTTGTTGAAGTAGATCAGCCCGAGCGGATACTCCTTGAGCAGCGAGTGGATGACTGCCTGCTCTTTCTTGCCGCCGCCATCCGAATAAATATAGTTCCGCTGGTACTCCGGCTGGATGGTCAACTTCCCGCCCAGCCCGAACAACCCTTTGCCCTCCAATTGGTTGTACACAAATCCATTGCAGATGTCGGCGACCGTGATGTCGGTTCTCAGCGTGGTCTTCACTCGGTCGTTCCTTTTGCGGGCCGTACGCGGTGGCGGATGACGATTCTATCGTACTGTCGGCGATAGGTTCCATCACCATTGTCTATGTAGAACCTCGGTCCGCCTTGCAAGTAGCTCCCCTTTTTTGCGAATTGGGACATCGGGACTCCGAGGGTCATGCTCGACCCGAGAATCTCGAACTGGTCGGGGTTGTACTTGTCGAGGAAGGTGATGGGGACGCCCATGGTGCCGTCGTAGTCGCTGGGGATCGCGTCGGTGAACGGCACTTCGATGGCGTCAAAGTTGTTGTACCGGTCGTATCCCGCCCTTCCCCTGATCTCCTTGTGCTTGCTGAACCGCAGGTTGTCCGCCGTGGTCATGCACTCAAGTTGTTGGTGGCGGCGGCCGTGATCGAGGTTTGTGAACCACCCGACGTTTCGAAACTTGACGAGTCCTGTTTGCTCGTCATAAACACCGTTCGCAAACTCCCGACCACTGTCGGCA
>JBBROJ010000007.1:0-76159 GCA_038229495.1 Chthonomonadales bacterium
ACCCAGACCCTTCTGGAATCCAGTCGAACGACCAAGCCACAGGCAAACAAAAAGACAAGCCGGATTCTCTGCTTAGAAAGGAGCAGATCCTAACTTAAGATCACCTCGAAAAATGTCTTGACTCTTGGGGCCACCATAAATAACCCAGATTCAACGGCACGCTCTCTTGGAAAACCATCCACTCCTTATTACTGGGCGCAGGCACATGGAAGAAACGGAACACCTGTTCAAGCGAGGACGCTTCCCATTCTATGAACGGCCTCCAGAGCGCCTCGACGACCATCGGAATTGCTCCCAAGATTTGGTCGATTATGTCTGCAGCATTGTCGAGCAAACCAGGGTCGATGATTCGGTTACCGGCTCCGCGAATATCCGCTTCTGCCTGACCAAATATCCGCTGACCAATTGCCCGTGGGAATACTCCGAATCCTGGAAGACTAATGTTGTCTGCGAAAGGATAGGACTGTCTCCCGCTCGGGTCTACCTGCGTAGTAGGCATCTGGTGGGCGTAGGAGTAGCGGGGTTCGGAATCTACCGGGTCGGGGGAGAGCCATTGGCCGGTTGCAGGGTTCAGCCACCTTGCCCGCACATACTGCATGCCGAGGTCCGGGTCGTGCCAATAACCCAACCCGCCCGTGTAGTCGTAGGGCTGGTCGGTGGCCGAGCCGCTCAGCAGGTTGCCCCAGGCATCCACCACCGGTTTGACCTCGGTAGCTTGGGTACTGTCGGTTATCGCTTCCACGTTTGCCATTGCGTCTGTGTGGTACTGGCGGTTCAGGTTTACTCCGCCGCTTCGGTGGCCGATAACCCTGGCGAGTGTCGCGCCTCTCGCGGTCAGCTCGTTGATTCCGTTCGGACCCATCCAAACCAGCAGGTCCGAGCCGTCCCACAGATACGATTCGGTTCCGCCCGGACTCTGCTTCTGCACCCGCAGGTCTGTGTAGTCGTAGCTGAAGGTGAACCGCTGATTCGCGGGAGTGATGGCGCTCTTGAGCCTGTGCGCCATGTCCCATGTGTAGGTGGTTGGGCTGCCGGTGGGCGGCTGAATTATGGTGGTCTGTCCGTTGGCGTCATACGAGTAGCTGGCGTAGACAACCACCTATTGCTGAAGGGAAACCCATGGCACCGATTGGTCATTGAAGCCGCCGCGCCGTGGCAATTCCGCTTCGTAGTCGCAACTTGCCACAGCAGCGAAGCCTTTGTCCCAAAGCAGCTCGAGTAGCTCGCCAACGTCGCGTATGGTTGTGGAATCTCGAACGTGCCGGACATCCGTGTAAACCTCCACATAATATCTACAGAACAAGAAGCCATCTGGAAATTCTTGCTTGCGTTTATTATCAAATTCATCATTGTAACGAACATCCAAGTCATGATGTATCGTAGTTGGTCGACTCGATCTATTCGATAGATAGTCCCCAATTAGTTGTCTTATCTGCTCGATGCCGGTTGGCCCGTCGACATACAATCGGCAACTTAAGGACGTTCTTTCGCTCATTACTGTGACCTGCCCCCGGTTTTTTAGGCCAGGATGAGAATTAGACTCGCTAGTCATTATTGCGGTCTTGAAGCCACCGCTGTTTGAACTCCGCTGGCGTCAGGTAGCCGAGCGATTGATGGGGCCGATCTGTATTGTACTCTTGCCGGAAGGCTTCGGTGCAAAGCGCGCGTCAAACCCCACGAGCTTGTTGTCAACATTTGGCGAAGTCATATTGCGGCGACTGGGCTCCCATTCTTAAGCAAGTGGTCGGATCAGTGGAGGAATGCTGAAGCCGCCTCAATCATCGTCCCGTTTCGGCGGTTTCGGCAGCGCCTGGAGGCCGTAACGCACGGGCGGCCGCGGTACGTTCCGGCCCTTGACGGCATGCCACACGATGTCGCTCAGCAGGTCGTCTGGCACTGCATCCGCCTGCCGAACTGGGAAACGCGCGCTCTCCCTGGCCCGGTATGTGGTCGCCGTGTTCACCTCCGAAATGACCTTGCGGTCCGGGAGCGCGGCATCGTAAGACTCATCGTTCCCGGCTTCGCTGCCGACGAAGGCGAAAGGCGTTGCAACAGCGTCGTACTGATTCATCGGCTTCAGCCCGAGCAGAATCTCCATCGTTCGCAGAAGGCTGTCGGTGTTGTAGAACCGGCTGTCAATCGTTCCTCGCTTGATGAACGGGCTTATCACGTAGCAGGTGGAGCGGTGCGCGTCCACGTGGTCGTTGCCGCTCTGAGCGTCGTCTTCCAGAATGAAAATGGCGGTCTTCTTCCAGTACGGGCTTTTGCTGATCGCCTCTACCAATTGGCCCACGGCATAGTCGTTATCGGCAACCATAGCGCGCGGGGATGCGAAGCCGGGCGCGGTTCCGTTGGTGTGGTCGTTGGGAAAGCGGAGAATGTTGAATCTCGGCAGATTCCCGTCTTTCACGTATTGGTCGAACTCGCGCTTCCATTCGGAGAATCGGCTGGTCGCGTTGAACTTTCCGAAGGTCTTGACCTGTTTCGGAAAGGGCACGTGGTGAGTAAGCCAGGCGTCGCTGTCGGCATAGGCAGCGTCGAATTGCCGGAAGTGGATGTCCGTATGCCCGACCAGCGCCCGTTTGTTCGGGCCGTTGTCGGGCGCCTTCGCAAGCGGCCCCTCTTTCTGGCGGGTCTTGGGGTCCACAAAGCTTACGAAGCAGCCGTAGTTCCTGAAGGATAGACCGGCCTTCGCGACGTGGTCCCAGATATAGCCGCCCGGCGCGCGCGCCACGTCAGGGATGCCGAGCAGATCGACTGGCACACCGTTATTCTGTCCCTCGAAATCGTAGGTCTTGCCGCGGCCGCTGTAGTTGTAGGGGGCGTTGCGCGACACATATTCGTTCGCCATGCCGGAGGTGGACCAGTTCCAGCCGTCGGCGGAGACCTCGGCGCAGACGAAGAAGTTGTCCAGGAGAACAAACCGCTCGGCCAGCGCATGCTGATTCGGCGTCACCTTCCGCCCGAACAGCACCAGCGAAGGGTCGCCGTTCCCCTGCTTCACGTCCCCGAGCACCTGATCGTAGGTTCGATTCTCCTTGATGATATAGATGACGTGCTCGATTCCCGGATTTGCGAAAGGAGCGTTCTTAGCCTCCGCAATTCTATTATTCAGGAGCGTCTGCGTCGTCATCCGCTTGAGCGCCGCCGAATCGGGGACCGGAATGGTCGAGACTGTACCCTCGATGATGTCCTGTATGTATTTGCCCCGGTCTTCCACCGGCTTCGAGTTGGGATTACGCCGATTCACACCCTTCGCGTTCGCTACGAACAGCCGCCTCCCGTCGGCCGAAACGACGCATGAAGTAGGATACCAACCGGTCGGCACGTAACCGGACAGGCGGCCGGCGGGAAGCTCGACCACCGCCACGGCGTTCATGTCGCCCAGCGTCACGTAGAGCCTTCGCTCGTCGGGCGAGAGGGCAAGGCCGGTAGGTGTAGCGCCCGGCAGTCCGCGCATGTCGTCCGGTCGAAGCAGAATCGTTCTTGCTACACGATCATTGCCGGTGTCGATAATGCTGACGGTGTCGCTGCCCGCGTTCGCGACGAACAGACGCCGCTGGCTCTTGTCCAGAAGAAGCGCCAGTGCGTTCTGGCCCGTCCGAATGTCGCGCGTCACCGTCCCCGCCGCCGGGTCGACCACCGAAACCACGCCGTCACGCTCGCTGGAGACATAGACTTTGCGGTCACCGGAGGGGCCGGCCGTGAGGGCCGCGACGCCGAAGGGAAAACCCGAAACAGGAATCTTGCGAATCACGTTGTTGGCAGCCGCGTCCAGAACGCTGAGAGACCCCTTCAGCCCGGTCTCGGTCGTAGTGTTGTTATTGACCGCATAAACTCGGGCGCCGTCCCTGCTCACCGCGACCCCCGCCACGATGTTCGCGATCTTCTTGTCGCCGTCAGCCAAGCCCGGATTATCCAGCCGCCGGCCCGTATCCGTTAGCTTTCCGTCGCCCGCAACCGTGTAGACCGCGACCTTGTCCTCCGCTCCGCGCGACACGTAGAGCGTATGCCTTACATCCTCCGGTCGGACGATTGACTGCCCCACGGTACCGCTTCCGCCGAATGCTAACCCATAATAGAGGCCCTGCTTGTTGTTCTTGTCGCGCGCCTTGCCGACCTCGATTCGCGAGATAAGCTTTCCGTCCTGCGCGC
The DNA here is from genome assembly GCA_038229495.1 of Chthonomonadales bacterium. GTDB lineage: Bacteria > Armatimonadota > Chthonomonadetes > Chthonomonadales > CAJBBX01 > JBBROJ01. The sequence continues at coordinate 4,156 of JBBROJ010000007.1, forward strand.
TCAACACGCTCAAATACTGCCTGAATCCCGTATTTGTGACCACTACGAATCTTCCGTCCGGCGTCAACAGCATATTCGCCGGGAAGCTGCCTACACCGGTCTGGCTGCCCAGGGGCGTAATTCGCTTGCCGGTCGAGAGGAGGGTCGATTCCTGGGCTGAGGCGGCCTGCGCGGCAATAATCGAGAGGGAGAGGAGAGCAAGTCTAACAATCATTGCGATACATTCTCCGTAGATTCGGCAGAGATTGATGAGACGAGAGTTATTATAGATCGCGCATGTACGCGGCGTTCAGATTAGGATGACTTGACGATATGTCTTGACACGGTGGTAACATCACATCCGAAATACGCTGTTGGAAGGATTCCAGCTTTGGCCTGGCCGACGCCCGCGCCCGATAACGGATTTTTGGAGAGCCACGCCGCGCTTCTGGTTGCAAGCTTCCGCAATGCGACGGGAAGAGATCTGCTTAATCCCGCATTGGCTGGGGTTGAGCGGGCGACGGCGCTGTTCCAAGCCCCGTTCGTCGTGGTTTCGCACAATACCGATCCTGACCCGTGCTTCAATTACGGTAACCAGGCCGCCCTGGATCTTTTCGAGATGACATGGGAGGAGCTCACGGCCCTGCCCTCCCGCATGTCCGCCGAGCCAATGCACAGGGATGAGCGCGCCAGGCTGATGGCAAAAGTGGCTCGCCAGGGATTCATAGACGACTATCAGGGTATCAGAATTTCCCGCAGCGGCCGGCGATTCCGAATTGAGCACGCAACGGTCTGGAATCTGTGGGACGATTCGGGAAACCTGCGAGGGCAGGCAGCCGCCTTCAGCCAATGGACGCCCGTCGTATAAGTCATTAGAGACATCGAGTCGATGGGTCGATGGGTCAATGGGTCAATGAGTCAACGGGTCAATGGGTCAATTTGTAAATGAACGGCCTGCCCATCTGCCCATTGACTAATTGACTAATTGACTAATTGACTAATTGACCGTCAAGTAAACCGACGGCGAATCTGGTAGCTGATCAGGTCGGCCAGCAGAACCATTCCCACCAGCAGCAGAACGTAGACACTCACCTTTTGCCACGCAAAATACCCCATCTGCGCCTTCAGCTCGAACCCGATTCCCCCCGCTCCCACGATTCCCACGATGGTCGCCGCGCTGATGTTGAGCTCCCAGGCGTAAAGCGTATGGGACAGAAACTGGGGCAGCGCCTGGGGAAGCATGCCATAGGCAAATACCTGCGCCGGGGTCCCTCCTACCGCCTTGACCGCCTCGATCGGGGCCGGGTGGACGCTTTCCAACGCCTCCGCGAAGAGCTTGGAGAGCATGACGAAGGAGCCGATTCCGATTCCAAGCGCGCCGGGGAACGGCCCAAGCCCGACGATATACACAAAGAGAATTGCATAAATGAGGGACGGAATCGCCCGCAGGACGTTGAGGACCGTCTTGACCGCCACGGTGAGGCCCCGCGGGAGGGCGGACGTGCGGGCGGCAAGGAATCCCACGGGAAGCGCGAATATGAAGCCGATGAAGGTGCCCAGAACCGCCATCTGGATAGTCACCTTGAGCGCCTCCCACGCTTTGGGAAGCACGGACCAATCCGGCGGGAACATCTGGCGGACGTACTCGGCTCCGAACGAAAGACCGCTCCGTAAGCGTGAGGCGTCGACGCTCATCCCCTGCCACGACCAGATCAGGACGGCGGCAAGCAGGAGGGTGAACGCAATTCGCGTGGAGACTCGGCGCAGGCGCATTGCAGGATTCTACCCCACGCCGATGCCGGGCCGGCGTGAGGGAGGGAGCGGGCATCCGCTAAAGCTCATAGTAGACGTGCGCGGCGGAACGCTCTTCGTCGGTCAGAAAGCTGCGGCAGATGAGGCAAAGGCCGGTCTGGTCAATGTCCAGCGCGAAGCATTGAAAACACTTGCCACGCTTGACGGCGTTCGCCACGAGCTTGGGATTCTTGAGGGCCCACAGCACGCGGTCGCGCGCAATGCCTCCATTTGCCGAGAGCGAGAAGTAGTCGTTATTGACGGGTTTGTCGTGATAGCGATTCAGCATAGACGCTCGCTACGGAGTAGTTGCGGAAGGGCGCGCCTCAATATGGCACATTAACGCTGAAATGGGAAGAGCCGAGAATCGCTGGAATTGTTAAGTCTTGGTGAGAATCGCTGCCTGCACCGTGTCCCGGAAATGAGTTTCCGGGCTGTAATACAAACCCGGCCTGCGCGGGCTAAATACAAGCCACGCAGGTGGCTTTCGTTTTGCAGCCGGGAAATTCATTTCCCGGTAATCGATCTCACCAAGACTGAACAGATACGAATCGCTGGAACTGGCGAAGCGCCCTTCCTGCGCCCGATTCACAATAGCGGACTCTCAGGAGTGAGCGGAAGCGGGATGCGCGGTGTCCGCGGGCGCGGGCACGCCGTAGAAGAACTTCACCCAAAGAGAAAACATTATCACCGTCGCCACCGCAATCGTAAGCCAAACGCCGCCAATGATGTCGTAGAGCAGCTTCAGATTGAGACCCGCTATAAGCACGCACACCGCATACCCTGTCGCTTGCAACCATGCGGGATTCGTGAATTCGCCCATGCGACGGCGGTCTGAAGTGAACATCATCAGCGGGAAGATGGCGAACGAGAGCTGCATCGACAGCACCACTTGCGACATTACGAGCAGATTGACCGTACCCTTGCCGCCGTTGGCCGCAACCATGAAGATAGCGGGAACCAGCGCGATGCCTCGCGTGATCATACGGCGCAGCCACGGCGCGATGCGTATGTTCAGGAAGCCCTCCATTACAATTTGGCCGGCCAGAGTCCCGGTAATGGTTGAGGATTGGCCTGAAGCCAGCAGCGCTACCGCAAAAGCGGTCGCCGCGCCGCCGCCCAGCAGCGGGCGGAGGAGGGCGGGCGCGTCGGCAAAATCGTCCACAATGTGGCCCCTGCCATGGAAAACGGCGGCCGCCAGAACGAGAATCGCTGCGTTGACGAAGAAGGCGAAGCCCAGCGCCACAAAGGTATCCACGGAGTTGAACTTGATCGCTTCGCGGATTCCGGCAGGCGTCCGATCCGTGGCGCGGGTCTGTACGAGCGACGAATGGAGGTAGAGGTTGTGCGGCATCACCGTCGCGCCCAGAATGCCGAGCGCAACCAGAAGCGACTCGCCGGAAAGCAATGAGGGGGTCACCAGGCCATGAGCAACCGCGCCCCAGTTCGGTTTGGCAAGGAACATTTCCAGCGCGAAACAGCCCGCAACTGTACCCACGAGAGTCAGTATTATCGCCTCGATTTTGCGGAATCCGAATCGCATAAGCGCCAGGAGGGCGAGCACGTCGAGACCGGTGATCAAGACCCCGTAAACAAGGGGAATTTTGAAAAGAAGATTGAGCGCTATGGCGGACCCGATGACCTCCGCTAGATCGCAGGCGATAATGGCAATCTCGCAGAGCAGCCAGAGAGCGATTGCCGCGGGCTTCTTGTAGTAGTCCCTGCACGCCTGCGCAAGATCCCGACCGGTGACCAGCCCCAGCCTTGCGCAAAGTGTTTGCAGCAGCATCGCCATAAGATTCGAGGCGAGAATGACCCAGAGAAGCGAATAGCCATAGAGAGAGCCGCCTTTGAGGTCCGTAGCCCAGTTGCCGGGGTCCATGTAGCCGACGCTGACAAGATAGGCGGGGCCCGCGAACGCCAGGAATCGGCGCATCCATCCGCCGCCGGCGGGAATGCTGATCGACCTGTGCACCTCGGGAAGCGAAGGCAGTCCAACCTGATTCATTTTCGCATCCTGTGAAGTCATATAAGTCCACGCTCTTAATCGCCGGCAAGCGAGGCACTGAAGTGACCTCGCTGTCTCAGGCGCTCTGACCAGTGGCGCGTCGAGAACTCTGGGCCTGCGGCAAACGAGTGAATGAATTCACTCGCTGGAGGGCCTGCAGCCAATCGTCCTCGCGGACGGAAAAATACTTCAAGGAGCTTGTCACTTTACCAGCCCGCTGTGCCCGCCAGGACTGTTTCTCTCTCCGTCTCCGAAATACGCTCGACAAAGACGTGCCCCGCCAGCTCGCGGCCTACCGAGTGCATGATGCCGCCAATCTCCAGGAGAAGCGGACCGTTAAAGGGCTGCTTTTCCCTCACGGTAATGACGCCTTCAAGCCGCATTCCGATCCCGGCGAGGTAGCGCAGCGCTTCCGGATCGTTGTCCCGCACTCGGAGAACGATCAGCGTATCGCCGGCCTCGCTTTCGGCGAGGGGTTCGCCGCGCTGCGGGGCTACCGTACCCTCGCGTGTCGGAATGGGGTCGCCATGCGGATCGCGCACAGGGTAGTCCAGCATGCGATCTATGCGGTCTTCAAACTCTTCGGAGATGTGGTGCTCCAGCTTTTCGGCCTCGGCGTCCACTTCGTCCCAGCTATAACCAAGCGCCTGATGAAGATAGAGCTCCAGAAGGCGGTGATGCCGAATCACCTCCAGCGCGACGCGTTCTCCCGCCTCGGTCAGGCGGACGCCGTAGTAGGGCGTGTAATCGAGCAGCCTGCTTTCGGCGAGCGCCTTCATCATCTTGGTGGCGGCGGCGGGAGTCGTCTTCATGCGGCGCGAAAGGGCGGTCGTAGACACGGCCTCCTCTTCCTGCTGCAATTTGTAGATTACTTTCACGTAGTCTTCCACCGCCTGGCTGAAGACTCGGCCGCCCCTATCACCCATCGATTTAACCCCCAGAATATCTTAATTTAACATCGGTTAAATATTACCATAATTTCAGGTTGAATCTATACTCACGCAAAAAGCGGGCGCTTTTCAGCACGCCCGCCCGTCAAATCTAAAACTGCATGATGACTAACTCTTACAATTCGCCGGTCCGCTCCTCTTCGATCAGTTTTTTTAATGCCAGGAGTTCCATGACATGATTTTGGTCTTTGGGGCGGTTCGCAGCCCGCTTCATTGAGATCAGATCGTCGATGGAGGCGACGCGCACATTCACACCATGTACCTCTAAAACAACGGACCTGTCCCAGAGTCCGTCAAAGCTGTCAGTACCAGCCGCCTCGCCCAGCATGTCGACGTCACCTATCGATGTCTCAAGCGTAAAGTTTTGCCCGTTCCGAAGCGTGCGAGCATCCCAAAGAAAGGGCAGCTCGCGCGGGGCGCCGCGCAGCCTCGGATCGTAAGGAGAGAATGCTGCGGCAATCGCCTCCAGGTTCCGATGATCCCTGGCATAGCACATGTCCAAATCATCGGTGAGATGCGCCGAGCCATGTAAGCGCATTGCTACTCCACCGATGAGCAAGAACCGTACATCATGTTGTTGCAGGATGGATACTATGCGCAGAATTGCGTCAAGTTCTAGCACGTGAAGTCTCCGCGAGGAACCGTTGCTGCCTGAGCAATTTGTCCAGGCGTTCGGTAGGGGTGAGCTTCAGATTCGCGCGCAGAAGGGAGATATCGATTCCATTCTCGTCCTGCTCGCCGTAGGGGTGGGCGCGCTGCCACGCCTGGAATTGCTCCCATTGCTCGTCGGTCATGTAGTCTGGCTTTTCACACTTTTCATGCATAGCACTGTCCCTCGCGATTGACTTCGCTGCCTTATTTGTTATACGCGGCGTTCCGCGGCCCCGTTTCAGGCGCTGGTGGTCTGCTTCGCGGCCTTGCGGCGGTCGGTCAGCAGGCGGAATCGATTCTCCCACTGGCAGACCGTGGTGACGAAAGTGGCGTGGGACCAGGTGAGTGGCGACACGGAGAGCGGGTCCCCAGTGTAGGGATGGAGCTGTTCCGCGAGCACTCCCGAGGGGTACGCGTGATCCGCGACCCAGCGCAGAATCTCCATCGGCTTGTTCAGCTCTTCGGTAGTCTGCGCGCAGGCGATCTGCCACTGCGCTATCCACATGGTCGAAAGGAACCAGGGGTTTCCCGGCACCTTCTCCAAGTCCTGCGCTATCTGATAGTAGGGGTCTCGCTCGTAGCGGGCCAGGCCGCCGATCTCCGTTTTGCACCAGAGATTCTCCTGAATTGCCTCCATCATTCTGACGACGCGGGGATCGTCGGGAGCATACATGCCGAACATGAAGAGGCCGCACTGACTGCTGTCCAGCGTCTCATCCTTCTCCCAGGTACGGTTGCGGTAGTAGAGGCTGCGCAGGAATCGGCCTTTCTCGGAATCGTACAAATGGTCTTCCGTCGCCGCCTTTATCTCCTGTGCCGCCTTGCGGTAGCGGGTCGCCCTGTTCGCGTCCCCAAATATGTCCGCGAAGTTGGCGGCGGCGTTGAGGCCGGCCCACGTGGACGCGACCGTGAAGAGATGGATGCCGCGGCGCTCTTCCCAGAGGTCCCAACTCGCATCCGGGAGGCGCATACGCGGCTCGCGAAACCCCCATAGAAAGTCGCCTGCGCGCTCGATAAACGGAGCGTAGAGCGTGCGCACGAAGTCGATATCGCGACATGCCGCGTAGTGCTCCCAAAGCGCGTAGAGCGTCAGGGCGGTCTCGTCTTCCTGAATCGGAAGCTGGAGCAGCCCGTCCGTGCCGCACCAGGGATGCCACGAGCTGCCGACAGAGCCGTCCGGGTTGTACTTATGCATGAAATAGCCGGAGGGCGAGAGAAGGTTGGCGCAGAACGCGAAGAACCTCTCAGACACGTCGTGGTAGCCTGCCATGTCGAGCGCGTGGGCAACCAGAGCCCCGTCTCGCGGCCAAAGATAGGAATACGAATCGCGGTTGTAGGTGAGCGTGTCCGAATCGTTGGCCGCGAGAATTGCGCCGCGGTTGTCTATCTGCGTACGCAGGATGAGCAGGCTGCGGCGATAAAAGGAGCGAAGGTCTTCGGGCAGGCCAGGATGCGGATGGTCGTGCGACACCCACTGCCGCCAGTAGGCCCGCACGCGGCGCAGAATCGTCTCCGGCTCCATATCGCGGATGTGCTGGTTTAGGTCCATGACCGAGGTCATGTCCTGCCCGGCCCCGATCCAGTAGTAGGCGGTGGCGGTCTTTTCCACCTGGAGATGAACGGCCCCGGTAGAATCGACCGCGCCCTGCGCAATGGCGTTGCGGCCCAGGATGCCGTCATACGCGTCGTGCCAGGTGCCTTCGTTGAGGCTGCGCGCGTGGCCGGTAGCGTAGGAGGAGAGTCCCCATACCCGCTCCGTCATCGCGTTGATAATGAACCAGTGCTGCCCCTTATAGTGCAGCAGGGCGCGTTCGGAGGGGTGGTAGAAGGCGGTGTCGCCATCGGTGGTCCCGCCGACGTGGAAATTGTGATGAAAGAAGAGCCGGACGTCGCGCACCGATTCGCGCAGATTTTCGACCTCGATCTTGCGCATATAGAGATTGAAGTCGAAATCCACGCAGTCGCGGCAGGTGATCGCCAGGCCCAGGTCATGGTTGACGCAGCGGACCTCGGTAACCAGCGTATCGGTCTCGTACCCCAGGGAACGTTCCCATCCGGCCTCTTCGATCCACGAGATGCGGCCATCAACCCAGACGCCAAATCGGAACGCGTGGCCGAGAGTATGATTCACTTGGCCGACAAAGGGGAAATAGATTTCGCGAAGGCGGTAAGTATGGTCGAAGGCGACGAGCATATTGCCGTTGCCGATAGGCAGGTCACGGGGCAAGGGATTCTCCGAGTGCTGAGGGCTGAGCGCCGAGCGCTAATCTTCCCTCTTCCCACCGCGCAACCCCTATTGGAATCGAGACGCCCGGTAAGAAGCGGGGGGCCTGACATCGGAAAGTATCGGCATTTCCGGTAGTAAGGAGGAGGGAGCGGGCGGACGCGGGATCTGCTTCAACGGAAGTCGAAACGAGCATGTCATGCTCATTCAACCAGGCCGCAGCTTCGCGGGCCGGATCGATGAACTCTACAGGCTCCGAAAACAGCTCTTCCGATACGCGGCGGAGCACGGGGAGAAGGTAGGGATAGTGCGTGCAGCCGAGGATAATCTTACGGCAGCCGAGCTTGGCGAGAAGTTGAAGGTATTCGCGCGCCGCGTCCATCGCGTCCTCGGATTCGGTGCGGCCTTCCTCTACAAGTGGCACGAACCTGGGGCACGGGACCTGGGCAATCGCGGCGCGGGGATCGCAGCAGTTGATGGTGAAGACGTACGCCCCGCTGTTGACAGTGCCCTCGGTCGCCAGCACCCCGATGACGGGCGATTCCGCCTGGAGCTGCAGCTGCGCCTGCCCCAGGTTCTGCACGGCCCTCGCGGACGCAGGGCCAATCATGCCGACAACAGGCAGCGGAGCCAGTGATCTCTCCACGGAACGAAGCGCGACTGCCGACGAAATGTTGCAGGCCATGACTATGGCGCGGCAGCCCTGATTCGCCAGAAACTTGCTGATGCCCGTCGCGAACCCATGCACCTCTTCCAGAGGGCGGCCGCCGTAGGGCACGTGAGTCTGGTCGGCAACGTAGAGAATACACTCATTCGGACAGATGCGGAGAATGGCGTCTACCACGGTAAGGCCGCCGACTCCCGAGTCGAATATGCCGAGCGCGCCTTCGAAAGGCCGTACCATCACCGGCTTTCTCCGGCGGAGGCGTCCTCGTCGCGAACCGGAATATCGTCCCACGGGCCGCTGTGCCCGTCCTCAAACAGCTTGCCATCGACCGTCACGCGCATCTTCTTGATATCGGGGAACTGGGCGAGCGCGGCGCGAATCTGCTGCTGCGCGAGGGACTGCATTGTGTCGCCCTTCTTGTTGAGCAGATTAAAATCATCGGTCAGGTCCACGACTGCACGGCCACCCTTTACCTTCAGGCTCAAGAGACCCGTTCCAGCGGGAATCGCGCTCTCGAAACCCTTTGTGCCGCCTGCTTTCAACAGCGCTTCGAGCGTCTTTACCGCCGGGTCTCCGCCGGGGCTGATATTGACGGACTGTTTCTTCAACTTGAATTCATTGTCTTCAACGACCGGAGTAGTGATGTCGGCGCGGTCACGGCCAGTTTGGCGGACAGGCGCGGAATCGACCTGTTGCGCGGACGGCGACGCGAGCTTGCGGGCGAAGTAGACTCCAAGCCCCGCGAAAGCGAGCACGATCAGTAAAACTACGGGTAATACGCGGCGCATAAGGTTAGAACGGCTCCTGATGGCAGCGGTATGCCACCATTATGAAAGGCCGGCATTGTGAAAGGCCGGCATTATGAAAGCCCGGCAAGGGCTTGCCGGGCTGCCGGGTTGCAGTGTGACGAGCGGGATAATGGTGCGCGTCAACGCATTCCCATCTGCGTTACCGGTGTCACGACCCCCGTAGGGCCCGCTACATTTTCCACGAGCGAGGCTTCCACGTACCCGCGAATACCTTCGACGATAGCCTGCGCAATCGTGTCCTGGAACTCTGGGTTTATCAGCCTGGTTCGGTCGTTGACATTGTTAATGTACCCGATCTCAACGAGCGTGGATGGGATCGCGCCGGTGTGCAGGACCGCCATACCCGTTCCCACGAACCGCTCGCGATCCGACCGGGCGCGTCGATTCGGCAGACCGCTCACCGCGGCTATGTTCTCGACGATCGAGTGCGCAAGCGCCCGTCCGTTCGGGTCATCCTTCGAATAATATGCGGTCGTGCCGGACGCGCTGTTGGGCCGCGGGCAGTCGTCGACATGTATGCTCACGAAAAGATCGGCATTATTCTGAATCGCGATTCTCGGGCGATCGGTCAGCGGGATGGCGACATCTTTCGTACGCGTCATGAGGACAGTCGCGCCTTCCTCTTCCAAAAGCCGCTGGACGCGCTTCGCAATGGAGAGAGTCAGTTGCTTCTCCATAATGCATTGTCCCGCGCAGACAATTGAGCAACCTACCGGATTTTTGCCCTCGCTGCCGCCGTGTCCGGGATCGACGACAACCACGAGTTCACTTATCTTGCGTCCAACGCCCTGCGGAAGCCCGAAATTGATCGTAATTCCGTTCGCATCGGGCGGCAGGAGTCGATACGTGATAAGTCGAGAGAGGTCAAGTACGAATCGCGTGGAGCCGGGCGTCTCGCCGTCCACAGCGTGGATTCCACTCAGGAACGGATGCTCGATATTCCAATCCCTCTGGTCGCCTTCGATAACGGCATTGGGCACGTCGATGGCAAGGCGCGACGGCTGGCCAAGCAGTCTGGTGGTCGCCTGAGCCTTTCCGACGGTCCTGATGCGTATGCGCGCCGATTGCATCCCGGTAGTCTCGAAAGCTACATCCTCGATGCGGACGGCCGCTACGAATGGCTTCACCCCCACCGCAGGGCGGGGGTTTACCGCGCCCCGGCTTGCTAGAGGGCCCGGGGGTGTTGCGCCGGGCCGCGGTAACGTGGTGGCGGGACTGCCAGTGTTGTCCAGTGCGCCGGAAGGCTGTATGTTCTGCGGCGGCGCAGCGCCCTGATCCGCCGCTTTCGCATTGGTATAAGCATTCGATTTGTTGAGACCGAATTTGCCCGGCGGAAGCGGAACAACTATCCTTGATTCGATCGGCGGTTTCTTATCGAACGCGGGCCTGCTTATCCTGGCGGCGCCAATGGCATGCGAGTCGTTCAATTCCACCGGTAGAGGGAGCGGCGCCCGCTTCTCGACAATCGGACGCGAAGTCTCCGACCTGGCTGGAGGATCGATCTTCTCTAACGCCGGGCGTTCGCCTTCGCGCCGCACGTCGCACATATTCTGCTTAACGATGACGACGATGCCGAGCGGCTTCGCGAGCGTGGAGAGCGGCACCATGGGCTGCTTGCCCGGCCGTGCCAAAGCGACCTCCGTCTTCAAGCCGTTCGGAAGGGTGACGACCGCCGTCTCATCGCGGCGGCCTAGCGTGTAGGTCGCGCCGAGAGCGGTGAGAGCGTCAAGTGGAAGATAAACTTCACGGCCGTCGTAGACGGCGGGGGTTCTTAGTGCGACTTCTTTGCCACTGATCCGGAGCTTAATCGGATTCAGCGTGCCAGCAAGGGCAGACATCGTGGTCAGCGAAAGAGCGAGCGCCGTGATTATGGCGACCGCGAGCGTCGCGGGGCGGATGGATGCGCATCTCCTCAATAATCCCGTCCTCCGAAACATCGCGCGTTCAGGACCCAGGGAGCCCTTTATTGACAGTCATTTATTGACAGTCAATATAGATTTTCGGTAAGTATAGCGGCTTTCCTCTCGCTTGTCCAGAGGATTCTCGTAATTCTAACAGTGGACAACCGACATGAGGGGGTAAAAAGACTGCGCCGTTGCGTGCGGATAGGTGTCTGCAACGGCGGGCATTCGTTTCTCAAGGGCGAATAAATCTCGGCAAAGGTTGGGTGCGGAGATCGAAATTCTGCAGCGATTTATTCGCCCCTACGCCTCCCGTGCCGCCGCTACTCCGAGAAATAGTGCCAAGTGTAGCCGAGGTCTATGGACTTGCCAGGTTCCAAAGCGACCTTCCAATCGATTCGACCCACGCCGTGGAAGCGCCACCACCATCCAGGCCAGTTGTACCAGCGCCACCAGTACGGAAGCTCATCCGGCGCGACTATGCTGCCCTCCTCAAAGGAGTTCACCATCTTTGTCTTGCCATCGTGATCGGCTGTATCGACCTGCCCCAGAACGTAGCGGGCGACCTCCACATCGACCGGCTGCGTCCGGTAGTTTGACAGGTTTATCGTTCCCGCCAGATCGATCCTCGCAAGATGAACTCCGTGCCACTCAAGCGCATTGGGCATGCGCCCGGTCTCCCGCTCCGTCTTCTTCACCTTGATGTCTATAGCCGTGGTAATCGGCAGGTCCACTGTGCCGCCTACCGAGGTGTAGGTCATCATTGCCTGCGCCATCACCTTTTCGCCATTCAGAATCAGGGCGGGCGAGGTGGTGAGCGGATAGGCGTTTTTGTTCTCCAGACGCAGCTTGTGCATCACCTTCGGCGCAGCCATGAGCCGCGCAATCTCCGCCTGCTGATCGCTGTTCAGGCTGCCGCGCATCTCGGGCGGCGGCCCAAAGTGAAGCTCCAGGGTGTAAACATCCCGATATTTAAGCGTAAACTCGGTGACGGGAATCACCATCCGCTCGCCGCGCTTCAACGACACATGTTTTACAGTGAAGACATAGAGGTCTTCGTTCTTCTCGGAGCCGCTTAGCTCTGGCCCGGCTTCGACGGGCGGTGGCTGTCCACCGCCTCCGCCTCCCCCGCCTAAGCCTCCGCCTCCGAACCCGCCCATTCGTTCCCCTGCCCGCGCGCTCTGCGACATGATGGCATTGGACATGGCGAATCCGGATCGCGAGTCCGTCTGGAAATACTGGCCCAGCTGCGCGAACGTCTGCTGGATTCCAATGGGATCGGGCGTGTCCTTGAAAAAGAAGGAAGGTACGCCGATGACGAGATTGGCTGTTACATCGTCCAGATCGACCATCTCATTGACAAGAGTCGCGTGCATCTTGATTGCCGCCGTTCCCTTGCCGTCGATAGTGATCCGGTAGCTCGGAATCCACCGGATGCCCTTTTGCAGATAGATCATGCCGACCGCTGCATTTGGCGCGGGCTTCTGATTCTGCCACTCCAGTTTGAGCGTCAGCAGATTGCGGAATTCCTCGCCGGTTACCTTTCCGCTATATGGCCCCTTGAACGCTACGCTTCGAATCCGCTCGATAGGCTTGACGGCAACCCCCTCGGTGGTCTTCAGCAGAATCACGCTGCCCTTCTCCGGGAGAGGCTGGGGAGCGTTCGGCGGATTCGTCGCGTCGAGCTCCTGCGACGTGCGCGTGGGAAACCCCACAACCTGCGCCGGGTAGGACTTGCCGTCCACTTCGGTGACGACGACGGACGCGCCCGGATTCGCTTCCAACAGCTCGCGGAGAGTTAGGCCGGTGCGGCTGACCTGTACGCGGCGCGGGCTCGCCCTGACCGCGCTCAACTTGACGCCGCGCTCGGCTGAATAGGGCCAGAAGGTTCCAATCACGGGCGTCGGAAGGTAGTCCATCTGGACGTTTCCCGAAGCGTCTGTAGGCATCCGTCCCTCGTGGAGCATGAACGCATGCCCATCCTTGAAGACCGTAATCTCCCTGACGGGCATCTTCGCGAGCGCGCTGAGCGGCGCTGCCCCCTGGCCCGACGCGGTATCCATACAGACTGCACAGAACGATAGGACTGGGACGACGGAAAATCCCCGCGTGATAATCTTCACGTGCATGTAGCTCTCCTCCAATGATAATTCTGCTTCTTAGACGAGCCGGGCGGGTAACTGGTCACCTCCGGGACCGTTCTCCGCGCGGACGTCTCAATTACGAGACGGTGGCTACAGGATTGAGCGCGTTTTGCACTGCATTTGAAAATAGTAGAAAGATTGTGACCTATTTATGTGTAAAACACCCGTTTTGAACGGCTATATATATGAGGGCGATTAAAACAAGGCGCAAGGTGAGGTGCAAGAATGGCAGTAATGGAGCCCCCAATCCCAGACACGATTTGTATTCAGCAGGGTCCGCCTAATAGGCCGGATTCAATATGGGATGTACGCGAACGGCTGGAGGAGAACTTCCGGCGCGTCGAGCGGCTGCTGACCGAAATGGAGATGCAGCAGGTTCCGAAGATGAGGCTGGCGGCCGCTGCCGAGATGAGGCAGCACATCGCCCTGGCGGAGAAAACATTGGAGACGGCCGCGCGCGCCGAAGCGGTGCGAGCGTTCGAGGAGATCGTGCTAACCGTCCTGTCGGAGGCGAGCGCTAAGGTGCTGCGCAGGGTATTGGAGGCGTTGAAAGCGAGGGGTGCACATGGAAACGATCACGCCGTACCTGACGTCACTCTGTCGGAAGATAGAGGCGAAGTTCGGCAGCGAGATTTGGGACGACAGGATGCTGAGCTATCGGAGCAGTCCGGAGAGCTTTGCGGATGAGGTGCTCGGCTCGCGCTGGTGGTCGCGGCAGCGTTCGGTGGCCGGGCTGGTAGCTAAGCACCGGCGAACGGCAGTCAAATCCGCGAATGGAGTCGGCAAGACCTATCTGGCGGCCGATCTGGCGCTCTGGTTTCTCTACACGCACCGCCCGTCGATTGTCCTGACGACTGCCCCTACGTGGAGGCAGGTGCGGCATCTGCTCTGGGAAGAGATTCGAAAGCGGATGCGCTCCGCGCGGACGCCGCTGCCGGGAACGCTGCTCAATACGCGAATCTCGGCGGGTGAAGGCTGGTTCGCGCTGGGGCTGGCGACCGACGATCCGGTCAAGTTTCAGGGGTTTCACGCGGAGAACCTGCTCATTATCTTTGACGAGGCGAGCGGCATCCCCGATCCAATCTGGGATGCGGCCGAGGGAGTGGCGGTCGGAAGGCATAACCGGATTCTTGCAATTGGCAACCCGCTGACGACATCGGGCCGGTTCTACAAGCTGTTCCGGTCTGGGTCCGCGTGGAGAAGAGAGACGATTAGCGCCCTGGAGCATCCGAATGTGACCGGAGAAGAGCCGCCGATTCCCGGCGCGGTAACCCCGGAGGCAATTTCCGAGCGAGTCGCGGAGTGGTGCCAAGAAGAGGTCGTTGGGTCGTTGGGTGATGGGGTCGTCGGGGACGGCGCATCTGTAATGCCGGGAGCGTTCGTGTGGCAAGGGCGGCGGTACAAGCCCAACAACCTATTTAAGGCGCGCGTTTTGGGCGAGTTCCCGGATTCGGAGGATGACACACTCATTCCGCTACCCTGGATAGAGGCGGCCGTCGAGCGAGAACTACCACCTCTATCCACGGAAGGGTGCAAGCGCGTGGCGGCGGATGTTGCGCGATTCGGCAGCGACTGTACGGTAATCGGAATGCGAATCGGGCCGCGCGTGGTGAGGATGGATGTCGTGCGGGGAGCGGACCTAATGGAGGTGGCGGGCCGTATTATGAAGCTCGCCTATGAGGAGCATCCTGACAGCATTGCCGTGGACGCAATCGGCCTGGGCGCGGGAGTCGTGGACCGCCTGGTGGAACTGAACCTGGGCGAAGTCGAGGCGGTAAACGTCGCGAATACGGCGAATAATTCACAACGATTCGCAAACCGGCGCGCCGAGCTCTACTGGTCGCTGCGCGAGCGATTCCGAATTGGCAACATTTCGATTCCGCGCGATGATGCGCTCGTGGAGGAATTGTCCGGGCTGCGATATTTGCACACGTCCAGGGGCCAGATTAGAATGGAGAGCAAAGAGGATATGAAACGGCGTGGCATGCATTCGCCGGACAGGGCCGACATGCTGGCGATGCTTTTCGATTCGAGCGCGGAAGTATTGGCCGCGATTCATCCGGGCCGCGCGGCGAGGACGGAAGATTCGCCGTCAGCGCAATTCCGCTCCGAAATGAACGGCTGGTGAATTCTGCGAACCATGAGAAACGTGAGAGAAGACAATGCGTGTAAAACGCATGTCTGGTGGACCTTCGGCCAAACGTCCTTCGGCCAAACGTCCTCCGGACGGTAAGACATTGTTGCATTCGGAGGACGCTTGACGGTGCATCCGTCCCACCGGACGCCGATTTACTCCGTTGGGCCGACGTCAGAATCATGTTGACTGTGCCCCTCCCGTCTGCTACACTGATCACAGCGGGAGGGCCCTTCTCTAAGCGGATGCCCTTTCCAATTCGCTTCGAATCAAACCGAGGAGAGGGGTTCAAATGAACGACGACGATTTCATCCGCCTGCCGGAATACTACACGGACTCGGTCAATTTCATGACCAACATTTACGGCTTCACGCTGGAGTTCGGCGCTACCCAGGCGCAGGAACAGCCGCCGAGACCTCTCGTCCGCATCAAAATGAGCCCGCAGCACGCCAAGATCATGAGCCTGCTGCTTCGCAAGAACGTGCAGGAGTACGAAAAGCGAATCGGCACCGTCATCCTTCCTGAGGGGCTCTACCAGGAGCTGGGCATTCAGGACGAATAGCGAGGCGTGAGGCGTGAGGCGTGAGGCGAGTAGCGCGGGGCGTGAGTTAAGAGTCGAGAGTTAAGAGTCGAGAGTTTTAGAGGGGCCGCTTCCATATGGAAGCGGCCCCTCCGCTTTGGGCGGCCATTCGAGGTCGCGGGAGACAGGTATGGCGCTCACAGACGAATTGAATGGCAGCTACCAGCGGGCCGCAGAGAAGACAGCGCCGGAACAGTTCCGCGAGGAGATGACCGCGTGGGACGCCGTGTTCCGTCAGGCGTTTCGGATTCCACCCTACAATCCTGACGGCCTGTTATCGTCGCGCGGCATTGAGACCTACGACAAGATGATGGCCGATAGTCAGATTCGGGCCTCGATCAATACAAAACGTTACGCCTTACTCGCCCGGCCGTGGCAGGTTTTCCCATCCGTAAAGGACCAGGCGCACCCGGAATACCGCGCGGCATGCGAGGCGCGGGACTTCGTCGAGGATGCGCTTCGGAGCCTGCGCGGGCCGGACGGATCGGGCCGCGAATTTCGCCACACCCTTTTCGAGATGATGTCGGCGTTCTATCGCGGGTTCTCGCTGGCCGAGATGATCTGGCGGGTGGAGGAGCGGGGACGATGGCGGGGCAGGTATACGCTCGGGGCCATCAAGTTCAAGAATCCGAAGCAGATCGGCTTCGAGCTGGACGATTACCTCAACGTGCAGGCGGTGACGAGCCTCACCCCGACCGGCGGCCTGGTGAGTGTGCCCCGCGGCAAGTGCTTGCTCTATGTTTATAACCAGCGGGACGAGCTACCCTACGGAGACAGCGATCTGCGCGCGGTCTACAAGCACTACATGAGCAAGCTGCGAATCATCGAGTTTTGGAACCTGCGATTGCAGCGGTTCGGCATTCCCTTCGCCTTTGCGAGCGTGGGGAACGGATCGGATACGCAATCCAGTAAGGTCAAGGAAATTCTGAGGGACTTCCAACAGGAATCGAGCGCGGTTTTCCCCACGAACGTCAAGCCGGAGCTTCTCGAGCCGCGCAGCGATACCGGCGATCCGTTCCTGAGCGCATTGGAGTGGCACAACCAGCAGATCGCCGTCGGCATCTTGCTGCAAACGTTAACATCAACCGAAGGCAAGCGATCTGGCTCCATGGCGCTGGGGCGGGTGCATTTCGACATCCTTCTGTTCGCGCTGGAGTGCATGAAGCAGGATATTGAAGCTACGGTGAACGCGCAGATAGTGCGCCCGCTGATCGACTACAACTTCGGGCATGGGCTGTACCCCTCGTTCTCGCTGGGGAATCTGGACGAAAAGGACCTACCCAAGCTGGCTCAGGCGGTGGACGTACTGCTAAGACACCAGGTCGTGGGGCCGAAGGAGCCGGTTCTGCGGGAGATGTTCAATCTGCCCGCGGCGGAAGAGGGATAGAAGTCGTTGGGTCGCCCCCGGCCCCCAATTCTGGGGGAGTATGCGGGTGGTTGGGTCGTTGGGATGCCCCCCGGCCCCCAATCCTGGGGGAGTATGCGGGTGGATGGGCCGTTGGGCGGGCGTTTAACACTCATTCCAGTGTAGAAGCGGCGCAAGCGGAGGCCAGGACGTCTCCGATTGTCTACAGGCGAAGCGGCGCAACTACAATGAGGGAGGCCGCAATAGCGGCCTCCCTTGAGTTTACTCGTGAATTTGGAGCGCTCTGAATGTCTATGCGCGCTTACGACGGATCAAGTACGCAGCGCCCGGAACGAGCATTCCGGCCATCAGGCCCAGCGTGCCCGGCTCAGGAACGCTGTTCGCGACCTGGGTTACGCTGATGTCGTCGATGCGAAGGTAAGACGGATCTTGTCGAAAGCCGAACTTCAGATTCGTGCTGGCGCCGGTGGCAGCGACATTATAGGAATACTCGGTGTAACCTCCCGCAGGCAGCGTATCAGGGCTGCCGGTACGGTCGTCAATAATGGATCCATCCCACGAAACTTGAAATTCGCGGGTGCCGCCGTCGACCTGCAGCCATAGGTCGATCAGGTACGACGCTCCAGGCGCGGTGACGATGTTCTGCTCGATAAACCCGAGGGAACCGACCGGGCCAAATTGTGCGGCCCAAAGCCCCGTATGCACAGGAGAGGTGACGACGCTCGTAAATCCCATATTGCCGGAACGGACCCATCCTGAGAAGTCGCCTGTTTCGAAATCGCCATTTACGACCTGTGCTCGCGCCGCAAGAGGCGCGATTGCCAGGGCTATTAGCCCAAGAACTACGACCGGATTCTTCATCTGATATACACTCCTGAATCTGAAAAATGAGTAGTCTGCTGGCAGTCAGCAGACTCAACCGTTCAGAGTGCATATCAGCAATCATCATGCCAGAAAGGGGCGTTGGGGACCAAACAGGTACATGCGCGGGCGTGGCTTCACGCTCGGGAGCGTGCTTTTCAGGTGTCCTTACGAGGTGTTTCCAGCGGCTCCCATTCTAGGAGCCGCTTCCCTTTTTCGTGTTTGAATGCTCTGCCGGAGGTGTCGCCCGTAATGTGGATTACCTCAAAGCCGTCGTGATCGAGCAGCAGCGCCGCTTCGAGGGCGCGGGCAAGGTCGGGGGCGCTTGTTCGCGGATCGATCGCTTTGGCAGGATCGTGCTTTGCGTGCCAATCCTCTCTCGATACCGGCAGGAAGAGGCGAAGAACAAGAATAGGGAGATGGTGGACGCGATGGGCGAATCTACATGCCTCTTCGCCCATCCACTTGGTCAGACCGTATACGCTTAGCGGCTCGGGCGTCACCGTTTCACTGTCATATGCGCCGCTCAGGAGATCATGGCCATCGTGGACCGACAGACTGCTCGTATAGACTGCGCGGCCGATGCCCGCCTGTACGGCAGCCTCCATCGCGAGATGGACACCCTTCACGTTTACGTCGTGCGCGGCGGCAATATTCTGGATGCCGCCGGGCTGCGCACTGCCCATCGCCATGTAAAGTAGGAGGTCCATGCCCTCCACTGCTCTTTTGAGCGAATCGAAATCCGTCACTTCGCCCAGAATAAAGTCCTCTGTGATGGATTCCCAGACCCTTTTAGCGGAAGGCGACCGGTCATACACACGCAGTTGAAATCGCTCTTGCAGCAGCGGGAGCACAAGGCCGGCGACGTATCCGCTGCCGCCGACCACGAGAAGTTTCGGGCGGCTTTCGGATGGCTGGTCGTTTTGCATTCCCATGAACGGATTCCCCTCGACCATTTTACTTGTTCGCCAGGAGGAACACAATGGATTCTGAACGCCTCAAATGGAAATTTACAAATGACGGGGCTTTCGTGGAACGGGAGTGCCTGCTCTTCGAGGCAGGCGAATACCCCGACCGCGGCGTTACGATCACACCCGCAGATCTACTCGCCATCGCGAAGAACTCGCCGGAATCGATACCGGTCAGGGTGGAGCACCTTGCGCGATCTCCGTTCGATGGAGCGCTTGGCGCTGTAATGCGCCTGCGGGCTGTTGGGAACCGACTCTGGGGAACCCTCCGTCAGCCTGCGGAGGCCTGGCAGTTCGTACAGAGAGCGGGCGCGAAAGCCCTGTCGGTCGCTATCGACACCGGTGCTACGAAAGGGTGGCGGCTGGCAGAGGTGTCATTCGTGTGCTTGCCTCGCGTGGCGAGCGCGCAGGTTTTTAACGACAACGGCAATGACAACGCCAATCTAGGAGCGCAGCCGTCATGCCGCGCTCTATTTCATTCGTCTCCACTCTTTGGTCAGGGTGAGACGGAAACAGAGGAGGAGAGAGACATGGTAAGCGTGCGGCAGTTTGCCGATGGCTTGATGCTGTATGTGCGCAGCATGCTGGGAGCAGAGGCTGGTAATACGGAGGAGTTTTCCCGCGCGTTGTCCGCCGAGCGCACACAACTCTCCACGGAGCGAGACATGCTCCAAAGTGAGCGGGTCGGCCAGAAGATCGAAGAGATGAAACGGCGCGGCCTTATCCGCGCCACGGATGAGACGCAGGAGCTGGCAAAGTCGTTGCTGCTATTCGGTGTGACAAATGTCGTACAATTTAATAACGAACCTGTCAGCATTGATCGGCTGTTCATGCGCTTTCTGGAAGCCAACGGCCCCGTCGTTCCTATGGGCGAGGTGGCAGCGGCCGTTCCCGAAATGCACGGCGCCTCGGACCGCTTGATTGCCCTCGCGGGCGAAGCGTCGCGGCGGGACGGCCTTCCCTATGTTACGGCTTTCTCGCGGGTAAGCGCCGCGCATCCGGAGCTCGCCCGTGCCGCCCGCGAGGAGAGCATCAACGGATAACGGGAAATCAACCACCCGTTTTGATTGAGGCACAGAGACACAGAGTTGGAAGGAAGCTGATTCGAGCTTAAGGTCAGGTTACACTCCTCCTTGCTCTTCTCTGTGTCTCCCTGTCTCTAGCGAAGCGGGTGGTAAATCGCATCTTTTTCGAAGGAGAATGAAATGGCGAAACAGACGCCTCTTCTGGTAAAGTCGTTTGCGGCCGACACGGCCATTGCGAATGCGAACGTATGCGTGGTCATGTCGGGAGCCAATGCTGGTAACGTGACGCTTCCGGGCGGCGCGCTGGCAACCAAGTTTGCCGGGATCACATGGGAGCCCGTGCAGTCCGGCTCCACGGCCAATGAGATCGCCGTGCAGGTCGCGGGAATTGCGCAGATCCAGACGGACGGCTCCGCGCTTATCGCCGCGGGTGACTACGTGGCGATTGCCAATGCGTCGGGACAGATAAAGACGGTCGTGCCTGCCACCGGCGCCGTTCTGCGGCAGGTAGTGGGAATCGCGGTGAGCGGCGCGACCAACACAGCCGGCCTGCTCGTTGACGTGCTGCTTCAACCGGCAATCTATATCGGCGCATAGACGAGAACGGCGTCACGCTGCGTCACAAATGGCGGACTCTAGCGTCTCACGTAATGAAGGTCGAGTACGGAGTCGAGAAAAGGAATGCTCGAATCGAATCTCGAATAGTACGTAGAATCGCGATACTGTGGCGAACTGGTCGCCACGACAAGGGAGTTCCGATATGGTCAAGAAGATCGTTGCATTGATGGCAGCGGGTGCATTCGCCGCGTCCCTCTCAACTGTTGCCGTCGCACAAAAGGACAAGCACAAGACGGCAAAGCACAATCCAACCTGTCCCGTCTGCAAGATGGAGTTCTCCTCAACGAAGGACGACAAGAATCCCGTAGCCGTAAAGGCAGGAAAGAAGACTGTCTACTGCTGCTCCGGCTGCGACATGAAGGACTGGAAGAAAGACAAGAAGGGCACCCTGCTTCTGCCCAAAGAGAAGAAGTAAGCGTTCGTTCATTTTAGACCCGAGCATTCACAATGGACCGCCAATTTGGCGGTCCATTGTGATTCGGCGAAGATAAGAAATAACCCATCGACCATGATCCGCCCGGCGCTAACCCGCCGGGATTTCTCACGACTCACGACTCACGACTCTCGACTCACGACTCTCGACTCACGACTGAGGAGACTTCCATGCCAACCCTTGGACAGATTCACATCGATCAGGCGCTCACCAACATTTCCGTGATGTACCGCAATGAGACCTACATCGGCGATCAGGTCCTTCCCACCGTGCCCGTTGCCCAGCGCTCCGACAAGTACTTCCTCTACAAAAAGGAGGACTTCCTCAGCCCCAGCGGCTCCAGCGGAACCGGCGCGCTCAACTCACTCCGCCGCCCCGGATCCGAAGCCGCCGAGATCGACTATGGCGTCTCCACAGCGAGCTACTTCGCGGAAGAGTACGCCTATCGCGGCATTGTCACCGATGCGGAAGTCGCAGTCGCGGACAATCCCATGCAGCCGGACATGGACCAGACCGTTCAGCTTACCGAGCGGCTGATGCTCGATAATGAGGTGTCTGTTGCCACCATCGTATGCAAGCGCGCCAACTATCCGTCTTCCAACCGAGTGGCGCTCACCGGTGGAGGCACTGGAACTTCATGGGCGCAATATACAAGCGCCAACTCCACTCCGTTCACCGACATTAAGAACGGTAAGCTGGCCGTTATCAAAGGAATCGCACGGGAAGCGAACGCGCTGCTCCTCGGTGTCGATACCGCGCGAACGCTTGCAGACCATCCAAACGTGAAAGACCTGGTTAAGTACGTCCATCAGGATGCGCTCACAATGAGTGGGCTGCCCAAAGTGCTTCGCGGTATGACCGTCATTGAAGGCGCGACGCAGAAGAACACCGCCGCCGAGGGAGCTTCCTATACCGGCGCAAATGTGTGGCAGGCCGACGACGGAACAGGATTCGCGCTCCTGTACTACCGGAATCCCAATCCGACGCTCCGTTCCGTCAGTCTCGGCTACACCTTCGATGCGCCGGACGACGCCACTGGCGCGCGTGGCTATGCAGTTCGGCGTTGGCGAGAAGAGAAGCGCAAAGGCTCCATGATTGAGGTCGCGTTCCTTCGAGATTGGCGTCTCATCGCCGTGGATGGCTCCGGTCTGGCGCTTGGAGGCTATCTGGTCAGCAGCGCGACTCTCTAAAGACCCAACGGCATAACGATGACGGCCGGCCAGGATAGCTTGCGGCCGGCCGTCAAACAAACAGGAGGGAACGAGAATGCCCGACTACGCCGCGGTATCAGTCTTTAGCCCCCGTACGCGGCGATGGGAGCTCATGAGCGACAGGGGCCGAGTGATTGTGTTCGATACAGCGGAGGTAGCCTGGAACTGGCTGCCTCTGCTCGGAGGCGGGCGTACCTATGCATCGGACGCCCGTTCTCTTTCTCTCTGCTTTCTGGAGCTGTCCGGCGTCGCTCCCAATCGCGCGCGGGTCGTAACGCACTACATGCCCGAAGAGCGCGCGCCATGGCGGGGCCATATCATTTGGTCCGAATGGTGGGACAGACAATTGTAAGTGCTGAGTGCTGAGTGATGAGTGCTGAGTAGGGAGCAACCTCCGTGTTGCGCCGTGTTCTTGACGTTCTCTCAGCACTCGGCACTCAGCACTCAGCGCTAAAGAGGGAGGTTCCCATGATTGCATTCACTTACGACGCCGGCACGCTCGTTGGCCAGGTGCGGCTGTACTCGGGAGATACCGATGCTGACGGCTTGAACCGCGTGGGCGGCGATCGCACGCGTACC
The DNA here is from genome assembly GCA_038229495.1 of Chthonomonadales bacterium. Lineage (GTDB taxonomy): Bacteria > Armatimonadota > Chthonomonadetes > Chthonomonadales > CAJBBX01 > JBBROJ01. The sequence continues at coordinate 27,055 of JBBROJ010000007.1, forward strand.
GACGATGAGGTCGCCCTGCTGCTTGCTCAGCACGACAATAATCCACGACTGGCCGCCGCCGCCCTGCTCGAATCCCGCGCGGCGGAGTTCGCGGGCCTCTCGACCAACATCACGCAGGGCACGCTGCGGCAGGACTACCGTCAGCGGAGTCTTCGCCTTCTGCAAGCGGCGGAGATGCTGCGGGCATCGGCTCGCGCTTCGGCGCTGCCAGTCTGGAATCCGCCCACCCGGGCCGCCCCATTTACGGCCGGAGAAGGTGGCACAATGGATGATTGGTGAGGAGGGCGTTCAGGTATCAGGTTCCAGGTATCGGCCTCACCTGCCACCTGTCACCTGACACCTGTTACCTGACACCTGAACACCGGAGGACAACACGATGGCGTTTCCCAAGAGCCCTTTAACTAGAGATGATTTGGACCGGACTCCAACACGCTCCGGCAACCTGCCTGGAACGATTAACTCTGGTCTCATCTTCCTGGAGTACGTGAATATCGAGCGCAAGATCGCAAGCGTGTGGACCGCTGTCGTTTCAAATTTGCCCGCGACGTTCGAGCCGATCAGCACGGACCGCAGGCTGAAGCTTGAGACGTGGACTCACAAGCCCATCTTCTGCGTCTGGCTTCCGCCGGATGCGCCGATTCAGGACGGCGATCGCATTATCCGTTGCGATGGCTCGCACTGGTATCTGCGGGGGGCTGCAATTGCCTCGCCGGATCGTACTCACATCGCCCTGGTGGCCGAGGCCGCCACCGAAGATAACCTGTTTGCCGCCCGGACCGCTTCCGAACCACCGTAGGTCTCCGCGGGCCGGCAGCTGGAGGCATGAAAATGAACATGCATGAACGAGGAGAGATGGGCCAGATGCGCGACTGCATCCAGCAGCTTGCGGTCGAAATTGCGCGATTGAGCCAGGCGGTCGAGCCGCTTGTGCGGATGCAGCAGGACCAGGACAGCCTGCGCGACCGAGTGGCCCAACTAGAAGGATTCCGCGCCGCGCTGCTCTGGCTTTCGGGCCTGAGCGTAATCAGCGCACTGTTTCGTTACCTGGTCTCATTTTGGATGGGAGGAACCGACCGATGAATAGAATTTTGCGAAGCCTGCGCGCTCCGCCGTCGCTGCTCATAGCCTACGCCGTACTCCGTGCCGACGCAGTGGCCGCGTTCAATGACCCCGCCGTCAGCAACGCGCTGGATCGTTTCAAAGCCGATCCCGCCATCGCACCGCTTGTTCCGCGAATCTCGTCGGAATGGCGCGCGGTCGAGGATGCCCTGGAGCAGATGCGTTAAGACGTGCGAGACTGCCAATACCGGAAAGTTGGCCTTAAGCTTCAAGAATTATGCTTATTGAGAGGAGGTGAATTATGCCCGACGGATTCGCAAAAGTGAGGCGCGGAGAGAAGCGACCGCTCTATGGGCAGGTGTCGGTGGCGACGGGAACGCTCACCATCGCTGCCAGCCCTGCCCCGAGCTGCACTGTGTACGATTCAAATGGAACAGCAGTCGCGGGGCTGTCGGCGGTGGCCGTTACAGCGTTCGACGCCGCCGCCCTCGCCGCGCCGCAAATCTGGCTCGATCTGGATACGACTACACCAGCGGACCTTGCGCCGGGTTTCTATACGCTCGTCTTCAAGCTGAATGCAACCGGCTCCGATGGAATCGCCCGCATTCTGGAGCCAGCCATAGAGTTTCAGGTGCTGGACGTACGGGCGTAACCGCTTGCCCGCTGCTTTCGTCTAACCAGCGTCATTACGAAACGAGCCGCACCGCGGGGAGACTGTGCGAGAGTAGACTTCAAGACGACCTGGTTATACGAAAGCGGTCGGCCTTCCGCCCGCAAGGAGTGAAATCGAAATGAGCGGCATGCATGGTCCTTTGAATCGCGAATCACACGTATCAAGAGTTCGCACGGTAAGAAATGCAGCGAGACTTACCGCGGTGGCCGGCGCCGCAGCTCTGACAGCCGCGCTGTGCGTGGCCACGCCTGGTTTCTCGCATGCACAGGAGCCTGCGAAGTCCGCCGGCCAAAGCCAGGACATCAATAGTAAAAGAGTGACTCTAAATCTGGAGAACGCGGACATCCGATATGCCCTCAAGCTTCTGTTCCAGTCGGCCGGCGCTAACTATACGCTGGGCGGCGGCGTGCAGGGCACGGTTACCGCTTCCCTGTCGGACGTTCCGTTTCGCACCGCCCTGGAGAGCCTGCTTAAAAGCGTTCAGTCGCAGTCGCCTCTCATCTACCGAGTGGAGAACGGCGTCTATAACGTCACATTGAAACAGGAAGAGGGCCGGATCGTCGACTCGCCCCGGCTTCCCGAAGAACCGGCGCGGAAACCCTTCAAAGTGGCGGCAATCCAGATCAACTACGCCGACCCGGCGGACATTACGGCAGCACTCGGCGGAGTCATGCTCGAATCGCGCCTCGGCCGCCTTGCCGGCGCGGGATTGGGTTCCGGAGGCTTTGGCAGCGGCCAGGGCGCCAGACAGGGCGGCGGACAAGGCAATACCGGTGGCAGCACGAACGGAAGCAGTGGGATCGGAATAGTCAATCTCGGAAGTGGCCTGGGGCAGTTCGGCAGTTCGGGAAACCAATCCGGCGCGAGCGGTACCGGACTCCTGGGCAATTTCGGCTCCGGCAATAACAACGGCGGCGGCAACGGCGCGCGCCGCTGATTCGAATAACTCGAGTTAAGAGGCGCTGCGCTGATAATTGCGCAGCGCGTCTTCATCTGTATGCTCGGAACGACTTGCGCGGACGAAGGTATCCTTTAGTCCCCTGTCGAAACGAAACTCATGGCAACCGAGACTTCGCCGTCGGCTTCCCCGCTATCTGCCAAGAATAGCGCCGGAGCAGGCCGCTCTCGCACCGGACGTACCGAACGGCGCGACACGCTTAACGGCCTCATGTTCTGCGCGCCGGCTATTGTCGGGCTGATCGGACTCACGCTCTACCCTCTCTGCGCTTCGCTCTACTACAGCTTCTGCTCCTATTCGGTGCTCAAGCCCGCGAAATGGGTGGGAATCGGAAACTACCGCCTCATCTTCAGTGACATCGCGCACCACGGCCAGTTATACGAATCGATTCTGAATTCGCTTTTCTATGCATCTCTCGCGGTGCCGCTCGGCATCGCCACCGCTTTCGCGCTCGCCATGCTGCTGAATCAGAAGGTGCGCGGACTGGCTTTCTTTCGAACGCTCTTCTACGTCCCCTCCGTTTTGCCCGTCGTCGCCTCTTCCGTCCTCTGGCTCTGGCTTCTGAACCCGCAGCACGGCATGATCAATCTCATACTGGAATGGACGCGGGTGGATCGGCTGATTGCGGCGGTTGGAATCAAGACCCCGCTGGGGTGGATAGCGGATCCCGCGTGGTCCAAGCCCGCGCTCGTCCTCATGAGCTTGTGGGGCGTCGGAAACGCGACCGTTATCTTCCTGGCCGGCCTCCAGAACGTTCCCGTCGAGCTCTACGAGGCGGCTGAGTTGGACGGCGCAAGCCCCTGGCAGCGGACACGCAATGTTACGTTCCCAATGGTAAGCCCTCAGATTCTCTTTATGCTAGTGATGGGGATGATTGGCGCGCTGCAATATTTCACGCAGGCATGGATTATCTCAAATGGCACGGGTGGTCCAGCCAACTCAACCATGATGTACCCCATGTACCTGTTTCAGAACGCCTTCCAATTCTTCAAAATGGGTTATGCCTGCGCGATGGCATGGCTCATGTTCGTCGTTATCGTCGCCGCGACCGCCCTGCTCTTCAAGACCACCGCCCGCTACGTGTATTACGGCGGCGACGCCCGGTAGACGCGCTCCCCGTAGCCTCTACAACAATTTCCGGCATTCCCTTCGATGAGAATTGGCAGTTTGGCCCAGGATATTGCCGAATGCCACCGGGTCAGAGATCTTTACCGATAGCCGCTGATCCAGTCGAACTCGCCCTTGTCCCACGACTCGGTGACGGCGATTGCTTCTGGTACAAGCGCCTCGCGCTCCGCTTCGGAAAGCGTTGGTGGATTGCTCTTGATGATTCGGACCTTCTGCTCGAGCTGCTCGACGCTGTCCGAACCAATGATCATGGTGTCCACCGGAACGTGCAGCGCGTGGCGGAGGTAAGGCTCAACCGATGCCGCATGCTTGACCCGCCCCGCGCCGAACACCTTCATTCCAAACACCGCCATGCCGCGTTCACGCGCGACCGGAAGAACCGTATCCACGAACCGGTAGTTGTAGGCATGATTGAAGAGGCCGATAGGAAACAGCACGGCGTCAAATGCATATTCCGTCAGTATGCGCGCCATCACGTCCTTCACCCAGTGCCCGGAAATGCCTATATGGCGAATATGCCCCGTCGCCCTCAATTCCTCGACGGCCTTTAGAACGCTGTTCGGCCCCATGATCTGTTGGCGCTGCTCTTCGGAATCGAGCGAATGGACGAACATTAGGTTGACATGGTCCGTCCGCAGCCTCTTGAAGGAGGTTTCCATCTGACGCATAGCGCCATCGTACGTACGATCAATGACCTTTGTGTTCAGCCAGACCTGATCCCTGCGGCCCTCCAGCGCCAGGCCCAATTTTCGCTCGCTCTCGCCGTCCCCATAAATGTGGGCCGTGTCGAACGTATTGACGCCGAGCTCCATCGCGCGATGAATCAGCGCGACAGCCTCGGCGTCGGTGCAGTCTGTATCCCACTTGACTCCGCCCAGCGTCAGCACGCTTGCATTCCAGCCCAAGCGGCCAAGCGGCCGCCGCGGCATGGGCGCGAGAAGGGTATTCTCTGAAGATTGCGGCGTCAGGACGGCGGTCATCGGCGGGCTCCTCAAAGGTCGGCAGGCTGGAAGTTTAATTCGAAAGTCACGAAGAAGAGCATCTTAGATTCTATGGATTTTATTCTACCCGTTGAGGAATACGCCGTCGTTTGCCGTTAAATCGGCAGGAAGTCTACGTAATTACAGGCGTGAGAGCGGATCAGAAAGAATGTTCTGTTTCACGGCTGTGAGCTGCGGCTCCACGTCGAGCAGCTTGATGACGCGCACGGCGGTGTATGGAAAGAGAAGCATCTCGCCGTTATCCTTGGCTAGCTGTATCCAGTTGCCGTCCATATCGACAACCGTACCCGTGTCAGTGCGCTCCTGGCTACCCGGCGCGCCACTCAATACGGTAACATGGCGACCGGCGAAAGCCGTACTAAACGTGCTCATAGGGATCCTCTTTATTCGGTTACAAATTAGGGTTGTATAACAATGAGCCCAGATTATTCATGAACACCGCATAGGGAACAACGTCCGTCGCACACCATAGCGCCGCTCTCCACCTGAACATTCCGCTCTAACGGAATACCTCCCCGCTAAAAGGACGCTCGCCGATTGTGCAAAGTTCCTCGTAGGTGGAACCATATTGCCCCAAATGACCATCGAACCACAACTATTGATGAAAATGTAACAGTTCAGCGCCGTATTATCCGGTGAAAGGCAGAATATCCGTGCTCGAATTAGCGAGAAATGAATGCAAGAAATGCGAAAGTGGGTTGGATAGTTCGTAAGTTTGATTATCGACATCGAGCTTACGAGTTCCGACATGAATCTGCATCCACTATTTTTCCCAAAGGAAGCCTGCCCGATAAGAGGCATCGAGGGAGTCGGCAACACAAGCAACATCCGAGCCCATGACACACCCCATCAACGCTGGCGCACCACCTGTCGCCGGCCGCCAAAGAGCGCCCTTGCATCGGCTCAAAACAGACGAGACGACGGTCCTTCTTGTCGTTACCATGTTGGTTTATGGCTGCCCGGTGCAAGCCATCGCGCAGGCATTCGGCTTTGACGAGCGCACAGTCAGGAATTGGAATGGCCGAGCAGGCAGACATTGCGAGCGTGTGCACGACTTGCTGGTAGCAGAGTATCCATGGGACCTCGTATAAGCGGTGGCAGTCGACGTTCGGCTCCGCTTGCCCCTCCGCAATGGATTCGCCGATCCGTTGGATCGTCCCGGACTCGGCGTGGACTCGGAAGAGGAGAAACTCCGTTCACTTGATACCCCGCCTTAACCACGTTATAATCTAGACAGACTAGATAGAGCGGGAGAGGGCATCCTATGGCACGCGTGTGGCAGCTTCAAGAAGCAAAGAATAGGTTCAGCGAAGTCGTGGAGGAAGCGATCAAGCATGGGCCGCAAGTCATTACTAAACGCGGAGTCGAGACCGTTGTAATCCTCTCAACCGCTGAATATCGCAAAATGACCATCAGTCGGACAAAACTCTCCGACTTCTTTCGCGAGTCGCCCTTATGCGAAGTAGACCTTGATCTGGCGTGCGATAAAAACGGCTGGCGAGCAGATTCCGCCTTATGAACTACGTGCTCGATACCAATGTCATTTCAGAATTCATAGCGAAGCAGCCGAACCAGGAGGTAATCGCGTGGCTCGACAGCCTCGATCCAAATTCGATCTACCTGACGGTGATCACCATTGGCGAGATTCGGAAGGGTATTGAAAAACTCCCGCCTTCGAAACGCAGAGATTCGATCAAAGAATGGCTGGAAACGGATTTCCTGCTCCGGTTTCAGGGGCGAATTTTAAACATTACAATAGGGGTAATGCTGGCATGGGGAGAGCTTGTCGGGCGATTGGAGAATGCGGGGCAGCCAATATCCGCGATAGATTCTCTCGTTGCAGCAATTGCGTTCGAGGGAGACTTAACGCTTGTCACCCGAAATGACAGTGACGTTCAGCATACGGGCATCAAGATTATCAATCCCTGGAAACATGTGAACTGAACAGACAGGTTGCTTATCAAGGAATCTTATCCAGCGGAGGCGCAGCTTGTTCAATCGAAATAGATGGCTGCCGGGTCAATCCAATGAGCGCTATTCCACAGAATGCCGCGCCCGCATAAAAAGTGTACGAAGCGCCGAGACGATCCCACAAAAGCCCCGCGACCGCGCTTGCCGCGAGCATTGCCAGCCCGCTCGCCAGGTTGAAGAATCCGTAGGCTGTCCCGCGCAGGTCCCTCGGAGAAGCGTCGGCCACCATCGTGACCAACAGCCCCTGCGTCATTCCCATGTGCAGCCCCCACAATCCAACCCCTGCCAGAATAGCGCTCCAATGGTCGCTCGGGGCCAGAAATAGATCCGCCGCAATCAGGACGAATAGGCCCCGCGACAGCAGCGTCGCGTGGTTCATTTTGTCGGAGAGTTTGCCGAACGGGTAGGCGGACAGCGCATAGATCAGGTTCATCGCGACCATGACGAGCGGTACGAGCGCGATAGGGATGCCTCCCTGCCGGGCGCGCAGCACGAGAAACGCTTCGCTGAATCGTGCCAGTGTGAAAATCGAGCCGATTCCAACCACGCGCCAATAGCCTGGCCCCAGGCGCTTGAGGTTCTCCCGCCGGATCGGGTTGACGCGTCTCTCATTCTGCTCGCGTAGAGGCTCCTTTACGCCGAGCAGCAGAATCACGACGGCCATCAGTCCCGGAATGACGGCCACCCGGAATACGGCCCTGAAATCGCCTGCCCAATGCAGCATGAGGCCTACGGCCAGCAATGGACCGAGAAAAGCGCCGACCGTATCGAGGGATTGACGCAGTCCGAAAGCCGCGCCGCGAAGATGTGGAGGCGTAATGTCCGCGACGAGAGCATCGCGCGGCGCGCCACGGATGCCCTTCCCGATCCTGTCGAGTAAGCGGGCAGTCAGCACGACGCCGACACTCTGGGCTAAAGCGAAGAGCGGCTTGGTCAACGCCCCCATCGCGTAGCCGAACAGAGCCAGCCCTTTTCGCCGTCCCAGATAGTCGCTCAATGTGCCTGAGAACACTTTGACGATGAGAGCCGTGGATTCGGCCAGCCCCTCGATAATGCCGACCGCGAACGCGCTTGCGCCGAGCGTGGTGACCATGAATAGGGGCAGCAGACTGTGGATCATTTCCGAAGAGATGTCCATTAGCATGCTTACAAAGCCCAGCGCCCAGACGCCGGGAGGAATCGCGCGCAGTGGGCTGCCGGGATGTAGGGGGAGTTTCAAGGATTCGCGCCCTCGCCTGATTCGCGTACCAGATCGTGATCGGAGCAACCCCATCTCCATATCCCCATCGATGCGCACATGAGTGCCTCGATGGGAACAAGGAGTTGGGAGATAGGATCTTGGTTGAAACCGGAGGGATCGATGGAGCAGTCGCCATGAAGAGCTGACATAAACGGTACGAGATTTGAGATTGTGACCTCTTCCTCGGCATGGAAGAGGCCACAATTACCCCAACTAGCAGGAGAGCAGTAACGGGTTAGTCAGTAAACCACTGCACGCCATTCAACATGTCGGCGGCTACCTGGCCGCATGGCAGAGTTTTGGAACCGCCAATTATCATAACCTGGTTCGGATCGGCGCACCACTTTGACCAGTCGGCCTGATTTCTGGGAGCGGCGACCCTCCCCGACGGCACAAAGTACCCGTTCAAGAAATTGGAAACCTTCGCCGCGCGCCAGCCCATGTTCTTGGCGTGTCCATCAACGTAGGACATGTTGTAGCGGCCCCCGTGAACCAACCCGCCGTTCGAATTTGCCGCCGATCGTCGCAGAATCGTGTTTGCGCTGAGATCGTAGAGGACATAGGAACCGGAGTCGCCGAAGGCGAAGGTGTCGGCGGTGGCTGCGAACGCCGCGAGAGCTTTACCCGGGTGATAGATGTCTCCGTTAGAACTAAACTGAATCGCGGTGTATAGTCCGCCGCTGTTATCCGTAAAAAGAGCCGGGCCGAAATTATAGCCTATACCCCAGCACCTGTCTGTCTGGGACGCGCCCCCAATAATGCCCAGGTCACAGCCTTTGTCACTGCGGCTGGGGCAATAGAAGATGTCCTTGTTCTTTATATAGGGCTGAATCTGAAGACGCGCCTCATCGATGTGGAATCCCCCCCGCATCATTATATTCCCGCTCGGATGGCAAAGTTTCGTCATAATCCTGGGCGTACATAAGCATGCCGGTGGTTGTTTGCTTCGTGTTGGAAAGGCATGAGGAGCGTCGCGCACCTTCCCTGGCCTGCGCGAACACCGGGAAGAGAATCGCTGCGAGAATGGCTATAATCGCGATAACAACAAGCAGCTCGATCAGCGTGAAGCCTGTCGTACGATTACTGTTCATCCATATTCTACCTTTCTGAAGATGGCTGCCTCTGGCAACCGGCGTGAACGCTCGCTTACTATCACAGATACCGTAGAATTGCTATGCGTGCAGTTGTAGGTAATTGCGGCTCCTCGAGCCGAAACACCATATCAAATTGAATGCGAAAGAATAATTAACTGGACGTCGAGGCTCGAAAGAGGGTTAAAAGGAGGGTATTTGGTGGGCGGTACAAGATTTGAACTTGTGACCTCTTCCGTGTCAAGGAAGCGCTCTACCCCTGAGCCAACCGCCCACATTGATGGAGAATATGACTGCTAATATAACAGAAATTGGTGCCAAAATCAAGAGACTTGGATGATAATTACAGGTTAGCGATTTGCCCTGAGACCCCCATCCACTTCCCTCAAGACCAGGGGAAGGGATGACTGTGGCGAAGCTGCGAGACTTGCGCATTAGCTCCCCCTGTCCGGAAATTGGGAGCAAGCGAACCGCGCTCCGAAGCCGCGCAGGAGCGAGGGGCCGGGGGATGGGGGGGGCGCCCATAGGCGATTCTCATTAAGACTGAACAGATAACTTTTGCAAAAGTCCGCTGCGCCGGGGGAGCGAGGCGCTGAAGTGACGACGGCTTCGTGGCTGCGAGGCGCTCCCAATCTTCCTGCCGGACGAAAAACACTCATGTTATAGATCTACGGGATGAGGGCTACGAGTGGCGGATGTTCAGTATCTCGTAACGCGCAGTTCCGTCCGGGATTCGTATCTCTACCGAATCACCCGCCTTCAGTCCAACTAGCTCCTGGCCAACCGGGGACTGCACCGAGATGCGGTCGTTCACGGGATCCGCCTGGTGCGCGTCGACGAGAAAATACTCCCATTCATCGCCGGTTTCCAGATCACGCACCATGACTATCGCGCCAAGGCCGATCTCGTTGCTTACGGTCACTGCGTCGGGTACTACTTTTGCAAGTTCCAGCGTCTTCTCGAGGTCGGCGATCTTGCCGTTGAGAATGCCCTGGTCACGGCGCGCGGCGTGATATTCAAAATTCTCCGACAAATCCCCGTAAGCGCGCGCCTTCCGCAGCGCCTCCGCCATCTCCGCGCGCTTGACGGTTTTCATATGCTCCAAATCCTGCTGAAGCTTTTGAACACTGCTCTCCGTAAGAATTATCTCATCCGCCATCGGCTGATTATGCTCCTTATTGCGTAGCGCTAACATACCACAGCTCGGTTGGAGAGTCAATGCCGTTATGGCCGCTTTGCTGCTACCCAATGAATCCCGCTTCTGCGCCCGATCACTGTTTTTGCAGGCCGCCCAGGCAGTGGGCAAGAATGAGATTCAACGTCGCGGATTCGCCCGGACGACTCGTCTATCGATTAACACCGTGATGTAAGATGATGCAATCCAAGCATCATAATGAAGCAATTGAGGCTTCAGAAGCGGCATGGAGCTGCTTCCGCCTCCTCTGACCGAAAGGAGAGACTATCTTCCATGCTAAGAACCAAGCATTTCGCGTGGCTGGCCGGATTATGCGGCCTGACGGCTCTGGCCTGCCTGAGCGCGGGCGGACAGGCCGCTGCCCCGGATGACGCTAAGAGTCTGCAGGACCGCGAAAAGGTCCAGAAGGAGCTTCGGGAGCTGGAATCCCAGCGCGCGAAGATCGATTCCAGGATCGGGGAGCTTCGCCGGCAGGCAGGCCGCGGCGCCACTCGCACATTCATCTATAACGACCGCAAGGCTCAGTTCTTTGGTGTACCGGGAGACCATGGTTTTCTGTTTTCAGACGGCAACGTTCAGGGGCTGAAGGAGTTGTCGGCCGAGCAGCGCAAGAAGGTGGACGAGGCCATGACCGAAGCGCGCAAGGCTTTGGAAAAGGCGAAGATGGACCTGCCCGAGGGGTTTGTATTGCCGGACATCGACGGTATTGTCGGTAATTCGCTCCGCTTTCATGCCCTGCCAAATGGCAGGTCGCTGGAGCTATTAACTCCCGCGCTACTGGATAAGGAGAAGATGAAGGAGCAGATAGACAGGCTGCGGAGGATGCCTAAGTCCAACGCCGAGGTCTATCGCAATTACGTGACTCCGCGCGTCTATACCACGCCAGGCATTCCGGCGGTTCCCGCCATGCCCGGATCTCCACTCTATAGGGAGGGGTCTCAGGACCTCCGTAACGAAGTCCGCGAGCTGCGCCAGGAGGTCGAGCGGCTTCGCGGCGAGATTCGCCGCGACCGTGGCGGTAAGAAGGATCGAAACGATACGAAGACTCAATTCCTGGAGCCTTTCGGCGCGATCTGAAAGTCTACGTGCAATCAGGCGGCCGCGTGAGCGGCCGCCTGTCCCAGTTTCCATCTTCGATCTACACCTCTAACAGATCCTTCAGCCCCTCTAGGCGCGCCTGTATGTCGTTCACGAAGCGGGCGGCCCCAATCCCATTGGCGATCCTGTGGTCGAACGTGAAGACCATGTTCGCCGACCGCCGGAAGCCGGCTCCTCCGCCCGGCAGCGGATACGCCTGATCGTAGGGAGCTCCGATAAACAGGGTTCCCGCGGCGGGGGCGACTACGACGGGAATGCCGGTCCGCACGCCCGCGGCCGACATGTTCGAAATACTGATCTGCATCGCTTCCGCCGTCTGATCCTCGCCATCCCTCGCTCGATCGATGGCCGCCTGCGCCTGCGACACAAACTCCCTGAATCCAAGCGTATCGGCGCTGAGAACGCGGGCCATAAGCAGCTCGTCTCCCGGGCGCGCGACCGCGATTCCAAGATGGAGATGCGCGTACTCGCGGATGGAAATATCGGTGACGAGCGCGGACCGAAACGAGGGATGCACTTTCGCCGCCTGCGCGACGCACCACGCGAACAGAAGAAACTGCGAGGGAGGACGATCTCCCTCCGCCTGTGCCTGCACCCTCATCTCCGCGCGCACAGCCTCGACAGCGTTCCAGTTAACCACGATCTCCATGGTGGCGGGGATGACCGCCTGTGCGCTCCGCTGCAGCCTGTGAACCAGCATGCGCTGAGGCTGCGACAGCGGCAGGTCCCTGTATTCCAGTCCCTCGCGGTTCTCTGCCCGGCCCGATACGATCGCGGAAGCGCTCACCGATTCGCCCGAAGAGGAGGCGCGCCTGCCTTCGAGATAGGCATCGACCGACTGAGGCATCAGCTTGCCGTCCACGTGCTGCGCCAGTCGCGCCAGCTCGGTATCGCCTACCCCTCTTTCACGGGCATAGCCTCGCGTGCGCGGCGGCACGGAACCATTTCGCAACCGGCCGGGACCCGCCGTGACGTGGACTAATTCCTTCGGGGAAGCGGATACTGCGTGCGAATTGTGGACATCTTCCGGAGCCTGAGCGCCTGCTAAGGACAGGGGTGGCTTGGATCCGTTTGTGGTGACGGGAATTTCGCCAGCCGCCAGCCGCGTGTCCTTGTCGCCGACGGGCTCCGGCGGCGTCACCGTAGCAATTCGACCGACTACCGCTCCGATGGGAAGCACGTCATCCTCATTTGCGCCCCACGATTCCATGACGCCGGCGACAGGAGACTCTATCTCCAATATCGCCTTGTCCGTTTCCATTTCGTAGATCGGTTCATCCTTGGCTACGGACTCGCCAGTCTGCTTAAGGAATCGAATCAGTCGGGCCTCCTGGAGCCCTTCTCCCAATTGTGGAATCTTGATCTCGATCGTAGCCATGCGTATGCTCCCGCCTACTCCATCACGGTGCGAATGGCGTCCATCACCTGGTCCAAATTCGGCAGAACCGTGTATTCGAGCGTTGGATTGAACGGGACGTGGGTATCCATCCGCGCTACGAGCTGAGGCGCGGACACCAGCTGATTCCAGTTGGACAGGCGCGATGTCATCTCCGCCACGATCGTCTGGCCAAAACCGCCTGTCCGGCTGTCTTCATGAAGCACAACCAGCCTGCCCGTCTTTGCGACCGACGCGGCAATCCCGTCCCAATCGCATGGCGTGATGCACCGCAGGTCGATTATTTCGACCGACGTGTTCTCCTCTTCGGCGCGTTCGGAGGCTTCATCCGCCAACTCCATGCCGTTGCCCCACGTCACCAGAGTTACGTCCGTACCCTCGCGCCGAATAGCCGCCTTCCCAAGAGGCACGGCGGGAAAGGCGTCGCGGATGGTGACCCGCTTTCGGAAGATGTGCTTGGGCACCAGAAAGAGCGTCGGATCATCGCCCCGGATTGCCGTCCATAGCATTCCCGCGGCATCTTCGGGCGTGCTCGGAATACAGATCCGAACGCCGTGGATATGCGCCCACGTACCTTCGTTGCTCTGGCTGTGCCATAGGCTGCCGCCGGGCAGATAGGCCCCGCACGGCGCGATGAGCACCATAGGGCACGACCACTCGCCGCGCGATCTCCAGCGAAGAGACGCGACCTGAGTCATTAGCTGATTCAGGCCCGGGGCCAGGAAGTCGATGAACTGCAGCTCGAAGATGGGGCGGTAGCCGGATGCGGCGAGTCCGACCGCCGCGCCGACAATGGTGGCTTCTGCGAGCGGCGCGTTAAAAACGCGGTTCGGAAAATCGGTGCTCAGCCCTTTTGTAAGACCGAAGACGCCGCCCTTGGGGTCCTCGATGTCCTGTCCCAGCATGATGACGCGGTCGTCCCGCGTCAGCGCGGCGCGCAGGGTGTCGTTGATGGTCGAGACCATCGTCATTGTCTCTGACGGGCGTATCGGGGGCGGTTCTAGGGACGCGTGCGAATCCGAATATAGCCAGTCCATTACGCGGTCCGGCTCCACATCGGCGGACTGTTCGGCGCGAGTGTAGTCGTTCTCGACCATCTCGCTTATGTCCGCCTGCATCCGCTTCCATTCGGATTCGGACAGCGCACCCTCCTGAATTAGCCGCCGCGAAAGCGCAAGGATCGGGTCGCGGCGCGTCATGGCCGCGATATCCTCCGGGGTGCGGTAGACTCGGTGATCGTCCGAGGAGGTATGCGACGAGAGCCGATCCATTTCACACCATAAAACAGTCGGTCCTTCTCCGCGCCGCGCCTTTTCTACAGCCTTTTTCCCCGCCGCAAACAGCTCGTAGGGGTCGCGCGCATTGACGAAGGCAACATGATTCTCGGTGAAAATGTGCAGGCGGTAGGGGTTGTGGCGCTCGGTGGGAGTGCTGATGCCGTACAGGTTATCTTCGACCACCATGACGAGCGGAAGGCTCTCCTGGATGGCGAAAGCTATCGCCTCATAGTATTCGCCCTGCCGCGTCGCGGCATCTCCGACCGTGCAGAGGGCGACGGAGTCCGACCCGTTCAGCTTCAATCCCCACGCGGCGCCTGCCGCGGGTATGCACTGCGAGGCGGTGGGCGTGGCGACGGAGAAGATGTTCAGGTCGCGGCTGCTGTAGTGACCCGGCATGTGTCGGCCGCCGCTCGATGAGTCGCGTTTTGCGAAGTAGGCGAGCGCCAATTCGTAGTTGGAAACGCCGCGCGCCAGCGCTATGGCTCGGTCGCGGTAGTAGGGGAAGATGTAATCCGCGGGCCGCAGATGAAACATCAACGCGGCGAGCGGTTCGTGGCCCATCGCCGAAACATGGAACCACCCGCGGCTCTGGCGCAGCAGAATGCCTTCGCGCCGATCTCCCTGCCGGGAGGTCTCCATAATGCGGAGGAGCTCAATGGCCCGATCCTGGTCCAAGATATCGAGGGCGCCGAGGGATTCGGAGTTCAAGTTTGTTGCGGTTGCAGGCGCGGCCGCTGCGGTCATGGGAGTCTTTCCTGTGGGGTGCAAAGAATAAAAGCGACCCATCGGCTAAGCGGTCTGCATGGCTGTCGCGGACTAACTGGCATCGACTGGAATCGACTGACATCAACTGGCATCGACTGGAACGGACTAATACGGACTAGTCGCGGGAGGAGAGGAAACGTTTAACAGCTTCGCGGGCTCCATTGCCTGGCTGATTAGCCCGGATTATTCACGTGGAGAGCGGAGCTACGGAATGTGGCGGAGGTTGCTCCCTACGTGGGATTAACGAATAATCCGGATTTGGGGATTGAATGGAAGGCCGTAACTCACCCTGCGTCCCTCTTATTATGGCGGAGGCAGGGACTGTTGTCAAGGCGCGGAACTTGGAGCTGCTTGCAGGCTGCTGTTTGCGACTTATCGCGTCGGGCCGCTCGTACCCCTGGTGTCTACCATTATCACGAATCGTAGATTGCCTGGATGCTGCTCTCCGGCCACTCCTGCACTCCTGCGCAATTCGTTGACACGCCTGGAACGGACGGATATAATAACTGGACATGCGGGCCGGCGGACTGACGAAATTGCCGCCCGCTTCAAGAGCGCTTCTAGCCCCGGCTCGCGGCCGGGGTTGTCCTATATGTCCGCTCTGCTGTGATGTCGCTTTTCTCGACTTGCTGTCGTCATTGCCAAGAGGTCAATCGGACTATGCCCAATTCACCAGCCGCCTTCAATGAGAACATCGAGATAACCACCCTCGCGAATGGAATCCGCGTCGTCTCCGAGACGGTCACGCACGTGCAGTCCGTCTCCATCGGCATATGGGTCGGCGTCGGCTCACGTGACGAGGAGCGGGGCGTACGGGGGATAACGCACTTCATCGAGCACATGCTTTTCAAGGGGACCGCCCGCCGCGATGCCCGCCAGATCGCCGATGAGATCGAATCGCGGGGCGGAAGCCTGAACGCCTTTACGGACAAGGAGTACACCTGCTACTACGCCAAAGCGCTAGCCGAGCATGCCGACCTCGTTATGGACGTCCTGACCGACATGCTGCGCCACTCCGCGCTCGACGCCGAGGAGCTTGGGCGGGAGCAAAACGTCGTCCTGGAGGAGATCAAGCGATACGACGACACGCCGGACGACATCGTGCACGACATCTTCGCGCAGACCGTGTGGAGCACGCACCCGCTGGGCCGCCCCGTCATCGGCACGAGCAAGACCGTGGCCGCGCTGGACCGGAACAATCTCATCGACTACATTTCGACGCACTACACGCCGGACCGAATCGTGGTCTCAGCGTCCGGCAATATGCGGCATGACGAGATTGTCGCGCTCGCCGAAAAGAGCTTGGGCGACATGACCGGGTCTACCTACCAGCGGCGTCCAATTCGTCCCCCGCTGCCCTCCGGCAAGGACAAGCGGACTCGCAGGCGAACCGAGCAGGTCCACTTCTGTTATGGCGCTCCCGCCTTTGGCCAGCACGATGACGACCGCTACGTGCTCGCGATTCTGGACACGGTTCTGGGCGGCAACATGAGTTCGCGCCTCTTCCAGGAGGTCCGGGAGAAGCGCGGCCTCGCCTACGCCATCGGCTCCTACAGCGTGGCCTATGACGAGGGCGGCCTGTTCACCGTCTATGGGGGCACGAGTCCCGACACTTTCAAGCAGGTGCTCGACATCACCAAAACGGAGATCGAAAAGGTGAAGCGCGAGGGACTGACCGACGACGAGATCACGAAGTCGAAGACCCAGATTCGCGGGGCGCTCGTGCTTGGGCTGGAGAACATGAGCAGCCGGATGATGCGCATGGGCAAGTCGCTGCTCTATTTCGACCGGGTGATTCCGCTCAACGAGATCATCCACAAGATTAACGCGGTTACGCACGACGACCTCGCACGGATTAGCAATATGCTGTTTGATGAATCGAAGCTGACGCTGGCCGCGGTCGGCCCGTTCCGAAAAGGAGAGTTGGGATGACCCCACGCGTGGAGCAACTATTTACGGCGCCGGCAGAGGGCGAGCCGATGCATGCGCACCAAGCCGTCGAATTGGTAGCCGGTTTCGGCATCACCGGCGACCGGTATGCCCTCGGCAAAGGCCATTTCAGCGATCCGAAGTACGCCGACCAGCAGCTTACGCTCGTGGAGGCGGAGGTGGCGGAGCGCGTGGGGCTGACCCCTGATGAGACTCGCCGGAACATCGTAACGCGCGGAATCGTGCTCGAATCGCTCATCGGCAAGTCCTTCCTGCTGGGCGAGGCAGAGATTCGCGGCATCCGGTCCTGCGACCCCTGCGCCTACTTGGAAGGGCGGACGCGCCCGGGCCTGGTGAAGGACATGGCGCACAAGGGCGGCCTGCGCGCGGAGATTGTGCGCAGCGGAACGGTCCGCATTGGCGATCCGCTCATCTTGGATTCCTATTCCGATTCGGGCGAGCGGACGGCCGTATGACCATTCGCGTCGCCGTAGCGGGAGCGGCAGGCCGCATGGGCCGCGAGGTTATACGCGCGGTGCACGAGACAGAGGACATGGAGGTTGTCGCCGCCATTGACCGCCGGCACGCCGGCGAGGATATCGGCGAGGTTGCCGGATTGGGGAACATCGGGATTGCCGTGCGGGACGACCTGGCCGCCGCACTGCGGGAATCGCGGGCGGAGGTCGTAGTCGATTTCACGGTTCCGGCCAGCGCGATGGGCAACATTCGTGCGGCCATCGAGGCGCGGGTCGCGCCGGTCGTCGGGACCACCGGCTTGAAGCCCTCGGACGTGGAGCAGGTCCGGAAGTGGGCCGAATCGGCTGGAATCGGGGCGTTGATCGCCCCCAACTTCGCGATAGGCGCGGCGCTGATGATGCAATTCGCGGCCCAGGCCGCGCGCTTCCTGCCGGACGTGGAGATTATCGAGCTTCATCACGAAAACAAGCTTGATTCGCCCTCCGGCACGGCGCTCATGACCGCGCAGAAGATTGCGGAGGCGCGCATCGGCAGTCCCAAGCCGCCGCCTTCCGAACCGGTCGAGAAGATACCCGGCGCGCGGGGCGCGAACTGGGCCGGAATCCCGATTCACAGCGTGCGGCTGCCCGGTTACGTGGCGCATCAGGAAGTCATCTTCGGGGGTCTCGGCCAGACGCTGACCCTGCGCCACGACTCGATTGACCGCCGCTCCTTCATGCCGGGCGTCGTCCTCTCCATCCGCAAAGTCCGCTCTCTGCCAGGTTTGGTGACAGGCCTGGAGCACCTGCTGGACGACCGCTGACGGCATTATTTGACCACGGCGGGCACGGCGAACGGCTTTTTTGCCACTGGGACACGGGGACACGGGGAGAATAGACACACGACCACCGACCCCAGACCGCTGCCCCGATATTCCGATGGGAGCCTTAGCGGCCTGAAGAATCCGGCCACTCTCGCTAATTGTCAAGGTAGATTGCTATGACGCCTGCCCGCCGTTTCTCTGTTGGCATATGGGCAGTCGGCCTGTTTATCGTGAGTCGGCGAACGGGTGACGGCGGGTTCCGACGGACTTAATTGAACCACAAAGGCACCAAGACACAAAGAAGGGCCAACAAGAAGGGCGATAAATCCCCATTCTGGTATTTCCCCGTGTCCCCCGTGCTCCCCGTGGTTAATTGTCCTTTCGGTCCGGCTCAAGGCGCGATTCTTGCACGAATGAGAACGAGATGCTTGCACGACGATTGGTTATGCCCCCTAACCCCCCATTCTGGGGGAAGAGGAGTTGGAATCCGGGTTGGCCGGTCTTCCGATGGGTAGGGCTTCTTGTAGCAAGTTGACTGCCGGGACGCCGTAGTTTGGTTGATCGGCGGTGCGACCGTCTTTTCCTCTGTCCCGCGATTTACCTCCTGAATAGTAGTTATATGTATGCTTACTCTTATCAGACGAGCGAATGCGGAATAATGTTTCATCAAATGTAGACATTTATATATGGGTTATTAGAGATGGGAGCGTGCAATGCCCTGTGTGCCAAGATAGAGTGAGACATTTGGGGTGACCCCCAATTAGTGTAGATAAGGGCTCTAGGGAGTTTTGTCCTTGATTAACTCGACGATAGGCAGCAACGGAATCCGAAATGGATTCGCGACCAACTCGCTTCCAGCCACTGCGAATTTTGGCGGCTCGCTTCGGCTGGTGTCGGCCTCCCTCCGCTCGCCGCCAAAATTCGCAGTGGCGGCCTCAGCCGGCGTTCCCGCCGACGCGCCGGGTGATCGGCTCAACAGCTCCGCCACCTTTGAATCGGAAACATCCCGTACCCCGAACTTTACGTCGTGCCCCTTCTCCGCCCACCGCCAGCCCAGCATTCCGCCCACATTGCCCGTTCCGATAATTCGTATTTTCAGTTGATTCTTCTCCTCTGTCGGCGCTCAAAGCATAGATTCTCATTCGGTCAGATGCAATTGTCCATTGGGGAGTTTTCTTCGCGAGGGAAAATCGGGATCGGCAGAGAACGAACTGTCGGACCTGTTGCATATGTGTTTCCCGTCCGCGAGGACGGTTGGCCCATGGCCCAGAGTTCTCAGGCGCGCCACTGGTCCGAGCGCCTGAGACAGCGAGTGAATTCATTCACTCGTATGAGTGCGGATTTGAAAGCTGGAAATATCTGTTTGGAAATGAAACACGACGAGAGTGTAGTTATGAGCCCGACCCAAAGGAAGCTCTCCGCGGAAGCAATGGAAGATGTGCGGCTGCGCGCGACGCTGCGAGCGCAAAAGCGCATTCTGGTGATTGTGCTCTTGCTGCCTGCCGGATATGCGCTGACGCTCGGATTGCCCATTGAGATCCGAGCGGCTCTGCTCGCCATATGGGGAGTTCTGTTTCTGCTCGTTACCGCCAAGGCCGCCTTTCCTATGCTCCAACTGTCCGGCGAGAAGTTCTCAATACAGAGCGAAGATGCGATTCGCGCGCTTGCCGAAGAGGACAATCCGGAGAACATCGGCATATTGATAGACGCGGAGGCTGTGGCATGGGCAGAAAGCAGACAAGCGATTCAGACCGCGCTGACACGACTTTTGCCGGCCGCTTCGGTCGGTTTAGCAGGCGAGCATCTTGAATTGCTCTACACGCACCTGAATGTCTTCGCGAGGTTAACAGCCTACACGACCACGCCGATGACCTGGTCGGCCTACCCGCTCGGAGGCGCATGGGAGCGGACCAAGGTCATCTCCGAAGAGTTTCCTGAGCTGCGCGAAAAGTACATCGATTTCCTGGTCGCGATTCTGGCAGGGCTGGAGAATTTTGGAACCGCCGATTCAGTGCGCTATGTCGAGGCATTGGCTAACGGCGAGCCAAAGACTGCTCAGGCTGACCGAATCCAGCAGGCGGCCTGGCAGTGTCTCGACGCAATCCACGAACGCCTTGAAGCGGAGCGGCTGGGCAGGACGCTTCTTCGCTCCGCCTCCGAGCCAATAGACGCGCTGCTCCGCCCCGCGACGCATACCGCCGCTAATGCGCCCGAATCGCTGCTAAGGTCGAATGCGCCGGACGACGATGACCAGAACGTGACCGACTCATCGGGATAGCCGAGACGCGCAGCGTAACCGTTACGGGCCGGTCGTTGAGCGGAACCTCGTAGGCATCTCTCGATTCACGAGCGGCGGGCGATAACCTTCCAGTGATGTTCACGCCGGCCTGTTCCACGCGTAGACGCGCCGTTTTTGTAGTGGCAGTTCCCGCTGAGAGCGTAATTCGCACGTTCCCCGTAGCAGAATTGAAGACAACGCTTTCAAACATCCCCGCGTCCAGCGTCAGCCACAGCTTCAGCGGCCCGAAGAATATTCGTGTCCGCAGGCCGTCGCGCGGGACGACCCGAATCAAATTCCCCTCCGGTTTCACGTCGCACCCGAAGCCAAGCCAGCCAAATTCAAGACTCTTCGCTACGTACGCTCCGGCACAGCGCGCGTACCCAAAAAACGCGATGCCGTAGTCCGCCGTATAGGGGTCGAACTGAAGAATCGCCGGGTCGCAGTCGAAACCGTACGACGCAAACCCCTCCGAATCGATGTTCGCCAGAATCTGGCTCATGCCCGCGTAACCCACGCGCAGCAGATGCAGGTCGTCCGGGTCTCGGCGCGCGGCGTCCATGACAGGAATCGCGTTGATGGCTGAGCCGTAGTGGTTCGTCGTGCGGATGATATGCGGCCACTTGTTGCCATTCACGGGCGCGTCGAAATAGCGCCGCGCGGCCCCGTTGTAGGCCCAGTTCGGCACGGTCGGCATATAGCCGAGAATGGCGTTCAGGGTGACGCCGGCCTTGTCGTCCGCGCCGAAGAACCGGCACCAGGTGTATATCTCCTCCTGGCCGGTCGAATCCCACGGCATTTCGCTGCCGAACGGATAGCGCAGGCCCGCCCAATGGGTCTCTCGCTGCTTCATGTAGGCTTCGAGCGCTTCCGCCTTCTCTGTCCAGCCCTCGCGGCGCAGGTCCTTCAATATTTCGGGGAAGACGCTGCCGACCATCAGGCCGACCTCCGCGTAGCCCGGCGCGAATTTGCGAATCGCCATCGTCGTCTGACAGGCCTGCTCCAGATACCACTGCCACGGGTGGTTCTTGACGAGTCCCTCGTGGTCACGCGCGAGGTGGTAGAGCGACCAGTAGACCGCCGCCACGTGCGGATAGTTGAAGGAGCGCCACGTCGTCTCGGTGCGCGGCTTGTCCCAGCCGCCGCGAATCGTGTAGTAGCCGGGATGCAGCTTCGGATCGTAGTAGAATAGGCTTGCCCGCACGCTGTAGTCACGATTCTGCACCCTGCCCCACAGTGTGTTGTCGACATACTTCTCCAGCTGGGCAATCTCGCGGACATCCGGCTGGCCGAGGTTCTTCATCGCGACCGCCACCGAAGCGCCCGCGCCTATCTCGTCGCTGAGGCCCACGAACCACGAGTGCGAATGCTGGAGCACCATGCTGTTGGTTTCGCGGTTGAACGGCAGGAATGAGAAGGTTCGGTGGAAGGGGTCCGCCGCGTCGGTAAACCACTGTTTCTCCGCATGAAACCGACCGAGATTCTTGACCTGCTCCGTCTCCGGCAAAGTGATAAAGTAGTGGACAGCCTGGGTTGAGCCGTCGGCGTAGGTAATCAACAGGCGGCAGCGGCCCGGCTTCATCCCTCGCAGTGAATACCCCTTCCAGTCGTGCGACGTTGGACTGTGGTCGGGCTGAAAGCGGATAGCCGCATCCGGTTCGCAGACAACGGAGCGAACCGACGTCGCGCTGTGCAGAAACAGCCGGCCCGTCTGATCGGTAGGCAATACATATCCCGGAATGCCGATGGCGACAGGCCGCTTCTCCGCAATCAGCGTCGATTCGATCTCGCGGATGGACGGCGCGAGGACGATCCGGAACCCGTAAACCGCCTCTTCTCCGGGCTTCAGCCGCCGCGAGGTGGGCCGATTCCACGGCTGCGCCCGCTTCCAGTCATTCTTCGCGTAGGCTTGCGAATGGACCATCCACTCGTAAAAGCCCTCGAAGGTCACGTCGCGCGGCGTGGGGTCATCGTAGAGCGGGCGGTACGCCTCGAAGGATGTTCCCTTTTCAGGAATGACTACCAGCGCAGGTCCCTGGCCGTTCAGGCGCGTCACCTGTAGATAGCCGCCCTCCTGCCCGATGTAGGGGTCGGCAAAAGAGCAGCGGTCGTGCGTCTCCTCCAGCGACCGGCCCGTGATCAGGTTATTGAAGACCATGGCTGCGCCGAACGCGCCCAACTCAACCTCTTCGCTGCCGGGATTCGAGATTCGGAATCGCAGAACAAGTCTGCCATTCTCGTTCACCCATTCGCGAATCACGTGCAGTGGGCTTGCCGAACCAAACGCAAGAGTAATATCGGAAGCCTGGAGAACGCCGTGTTGCGGAGGAAGCGGTTTGGCGCTCTCGTGCGCCGTGGCGGAGGCGAGAGATTTCCACGGGCCGCTGCCCGCGCGAACGCGAAGCGTGCAGTCGCCCAGATGGTAGTAACCGTCCGCCGCGCGGCCCATCACTCGGTCGCCGGGAAGAAAATCGAATTGGCTGCCCTTCGGCGAGAGGCTCGCGGCGGTTCCGGTGGCGCGCAGCAGAGTAAGCGAAAAGCCGCCCACCTCCCGCGTATCGCGGCCCTTCGAGGCGAACCCCTCGATGTCCGCCCGCGACGCGCCGAAGCGGGGAGCCTCCGCGTCGAAAGTCTGCGCAATCTGCTCCGGAGTCAGCGCCCCTGATCGGATCCGGACGACGGCCAGATAAAGCGATCCCGCCTGCTGCCCGCCGGTATATTCGTTCCGGAACTGAATCTGGCCGTTCGGACCGGTCTGAGCCCCGAGCAGGATCGGATACCCGCTCGCGGTCCGCACCGCCATCTCACGCGACTGCTTCTCCACGCCGTTATCGAAAACTCGCGCGGTCCGTCCGTCATAGCTGTAGACCAGATAGTGCCACCGCTTTGCGGAGGGCGGCCCGTTCCAGCCGAGGTCGGCGGCCCAGTGCGCCATCGCGCCGTAGGCTGCGTTCCGGCCCCACCCGAACGCGATGAGCGACCCGCCGGGCCCGCCGCGTTTGCCCCACGAAACCAGCGTCTCTTCATCCGCATTAAGGGACGGATTGTAAGCCCACGTCTCAATCGTTCGCGGCGCGCGTCCCTCCAGCGCCGGCGTCGTCTTCGGCCCGCGATAGGCGTCCTGGCTGCCGTCGAAAGCGATTCCCTTTATTCCGCCTCCCGCCTCGACTACTTTTGGCGCGCCCACGCGTTCGAACGCTCCCAGCGACCCGCGATTCTGCCACGTTTCCGTTCCCGCGCTCGGGTCGCGCGCATCCAAATCGACCAGAAGACGCGGGAGTTGGGCACGCGTTCCGGTCGCTGCAAACAGCAGGAGACAGACAGTGGCAAAGTTTGTAATTAGGTTTCTCATGCCATGTGAATCTCAACGTCGTCTGCGACGTTGCCCAAAATCGTGTAGTCGGTGCGCGCGGTCTGGAGAATCGAGCCGGGTACATAGGTGCTGACAGGACCATGCGCTACGAGCCGGGCGATGAACCGCTGCCACGATATGCCGCCGCCCAGATCGCCGTCCAGCCAGAACGAGCGATGCTTCGCGCCCAGTATCTCGGCCGGACCGATGGTGTTCGCTTTCGGAGGGACCCACGACCAATCGCCCCCGAACGAGTGCAGCGCGTTTTGCATGATGGTCATCGGGTGCAGCTCCACGCAGCGCGGCCCCGCTCTCTTATAGGATTCGATGTCGTCGCCAAACTCGTCGCCCAGGTGCGCCTCCCAGAAGGCAATATGCCCGCACCAACCAATACCGCCGTAGCACACGTCCGCGCCGCCCAGGTCCTCGATTCGCCTGCCGTAACCGGGGAGAGCTTCTTTGGTCGGAAAGTGAATCTGGCCGTCCGGCGGGCGCAGCTCGGATCGGATGAGGCTGAAGAATGAGGCCCACATCGACCTCTGAAAAGACCCAGGCCAATCCAGCGGCGCGGTATTGCCGTCCTGGTCCGCATATTCGTCCATATTGAACGTATGGACATGCCTCAGTGACAAATTAGTATCGTTAATTAGCTTCGCAGCGAACGTGTACTGCGGCATGGGTCCGACCGGAAAGATTCCCACGAATTGACGTCCATCGTCCGCAGCCTGCCTGATTCGCGAGACGATGTCCAGCGCAAATTCGAAATAGAACTGCGCCGGGTCGTCCATCGCGCGAATCCTGAATTCGGGGTTCAGATGCTTCGTAATCTCCGCCCGTGTAATGGCGCGCACACGCTCGCAGGCAGCCAGGTCTCGGAACGGTATAAATCGGGCAAGGTCGTAATGGAACGACAAGTGGCAGTCCTCCGTAGAGAAGCCATAAAATGTGATTGGCTTCGATGGGACAGGCATGTTCCGGAACGGTAGAAACAGGAATTTCAGCGACACACTATTCTGAATGCGCCTGGGTATCTCCTGTTTGCGGATGCAATAGGGCCCGCATCGTATTAGTTAGTTATAAGTTGCCCGCAGGATGGTCCCAATGATTCTCCCTTTGTCTGTAAGAATTGCTTGACCTCCCTGACTAAACCGTCTATAATATACTACTGCGTCCGAAATCAATAGCGATTTCTTCAACGTCATTACACTCGGTTGAGGCATGAGCCTCCACTTCCCGCGCGTAATTGCGCGAGCAGTGGAGGTTTTTTATATATACCAGCGATTCCAAGCTGAGTTGTAACCGTAGTCTTTATCAGCGTCGTAATCGGGGAAACTGGCCGGCCTCCGCAATGTAGCGGGGAGCGCGGCGCAGAGAAACTGGAGATCACCATGCCACCCCCTGAGGTAGCAGTAGTATGTGTCGGGTGCGGCAACCGCACAATGATGCCCATGGCATCGGTACGACGCGACAGCTCGTATTGCGGCAAGTGCGGCAAGCGGCTGGAATTTACAAATGTCACTGCGCCGGTGCACGACAGCGGTCCCACCCAGGCGCGGCAGAAACCGAAGCGCAGCTCTCGTCCCGCGAAGCGTCGATAGCGGTAATGCGTCGATGGCCGCAAAGCGTCGAAACTTGGGCGCTTTTGTGCGGAACTAAGCGAACGGAGAGCGCAATGGCGACCGAGTTTGAGCGATTGAAGTGCGACATTGTGGGTCATTCGGTCATGATAACCTCGTGGTATGATGACCGTCTGGATGCGTGGCGCGCAAGCGCTCCTGCTTATGCCGCCCTCTTTTCTGAGCGAACGGGCGAAAACTGCCCACCAGCGAGCCGCAAGGCCGCGATTGACGATGTTATTAACCGCCTCGTCGATCACTTCCAAACCACACCCCGGTTATAGAACCGGAGACCGGCTTGATTCCATCTTTCGTCAAGAGGACAGGCCACACCCATAAGGAGCTCTAGATGGCGAAACGCATCTACGTAGGCAGCTTGCCCTACAGCACGGACGAGAGACAATTGGAAGCTCTGTTCGCTCAGTACGGTCAGGTTAGCGATGTACAGGTTATCACGGACAAGTACACCGGACAGGCAAAAGGGTTCGCCTTTGTCGAAATGGCAAACGACGACGAGGCCCAGAAGGCCATGGACGCCCTGAACGGCAGTGAGATGGGCGGTCGCACCCTTACCGTCAATGAAGCGCGCGAGCGCGACAGCGGCGGCGGTGGCGGTCGTTCAGGTGGCGGTGGCGGCGGCCGATTCGGCGGTGGTGGCGGTGGTGGCTACGGTGGTGGCGGCGGCGGTGGTTACGGCGGAGGAGGCGGCGGCTATGGCGGCGGCGGCGGCGGAAGTCGTGGTGGCGGCGGCGGCGGAGGCTACGGCGGTGGTGGCGGAAGCCGCGGTGGCGGGGACAAGCGACGCTACTAAACCTTCAAGCTGCATCCGAGCAAGCGTAAAGCGGCCTGCGAGATACTCTTCTCGCAGGCCGCTTCTCATATTGCTTCATTCTCCACCAGATCAATGGCCGGGGCGAATTGCTCCGGTCTTTTCAATTCCTCGTTCTATCATCCCGTCTCCGGGCCCCACCTGCCAATGCTGCGGAGCTTGGTGTCGCGCCCCAGGTTCGAGCCCTGGTTCGAGCCCTGGTTCGAGACATGGTTCGACAATGCGAGCGTGGCGTCTTGCTTATGCGACATTGACGTACTGTTCGAGAACCTAATGCAACAGGTGTCCTTGTCGAAGGACACGAGGCTATCGGCCCCACAGCGAGGGCTGGCCGCCCCTCGCACAAACCCCCGCTCCTACTCCTCCAGGATTGGGGGCCCGGGGGTGGGCCGCTCCTCCAGGATTGGGGGCCGGGGGTGGGCCGCTCCTCCACGATTGG
Organism: Chthonomonadales bacterium; assembly: GCA_038229495.1. Taxonomy (GTDB): domain Bacteria; phylum Armatimonadota; class Chthonomonadetes; order Chthonomonadales; family CAJBBX01; genus JBBROJ01. The sequence goes on from JBBROJ010000007.1 coordinate 53,632, forward strand.
GGGCCGGGGGTGGGCTGCTCCCCCAGGATTGGGGGCCGGGGGGTGGCTCAGGACTCCCCAAACAGAAAAACCGGCAAATTTATTGTGATCGGGTCCCAGCGATGTGGAATGATTAACCAGAACTGTTTCCCCTGCATGAGCGGCGCTTCTCCAATTAACCGGTCCGGTACGAAAAAAGGTAAGGCTAATGAAAATACCGGGTACGAACCGACAATCAACACATCAACGCAGCACGCTTCGACCATTCGCTCGCTCCATTCGCTGGAGGCGCGCGGAACGAGGCGCGGGACTCATCGAGCTTATGATAGCCAGCCTGCTGCTCTGCATCGGCGTCATGGGACTCGTCAACGCATGGGTGTTCTCGCTGCGGGTCACGCAGATCACCGATGACCGCGGAATAGCGTATAACCTGGGCCGTCAGGCAGTCGAGCGCGTGAAAATGTCGGGCTTCGCGAACGCGGCGGAAGGACCCAGCACGCTCTATTATAACGGTGATCAGGTGGCTCAAGGAGGTGCGTCTACGGCGCGCTACAGTGTGAGCACCAACATCATGAGCGACGCGATGCAGAGTGGAACGGCGGGAGTGGCGGGAGGCGTGCCGGCGCCCGCGTCTCTGCGCACCGTCACGGTCACAGTTCAGGTTATCTCGCCGTCGCAGACGCTCTATGCGACAACGACATACCTTGCGAGGGCGGGCATATGAAGAGCTTACGACAGCCTGCGCGCCGACGCGGCTTCACTCTCATAGAGATGATTATTTCCGGCTTCGTCAGTGTTATGCTCGGCGCGGCCCTGTGGACCCTGATGCGAAGCAGTTACGACACGCAATATACGGTTTTGAACGAGAATCTCGTGAACACGACCACGAGGCAGGCAATAGACACTTTTGCCGACAACCTTCGCGGGTCAGCGGGCATCACCTTATGCGACGGATCCAGCCTCACCTACACGAATAACAGCGGCCAGAATGTCCGGTACTGGCTGTCGGGAACGAACCTGCTGAAAACGGTCAACGCGCTGCCGGCCGGTGGCACGACGGTTGTATCGAACGTGTCGGCAATGACGTTCTCATACTGGACCTGGAACGGTACCGCATGGGTCGCTTCAAGCACGCCGGGAACGCCCAGCGCCGTGTCCGCCGTGGACTTCGCCGTAACTCTCTCGCTAAACGGCGCGAGCCGAAAGATATCGGGGTCGGCAAAGATACGCCAGAAGTGATCTACTAATATTGAGTAACTGACATTGGGTGATTTGTCTCAATCGAAGACCGCCGGTCCCGCGGCCCCGTTCCAGCTGTTGAATCCTCGCCGGCCAGATTGAATAAGAATGAATCGGCCAAACACCCGTTATCTGACTATTTCGCACTAAAGGCCAGACTTATGAAATATCGCGCAATTATCGGCATTGAAGTATCGCCGGAAGAAGTTCGCGGCGCGTGCGTGCGCACCACTAACGGCGTACCGCAGCTAGTAGCCGTGGCCAGCGTGCCTACGCCGGCGGCAGGCATGGATGCGGAGGGCATCCTGGATCCTGTGGAAATAGGTGAAGCGATACGCAGCGTGTGCGCCCAGTTGGACGCCAAGACCAATCACGTATCGATCGGCATGACGGCCTGCAACCTTGTTGCCCGCGTCATGGAGATCCCACCCGTCCCCGACCACGAGGTGAGAGCCGTACTTCGGGGCGAGATGGATCACTACCGCATCCTGCCGGCCGGACAGAGCGCATTCGACTACTACCGCCTGCCTGAACTGCCATCCAAAAGTGGCGGCAAGGCCGCGCAGGCGGAGCAGACAGAGCCGGTTGCGCGGGTCCTTCTCATGGGGGCCGAAGAGCGCCTGGTGGCCAGCTATCGGGCCACCGTCGACGCCGCAAATCTCCATCTCGTAGCCGTCGAGCCCGGCTCCATCGCCATCATGCGCGCATTGCAGCCCATGCTTCGCGCCGAGCGTTCCGTTGCAACCGTCATCGTGGGAGTTGCAGGCACCGATGTTTTTATTACACAAGATGGATTCTTACAGTTCTACCGGCGAATTGACACCGGTATACCCGAGCTTCGATCTCAGACAGGATTTGCAGATCAGCGGCCCGCGAGCGGAAACTCCGCGGCGCGCGGTGGGCTGTTGGCGGCGGATGATGAGCCGGTCATCGAGAAGGCTATCGCCGCGGTCCCACTTGTCGCCGACCCCTACAATCGCCAGGCGATCTCCCTGCTCATGACAGAGGTGCAGAGGTCGCTCGACTACTTCTCCCGCGAATTTCCGCTCGGAGAGGATGCGATGGCAGTACGATTCGCTCTCGACACGGAAGATGCTCCCGACATGTTCAGCGTGATGGCCCAGTATCTGCGCAGCGATGCGGAGATGGCCTCCGCGCTGCAGCACCTGGGCGTGGCGGACGAGGTTCGAGACGCCGTTACGGGCGCGCGGGGCTTTCGATATATGGTCCCCGTGGGCCTTGCTCTGCGCTGTGCGGAGGGCGAGTATGCGGAAGCGGCGGAGCTGGACCTAGGAATCGGGGACCGTGTGGTGGTCGAGCGGCGTATCGCTCCCAAAGCCCTGGTCGCAAGTATGGCGGCAAGCGCAATAATCTTCCTCGGTACGATTAGCGCCGCTCTCGTAGTGGGGCATCATACTGCTCGCTTGAATCAACGGCTTGCCCAAGAAAAGCATGCACTGCAAGAGCTTACTCAACAGCATGCCACAAGGGTCGCATCGCTAGATAGGCAAAAAAATCTTGTCAATGCGATTCATAACCGGGACAAGCCGATGCGCGAAGCGATCGAATTTCTATCTGCGTCGGTGTCGCGAAAGGCGTGTCTGAACACATTGACCATCGATTCCGCGGGTCAAATTTTCCTGAGCGGCGAGGCCGCGAACTCCCGCGTGGTGGCGGACATCATGGACACCATCAATCTCGCGCCCACGCTGGAGCCCATACGGCTGAACAACATTATGCGCGTCGATCCCGACAAGGGAGGCACGACGTTTAAGTTCGATATGCAAACGGGCCTCATGAAACGGCTCGCCCTGGCGGCAGTTCCGGCAGTGATAGCCGCCCAAGCTGCGCAAACTACGCAAGCCCCGAAAGTAGGGCAAGCACGGCAAGCGCCGCCGGAGTCCGCCGCGCCCGTCGCGTCAAAACAGGGAGGAAGCTAATATGCGGCACATGCATCCTACGCTGCACCGGTGGCTCACAATCCTGCTGCCGCCGATTGCTCTGCTCACCTGCTGCTTCGTTATGGTCCCGCGCCACAACAAGATGCGGCAGGCGGCAAAGTCGATTACGGAGGCGCAGGCCGGCATCAAGGATTATCTTGTCAAGCTGAAGGCCATCAGCGATCTGCCGCGCGACCCGCGCGTGGCATCGCTTCCCGCGACCAAGCAGGAGCAGACGGACTTCCTGCGCGGCCTCTCGGCTTTGTGCAGCCGCACAGGCAATCGCTTGCTTACGGTAAATGCGCTGTCCGCCCCGCCCGCTGCTCCCGCCGCGGCGGTCGGCAGCCCCGTGCCGCCGCCGGTAGAGGGCGCATTGCCGCCGGATGTTTTGGAGATTAAGAGCACCATCATTTTCGAGGGCAACTTCCGGTCGTTGCGCGCGTTTCTGGCGACCGTGCAGCAGTCCTACCGCCTAGTATCGTTGTCGGATTGCCGGATTGGTCCCGGCCAGGATGGATTCCCGATTCTGCAGACCACCCTTAGCGTGTCACGTTACGTGGACGTGCCGCCTGCCAGCGCCGTACCGGCCGCGTAACACACAGAGCCGGGTTCCGGTCCGATTAAGATGGGATAGCGCCCGACTTCCGAGTCGGCGCCCGGGCCTGCCATTTGTTTGACGGCCCGCGTTAGTCGACTTTCTGCATAGAGGATTCTGATAATGAAATCGTGGAAATCATGGAAATCGTGGATGATAACCGGGGCTGCCGCTCCTATAGCGCTTACGGCGCTGACCGGCAGTTTCCGCACTGTTTGCCTGGCCGACAGCAAAACTAGCGAGCCGGCGGCGAGACCGTTCGAGCGAGCCGAAGTGAGGACTGTTTCTTTAGCAGCTAAAGAAGCAGCTAAGGAGGCTCCGAGGCGGTTAGTGACGGTCGACTACGTTAATGCCGAGGTGAACGATGTAATACGTACCCTCTCGGCCCAGAGCGGAGTGAATGTCGCGCTCAACCCCAATGTTAAAGGGCAGGTGACGGTTCACCTGCGCGGAAAGACCGTGGACGAGGCGATGGTCGTGGTTGCGAACCTCGCCGGCCTGGGCGCGAAAAAGGTCAGTGATACTTTTGTAATCGCTCCACGAGCGGATATGCGGCAGACGCTGGAGAGGCTCGGCGCTAAGAGGTTTGTGGGCATTGAGCACGCCAAGCTGCAAGATGCCGCCGATCTGGCCCAGGGAGCGTTTCCGGATCTTACCGCCCGTCCGCAGGGGAGGGGTGTTGCATTGACCGGCGCGGACGACGACCTGGAATCGGCGGAACGGCTGCTAAAGCAGAACGACTCAGTTTTGCCGGACGACATACACGTTGTAGAGAAGATTGCGCTCAAGCACATCAAGGCGGCCCAGGCGGCCTCGGCGCTCGTCAAAATGGAGCCCGGACTTTCCGCCGAGGCTGCCGGAAGCTCCATCGTATTGAGTGGCGCAAAAGCGAAAGTCGAAGCCGGCAAGCGGGGTGTCGAGCTGATCGACGTACAGGCCCCGCCAAACGCGGATACCCGAGTCTATAACCTCAAGTATTCTACCGCGCCGGAGCTTGCCCTGGTGGTGGAGCGCTCCGTTCCCGGCATACAGGTAGTCGCGGGGCCGGAGAGCATGGCAATCGCAAGGCCGGCATTCAACCCCCTCACAGGACAGTTCGCGGGCGGCGGCAGCGGCACGACGAGCGGCTCCGGCTCGACATCGCCATCCGCAGGATCCACGGGCGCTGGGGCTGGTGGGGCCGGCGTCGGCACAAATGGCGGCTCAGGATCGGGCGCAAATGGCGGCCCGGGAGTCGGCGCGGCAATAAATAAAAACGCGCTCACGCTGCTTCTCACGGGAAATCCGGCCGATCTCGATCAGGCGATGAAGATTCTGGCGCTCACGGACGTGCCTCCGGCTCAGGTTGTTATTGAGGCGAAGGTAGTCGAAACATCGCCGTCGCTCATCGAGGATATTGGCGTCAATTGGTCCTGGGATCCGCTGAAATTCATCGAGGCAAAGCCGGGATCCAGCTCGGGCGGATTCGCGGACGTCACCAAGCACGCCGGAATCGGCATGTTCAGCCGCGTTCCCTGGTCATTTACGGGCGTGCTGGCTGCCCTTATTACTAAGGGAGATGCAAAGCTGCTTGCGAATCCGAATGTCACGGTGGTGAACGATCAGGACGCGTCGGTATTCATTGGAGATACGCTTCGGTTTCAGTCACTGGCGCAGTCCAGCCCCACGACCGGTAACCAATTCACCGTTGTCGAGGTGCCGGTAGGAATCGTTCTCCTCGTGCATCCGCGCATCAATGGCGACGGAAACGTTACCCTTCGCGTTCATCCGGTTGTGAGCACGGTAACAGGACTGATTAACGGGCTTCCACAGACGAGCTCGCGCGAAGCGGAAACCACCGTCCGTGCGAAGGACGGCGATACCATCGTTATCGGCGGCCTGATTCGAGACGAAGACATTAGGACAATGGAGAAGATTCCTTTGCTCGGCGACCTGCCGCTCATTGGGCAGCTTTTCCGGCATACGAATCGCAACCACCGGCGCACCGAAGTAATGGTGGTCCTAACTATAAAAATTCTTAAATAGGAGAAAGCGTTTCCTAAATCGGAGAGTGCGACGCCCGGCGCATCACCAGGACCGGCGTCGCGCTCCTCCCATTTTCTCCATCAGATCTGGAGCAATACCATGAGCTTCGCTAACATGAGTCCGGCGGACCGGATGAAGGCCTCCGGCTTAATAGGACTGATAGTTGTTATTCTGTTCTTTGTCGTTCATACGATTCTCGGATCGGTCGCTCCCAAGAAGCCGGCCGCAACGACTGCGGATGCCACAAGCGTAGCCGGGGTTGCGGCGGCGCCCGCGCCGGCGACCGGTCCCAGCCCCACGGCACCCGCGACCGGAGACGGGTCTTTCCCAATGGAAAAAGTTACCGGCGCTAAGGGAAGCGGACTGGCGCATAGTCTGGCGATGGACATACCGGACCCGTTTGTGCCCATTAACGATCCGAAGAATAAAGGGAACAAGGCAAGCCAGACTGCCGGCAGCAAGCCCACGGAGCCGCGCGTCGAGGTGGATCCCATATTCAATTCGAATCGGCCTGGTGGAAGCGGCCCGTCGGGGGGCTTTGTGTCTGGCCCGACCCTTCCGGCCCTTCCTTCCGCCGGCGCGGGCAATACCGGCGCGCCCGGTCCCATGGCTATCGCTCCTCTTGGCGCGCCTCATGTTGAGCCGGAGATCAAGGTCATCGGGCTCGTCGACGGCGATCCTCCCGTGGCGACCGTGCAGGTGTCCGGCCGGGTCATAGTCGCCCGGCGCGGGGATGCTCTCGCCATCGGTTACCGCGTAATGAATATCTCTCCCGAAGGCGTCGTGGTGCGGTGCGGCAAGGAGTGGAAAACGCTGCGCGTGGGTGGCATGTTGAACGAAGCGAAGATTGAGGGCAAGTAGGTGTCGGGTGTCAGGTGTTAGGCGCGCGGCAATCGCCGCCGTATAGAAAAGCGGCCCCATTTCGGTTATCACCGAGTGAGGCCGCTGCTTTATTCAAGCTCATCCCAAACCACTAATCCCTACTTATTCTCTATCAGCAGTTTTCCGGACTTTTCATCGAAGTTGATCTTGACTCCGAGGGCATCGCGCACGAAGGTCAATGGAACGATGGTCCGCCCGCTCTCGATGAAAGGCTTACGCTCCATCTTCAAGCTGTGGTTGTTGACCGTGGCGTTCTCGTTGCCTATCTTGATCTCGATCTCTTTGCTCTCGTTGACCGCGCGAACGGTTTGCGCCGAGCCGCCGAACCAGTAGAGCCGCCCGCCCGTATGCTCGAATATCTGCCGGAAGGGGGCCAGCTTCATGCCGTTATCAACGCGCGGCTGCACGTCGAAGAGGATGGGCGAGCCGTTGAACGCGACGTCGAACGTGCCGCTCTTTGGAACGACGAGGCGGGAACCTCTACGCAGTTCCGTTCCATTCTTCAGGTTGTTGAGACGCGCGATCTCGTCGGGATTGACACCGGTACGCTTGCTCACGTCGTTCAGAGTTTCGCGCGGCTTGACGATTGTCGTAGTACCCGAGTCTCGTGGGCGGGCAATCACCGGCACCAGCGCGGACGAATCGGGAAGCGCCGGGAGCAACCCCTTGGGCCGGCCGGCTATTACCATCCGGTCGGTGGGCTGAACCGCCGCGCCCCCCGCCATCTTGGGACCAAGCTGAATCGACGGGACCTTTGCCGTCGCGCCGCTCCTGGGGTTGATCCCTGCCGCCGCCGTGTTTCCCAGGCCGAGCGCGCTTGGCTCAGTGGAGCGTGCCCCGCCGTTCACGGCAGGGGTTTTAACGCCACCGATATTAGCTGCGTGCCCGGTTGCTCCCGGTGTTGTGATGTTGGATCCGGTCACCGCTGTAGAAGGATCGACCTTTGCCGGCTTTGCCACGGCTTTCTCTAACGGCTTCTCTACCGGCTTAACTACTGGCTCTACCGGGGGCTTTGCGCTATTGCCGATGGGCAGCTCGATGGCCTTCCTGCTTGCGGCGGGATCGACAGCCTTCTTGCCGGGGTCGCGAAGGTCCTCGATGCCGTCCTGCTTCTTTGTCTCGCCGCTCGCATTGTTCACGTTGACATGGATCGGGCGCGCTTTCGTGGGCGAGAGTGAATCTTCCGTGGTGGTCCAGGCTTCGAGAAGATGCCAGCCATTGGCGGACTTCGACGTATCCCAGGTGTACTCGTACGGGGGATAGTTGCGGAGCACCTTCAACTCTTTGTCGACGAAGAAGGTGACATAGGGCTTCAGCTTCTGCAAGTCGGAGTCTAGCGTCACGCGGATTGGAATGACACCACTTATCTGAGTGCCGTTCTGCGGATAGGCGATGCGGACGGGAGCGGACAGGTCGGCAGCGGGAATCTTGAGCCTGCCGGACGCGATGCTGGGTTTGCCATCGGCTCCATATGCTTTCACCGTCACCTCATGCGAGCCGGACGCCAGCAAAACCGCATCCAGGCTGAAAGAGATGATGCCATGCGTCTGCATGGCGTTAATGCGTCGCTGAGCGACCAGTGCATTGTCCATGTAAAGCTCTACCGTCTCCACCGCCCCGCCCCGGTAGCTCACATCCAGCGACAATCGGTCGCTGATGCTGCCAGGGTCAGGAGTCAGGATGGAGAGCAGGAGCTTGTCGGATACTCGCTTGGAGGCGGCTTCGACGTCGCATGTGACGCCCATAAATGTGACTGCCGATCCTGCCAAGACGAGAGCGCAAGCCAACCTCTTCATTGATACGCCTCCCTCTTCGTCAATCTAGGTCAATCTAGTTCGGTCGTGGCTGAGTGTTGCGATAAGGCTGCGGGGACTGCGCGCGCGGCGGCGTTTCGCCGGATCAGGCGCAGAGTGTACCACTTTAGCACATCTATATCTCAATGTCAACCAGACACATGACCGTAATCCACCATCTAGCCCGACTCTAGCGGTCCAAACGCGTCTGTTGGCTTCCACGACGTCTACAGGAATTGGGTTGGACTGAAATCAGTGTCACTCAACAGTCTGAAGCGGGTGATATAGCTAGTGCGGTTGTCGTCAACTGTCACTGTTTGGCACCGAATTTGAGCGTTGTAAGCCATACATGGACATCACGAGGCATGGCGCCATAGTCGTAAGAAGACGCCAGCACGATCCCGGACATCCGTTCAAATCCCAGCTCGTACTCCGCGTCTGCTGCGCGAATTACCAGTCTTCCGCCCACGTGGATCTGAATCTGGGCGGGGTGCTTTCAGATTCGCATCGAGCGAAGGGAGCGGAATAGGGCCACGTGATGGCGATCGTCGTGCACACCGACTGGGCGGGCAGCTCCTGCCCGTGAATAGACGCGAAACTGCCGTGCAGAGCCCACAAGCCGGTTAAACTGAGCGGCATCGCGAATCCAGGCCAGTCCGCGCCGGGTTGGGCTCTTCCGATGCTGCAGGAATACCGCGTCGCCGCCGACAACTTGGGCGGTCACAGCCGATACCCATACCTCCGCGGTCTCCGTATTGTTTTCCAGAGGGTAAACGAAAATCCAGGCCAGTTCCGCAGGTGGGTGGGTGATCGCGGACGCTGGCCCCGTTGACCAGAACGTATTGGGCTGCACGTACTGCAGGACCGGCTCCCTCGCAGCGGATCGGACTCCGGTGTTGCGGGCAGGGCCCTCCGCCACCCGGGCGGCCGTCTCAGCGCCTACCTGCGCCCGTTGGCTAATGGGGGGAAGGCAGATGAAGTTCTTACTCAAGATCTTCAACGCGCCCGTTTCGGCATCAAGGAGCACGGCGACCTCTTCCACCCGGAACGGAATCCCCTTGACGACGCGCTGGAAAGAAACGCGCCAGACGTGGGCAGAAGCTCTGGGAGGCCTTGTAAACTGTCGCTCAATGGTCACGGGATCGCCGGTCTCATCGCCCAGGCCGGACGCGCCCAATACGGATTTCGAGATGCTGATGGCTGTTTCCTTTGGGATCGCCTCGCCCGCGGGACGCGAATCAATATCCAGATCGTCGAGGAGCGCGTCGTTTCTGAAATGAGCGATCTCTCCCGTGGACTCCACGATTTCAACGGTATACGCCCGGCCGTTTGCCCGATTGAACTTCACTTCCCTGCATGGAGACATATATCCGGGAATGGATCGAGGCGAGCCCACAATACAATCCTTGCCGGACGGCAGCCCGAGTCGAACGCAAAAGTCAGTGGCGGCGCGTTCAGCGGCGCCATCCTGGCTGGGGGACGATGATGGCGTCTTCACCGCGAATAACAACAAGAACGGCGCAAGCCCGGGCAATACTTGCAGCATAGAATGCCTCCAATTCGTGAGCGATAACGCTCACATCGAGTAGGAACGAAATTTGTCCTTTTCGGGAATTCATCGGAACCACTGCCCGACAGCGCCCTGATAAACGCCATGCACTTTTGAGGTGGGGTCTCCCAGAATGGTCCATTGCGATCCGGGATTCCCCTGTGCTGTTGCGTCCTGAACGGCTGACAGGACTGTTTCTTGGGCAGCAAGGAATTGCCAGACGCTCTTGACCCAATTAGTCTTTTGAAGGGAATCGTAGCAACCGGTGTACCATCCGAGGAATGCCCTGTCGACCGAGGAAGTGATTATTCCGAATGCCGTTGACAGGGAGTCGTCGCCGGTACTCTCGCAGGCGTCGATGTGAACAAAAGAGTACGGAGGAAAGGACGTGCCTTTCGCGGAGACACGAGCGTTAATCTCCCCGGCATGAATATAATAAGTAGCGTCGTCACTGTTCGGCAACGAGAAACAATCCCCAAAAACGCCGGGAGCGCCGTGCGTATCCACATAGTAATGGGTAAAAATCGGCATGTCATTCAGCATGGTGGTCTTCCGGTCCTCCGTTCCCCGGTACGAGGTCGGGAAAATCGCGACCTGCTGCGTCTGAACGTTTTGAGCGGATGCGATGGCATAATTCAGCGTATTTTTGCCATAGGACAGGCCCTTGTTGTATGCGGGCGGCGATGTCGTCCCTACAGCGGAACCGTAGTGGCCCTGCATGTCCCAGGCCTCGATCTTCACCGTGAGAAGCGTACCGTTCGGCCAATGTGTGCTGTCGAACGCAAAGCCGACTGTCGAGGGGACAGGAGGCGGGGTAGAATACGTGAAGTCTTTGCCCGTTTCTCCGTTGATGGTGAGCCTTATGTGATTGATCCACCCACTGCTGGTAGTCGCTCCGCCGCCCATCTGGGAGTTCGTTCCGGAGAACCAAGGAGGCATCGGGCCATTACGATAGATAGGAACGCAACACGTAACCTGGGCGTATGTCGGGCAGGAGACAATGGGGACGATCAACGTAATTGCTGCGAGGATTGAAAAGGTTCGGGAATTTAAGGCTGACCGACTTATCGGCATGATGGTCTCCTTTGGAGTTGACCCTGCTTCGAGGAGTTCGGGTGAAATCGGATCGAAATCACCTGAATGGAGTATTTGTAGCATGAATCCCCCCTCTCTCCGTCAATGCGTGTGATGTTGCATAATAATATTGATCGGCCCGTTTTAACTCGCGGGATCCGGCCGAGGATCGAGATTATGCGCCTTAAGCGAGGCTACCGCCTCCTCCTTACTGATTCCCAGCTTCTCCAGCATGGTAATCAAAACGGCGTTCTGAAACTCCAGATGGCTGAGAATCACCTCAATCTCTTTCTCCGCTTTCACGTTCACTTCGAAGTCGTTCTCGGCGCGCAGCTCGGAGTGATGGCCTTGAAGGTTCTGGCCTACCATGATGAGCGGCATGAGAAGTATTTGAATCACGTTGCTCATAAGGAGATAGGCGACGAACGCGGGGAAAGGGTCGAATGCCTTCCAATGGAGCGCAGGGACTTCCGTGGCAAGGATGTTGTAGCCGCACCAAAGAACGGTCCAAATGAAGATAGAGAGAAAGAAGCCCATCGTTCCGACCCGCGTTGTGATGAATATCGCCAACCTGTCTAGTCGGGACATTTTCTCTACGTGCTCCTTGTTAATATTTCGCGCCGGCTTGCGCGCTTTGATGAGTTCCCGCACGGGGCGCGGATGAAACTGGTTTAGAACGTCTGGCATTGCGCGCATTCCTCCACATAACCGAATTATCAAATTATCGAGTTCGAGAAGCGGTCTCTAGCAACTGAGCGAAAGGCCTCGTGTTGAAGTTCCATATTGGCGACCGCTCCACAGAGTGTGCCCGCCGTAGTTCCGCAGCTTAAAGGTTCAACCGCATGCTGAAACCTGCCGCATCGACCGGTGGTACAATCATTCATGCGATGAATCCTAATCTGCCTGTTTCACATTCTTCGCATGTTCACATTGTACGCTTCTTGTGCTTCTTGCGCTTTGCGATGAACAACATTGCGGACTGCCCATTTTACCCGCCCATGAATACTACCAGGACGTGCAGGATATGCCTGTACTGTTCAAAACCGATCCTCGACGATGACCGCGTGGCAGCCTGCAGCTGCTGCTTCACCGCGCACCATGAGGAGTGCTGGAATCGCAACGGCCGATGCAGCACGTTCCGATGCATGGGCGAACCGCGGACCATGCGGGGCGGTGATCTTCCCATAGTGGTTCAGGCTGCCCTGGACACCGGTAATGAGCAGCCTGAAACATGCCCCTTCTGCGCCAACCGAGTCTATCCCGGCACACTGCAAAGCAAGCCGGTTCACGCGGCAGGCCAGCCGAATCAGGGCGCGCAAAGCGGACTCATGTTTGTAGGGAAAGGAAAGCCGAATCCGCACAAGGATTGGTTCGGGAAGCGCTTTCTATCCAAGATGCTCGGTAACAGAAGCTGGTTCCTCCCTGGAGGGCACATCAAATCCCGTTCATGCGCCAAGTGTCACAGACTGTTCTTGTGGGGAGCGGCGGTGGACGACGCTTTCTCTCAGAAGGCGCTGGACGAGTCCGGAGATCGATTCTGCCCTCACTGCGCGGTGCCACTCTGGCAGGGGCAAATATTATTGAACAACAAGCATCATGGCGGCGCGCGATTCGAATGCGACGGCATACCCACTCTGCATCAGGATTGGTTCGGCCATAATGTTCTCGACCGCTTCTTTCTTAATCGGTGGAACCCGACCGTCCAGACGCTTCCCGCCCGCTCCTGCCCCGACTGCCAGTTTACGGAGGTTGCCGGTCGGCCCATCTATCGGTTTCGATAAGCGGTATGGGTCGTTGGGTCGACGGGCCGTTGAGCCGTTGGGTCGTTGGGTCGATGGGCCGTTGGGTCGTTGGGTCGTTGGGCCGTTGGGAGCGGCGCAACACGGAGGTTGCTCCCTCCAAAAGGCGAGCGGCCACATAGGGCCGCCCCTACTCAGCACTCAGCACTCAAAACCCGTAGTCTTGCGTTGTGCCGCGCCACCTTTCTGGCACGAATCATGCAGTTACAGAGTGAAAGCAGCTGCAATATCACTACAAAGTAACTACAAAGTAACTACATGGTTTGTGGAGTAGAAAGAATGAACACCCCGATTCGCCGCCAAGCGCTCCTGGTCTTCGCACTGATAGTCCTCGCAAATGCAGCGGACCTCGTAAGCACTTACCTGGCTTCGCCGGACCTCGCGGACGAATGGAATGTCCTTCAACGCCACTTTCATCTGGGTTGGGCCGGCCTTTTCGGTGCCAAGATCATCGGCGGGTCGCTTGCCATCCTGGGCTACTACTACTATCTGCTCCACCGTGACCGTTGCTATCCGCCGCCGGGCGCGGACCCGCAGGCATTCCGGCGGCATCTGTCATTCGGGCGGCAGGTCTCGGTCGCGGAGATGTGGGGCGGCTTTCCGGTGGGACTGCACCTCGGCGTGAATCTGGGCTACTTCTGGGCGGGAATGCAGGGACTGGTCCTGTGGGTCGCGATGGACAACATGTTGCTCCGACAGGGAATCGTATTCCCGCTGCGCAATTGGTCGGAAATGGGCTATCATCTTCTACAGAGCGGACTGGTCTCGGTGGTAGTGCTTTGGCGCTTTTACGCCATTAACTATCGGCGGTATGCATCCCTCGACGAAACTCCCGCATGTGCCCCTCAGCCGGCGTAAGGCGCCGCGGCGCGCGACGACCAAGCGCGCGGACCTCCTGAAGGGAACAGAGCTTAAATTCTCTCGCTCGTGATGTAAACACCCAGACGGCTTGAAGACAGTCGGCCCTCGCCGGGAATTGGCGAGGGCCGCATATGTTATCTTCCTCCGAAAACACTTCCCGCGCGAGGGCAGAACGAGCGCATAGATCGCGGCTTGAGTTGCGTGCAATGAAGAGATTTTCCGCGCCCCGAACTTTCCGCGTCGATCGATCCGTCCCACTTATTAGAACAGTAAATCCTACCATTGAGGAACAATGCGAGGAACAATGCATGATTGTTACCGAAAGCATCCCTGTAGGGACAACTGAGATCGCGCACCTCCTCTCCTTCGCCGTTGCTGGTTGTACTGCGGCGCCCGCTGCGCCGGATCGGGAAGAAGAGAGATGGGTGGATCGAGCGAGGGCAGGCGACCATGCGGCCTTCAGCTGGCTCCTGGCGCGCTATCGCCAACGGACGGTTCGGTTGGCGGCACATGTTCTGCGGCGGCCGGGCGAGGCCGAAGACGCGGCGCAGGAAGCGTTTGTACTGGCGTTCAGAAAACTCTCTTCTTTTCGAGGAAACGCAAAATTCTACACGTGGCTCTATGCCATCGTCGTTCGCGTCTGCCTCGACCGAAAGCGCTCCGCTCGCTGGCAGGCGGAATCCGGCTGCCAGCGCGCCGTGGATCTGGCGGGAGCGGAGTCGGGGGTGGAAGATCGACTTCTCGTAGAAGCGCTTCTCGACCGTCTCAGCCCACCCATGCGCGCTGCTCTCGTACTGCGCGAGCAGGAAGGCCTTGAGTATGACGAGATAGCGAGCGTGCTGCGAATCCCCATCGGTACGGTGAGGTCGAGGCTGAATTCGGCAAGGGCGCAGTTCCGGGCGCTCTGGCAGGCTGCAATGGAAGAGGCGAACAATGTATAACTCTCATGAAACTTCTCACGCCGGCGGGGGCGGCGCGAGTGAGACTGACCTCGATTTGTCACTTCGGGAGGGGCTGCGCGCGATTCCCGTGCCATCCGCCGCGTCGGACTTCGACGCCCGCGTGCTGGCCCAATTGTCTCAGACGCTTCCCTGGTGGCGCGCCGTGGGTCCCTGGATACTATCGCTGCGGCCCGCGATGACGGCCGCCGCCGCATCCCTTCCGGTCATGATCGGACTCATCGCATGGTTTGGACAGACGCCCGCGCCTTCGGCGAATCCTGTCTCTATCCCGGCAGTGACTGCCAGGGTTCTGCCCATGGACCGCGACCTGGATCGGCCCGACCTTTCGCCGGTGATGCTGCGCGCGCTCTCGAATCAAGAAACAGCCGCGCGTGGAAGACGAGGAGATACCCGCCGGCCCGCCATCAGCCCAAATGTCTAGCTGTTTGCGCCGGGCGGGACAGGCTGGTCCCCGCACTTTGTTTGAGAACCACACCAATGAATAATTTCGATAAACCGACGAATAGACATAATCGTCCTTACCGCCTCTGGCTTGCGGGGATTGCGCTAAGCTCTTTCATTGCCGTTTTTGTGGTTCCGTCGACCAGATGGTTCGCGCGCGCCCAGCTCGGCATGCAGGTTGGATTAGGCGCAACGGAGATCACGTATGGGTTTTATGACATGGGCAGCGGGATGCCTGTCATGGCGCACAGCGAATTGGACGCCCGCAGCCGAATTCTGACACAGCATCCGAACGACTTTCCGCTTCACCTCGCCGCGGCTATGGAGAAAGTCGAGGACGCGCACCAGGCAAATCCAGGCTCGCCGAGATCCTTTGCGGCCGAGCTGCGAAAACTCGAGCCGAAGTTCCCAGCCGCGCCCGCGCTCTATGCGGCCATCCTCCGCATGGACATGATGGGATTTGTGCGGATTCGCCGCCCCGATTCTTCGATTCTGTCGGGGGAATACTCCGGGTCCGGCGATCAGAGCCAAAATCCGAGCGATCCCGCGCGTCTGGTGGCCTTCGATAAAGATGCGGAGACCGGCGAGCGGCTGGAGCCCGGCAATGCCTACTTCCCCTTCATGCGCGCCGTGGGATACTATGCCGGTGAACGGGAAGACAAGGCAATCGAAACCCTGTTCCGCGCGGCGAATGGCCGCAGGTGGGACGAGCATATCGCGGACGAAGTAACCGGCAAGTGGAGACTGCTCGAAACTGAGACCGGACATCGCGGCTCGCTCTTTCGGACCGCGTGCGCGGCCGGCATCCTCTTCCCGCACTATTCGCAGCTTCGCACGCTCGCGCAACGGGCGACCATACATGCCATGCAGTTGGAGCAGAGCGGGCGCGTGGACGAGGGCGCACGCATTCGGCAGGCGCTTATGCGACTCGGAGACATGATGCGCGCCGAGGCCGCCATGCTCATCGGCGGCCTGGTCGGAAACGCCATCGTCCAGATATCTATCAGCCGGCCCGGAGGCGCGCCGCCCCGAAAGGTGCCGCCCTCGCCCGCGAAAGAGTCGGGTCCCCGCGAATCGCCGATAGCCAATATCGCGCGCCAAGAGGTCACATATGCGAGATTTGACGATCTGGCAGCCTACTGGCGGCGAAACGGGCATGCGCGGGACATTCCGCTGGCGCGATCGCGCGTCGAGACAGGAATGCGAAGCCGCGAGATGGTTTCCAAAATGGTCGGCGCGTCCGTATTCAGCGACGGCACGCTGAACCGTATCGTGCTCGTCTGGTTTGCAGGCATCTTTCTGCTCGGCAACGCCATCTGGCTAATGCTGGCGGGCGGTCTCGCGTCGATAGCGCTCTACCGCCGGAGTCGCGCGGGCACGGAGAGGATGCCCAGATCGGGTCCGTATGTGATCGCTCTGCTGTCCGTGACTTTCCTTGCGGTGTGCATGATGCTGGCGAGAAGAGAGTGGGCCTCCATGACCGGCCTCCTCCGAATTCTCATCGCGTTTCGCGGCGAAGGCGCTGACCATGAGACGACTCATATGCCCTTCACCGCCATGATATCTGTCGTTCCCTTCCTGATTCCATTTCTTGTCATTGTCCTTTCGGCAATCTCGAGCGTGGTGCGACGCACGCCCCTGCGAGTGGGCGTGGCACGCGGCCTGCGAAGCGTGGGAATCCCCGCAGCCTGCCTGCTGGCGCTTGGATTCTCCATGTTATGCGTGCGAGCGGTGAAAATGGAAGAGAGGGTAAATGGCGCGATAGAACAGACTATGAGGCATGAGGGGCGCTACCTGGCGACCATTACAGGAAATAGGTGGATGGGAGTGCAGGAGTAGAGCCAGGTCGTTGGGTCGTTGGGTCGTTGGGTCGTTGGGTCGTTGGGTCGTGCCGCGCGCTGGAACACTGGGTCGTTGGGTCGCTGCCGTTTCGCCTCATCGCCTCATCGCCTCTTCGCCTCATGTCCCCATTCTCCTCAGTCTCCTCAGTCTCCTCAGCGGAACTTGGCTCGGCTTCGTCTAATCTGAGATCAGGGCCGAACGAATTTGGCGCGCCGATGAACCATCTTGCATGGAAGCGGCTCTGAATCCATAGAGGCTCCAGTGGTCGTAGACGCGCGGGCCCCGAGGAGGAACTATCTTGCGCCGATTAGCCTTCACACTTATCGATTTGCCTGGTGACCGCGACCTCAACCGGGTCGGCAGCGGGGATGTAGATGACCCTTGTCGCTCGGTGGAGCTGTCTTGTTAACCTCATTGTCAACCTCTTTGGCGCAACAGCCCTGTGTTGGAAGGAGAGTTTTGATGCGTAGTTCGGCGCCGCTTGCAGCTTTGATTGCCGCACTGGCTGCTCTATTACCGAAATCGACCGCCTTGGCGCAGGGTCCTCCGCCGGGCCTTCAGAGTCCGCGCGCCGTCCTGACGGAGAAGGACGCTTTCGCTATCCTGCCCCCAGAGATAATTGCGGCGCCCCAGGTGAACAACATCAGCTCATCTGAAAGTGGACGCTATATTCTGGCGGAGCGGACGAGTATGCGGATTACGCAGCAGATGCTGAAAGAACGGGAGAATATGCACGGCGGGCCGCCCGGGGAGGTGAGCCTGATTCTTTGGGACAGCCAGTCCCGGCAGGCAAGAGAGGTCTGGAAGGCGGCTTCGTCCACGACTCGGGTCGTGCGAACAGCTTGGATTCCGCAAACCGAGACGGCTCTGGTAATGGTCGAGCAAAACCTCCCTCCCGACCCCAAACAGCCCAGAACCTCGTCCGCCAGGCGGCAGGGGATGCTCCGAGTTACACCGTCGATGGAGAAAGCCCAGGTCATCGGCCTTACCGAGTTGGGCGAAGATGGATATCTTGACTTCTGGGTATCCCCGGCCCGGCCTGTGGCGGTGCTCAAATATACGCGAAACATCCCGATGAAGACCACGCTGCCAAATGGCACGAACGTTGACGCTGTCGATTTCCATGAGACGCTCTACATGCTGAGCGAGACCGGAAGGCTGGGGGCGCACGTCGAGATGCCGAAGGGTCTGAATTTTGCCGGTTTCCAGGTCGGAGAGGACGGGAATCCCGCCGTGCTCTTGGTCAAATACGTTCCGGACAAGAAAGGTGTAGAGCGGCAATGGTTCGCGATGAATCCCCGCACGGCGGCTCTCACTCCCCTCGCCAAAGCCCCTGAATTTAAGGTAACGCCTCGGCTGCCGTCCGGCTCGCCGACGGCTGCCATTCGCGTACGGCAGACGGGGATGATCGCAAAGGAGGGGGAGACGTCTCAGCAGGTAGGGCTGCTATGGCTGGAGAGCATTGCCAAATCCGAGAGGCCGCGGGCGCTGATTTCCAGCGACAGCACGGGCGGATTCCTTCTGCCCCAGGCCGATGTCGTGGTCTACCATTCGCAGGGAGCGTTATTAGCGGCTCCGCTGCTGAAGATGGACAAGGCGATCTACTTATCGATGCTCGAAGCGGCGGAGCAGACTACGATCATGAGTAATGCAAAACAGCTTGGACTGGCCGTGTTAATGTACTCGCAGGACTACGATGAAACGATGCCGACGCCGGTCGGAATCAATGCGAAGCTGGAGCCGTACTTGAAAAACGACAGTCTATTCCAGAACTTCACGTACACGTACGGCGGCGGGAAACTAGCGGACATCAAGTCTCCGGTGGAGACCGAGACGGGCTACGTCACCGGTCCAGGCGGCCGCGCCGTCATCTACGTGGACGGCCATGTGAAATGGCGCAAGGACTGAAGCATACTTCCAGCGCCTGACACCTGAAACCAGAAACCAGAAACCTACCGTTTAAAGTTGGACACGTACCAATCGAGGAACGCATCTCGCTTCGGGCGCACCAGCACGGTGACATTGGGAGCGCCCTCTGAAATCCGGGTCAGGCCGCTGTCTTCAACGACCACGTGTTTTCGCTCTTCGTCCGCAAAGCTGTGGCCGCATGCGTACGCGACCGCTACCGGGTCGAACAGAGTGGGCGTTTGCTGCTCCCATAGATAGGTAAGAGCCATCAGAGCATCCGTCGTGGGTGTGCCGATTCCGGCGAGCGTCGTCCGGCGGTCCTTGTCGAGCTGCATCATCGCCGTGACCTCGAGGCCGGCCATTACAAGCGGGACTCCGCTCTCGTAGACGGCGCGGGCGGCAGGCGGGTCGCATTTAATATTCCACTCCGGCACAGGTTTCGGGTCGGTTCCATACCCAACATAGACCGCGCCGCCCATAATGACGATGCGCTTGATCTTGGACTTCGTTTCCGGGTAGCGGGTCAGCAGGTCTCCGATGTTCGTGAGCGGCCCAATGGCGCAGACCGTAATCTCGCCCGGGGCGCGTTCGATCTCCCGCCGCAGGAACTCGACCGCCGGCTCGCTCTTGAGATTCTTGCCCGCGTACCCCCTCGCCCAAGCATACTGCCCTCGAATCTTCGCTTCTCCACGCCGTCCGGCATAGACCGGAACACTGCCGCGCCCCATGACTGCGAGCAGCTTCGCAGCCAGCTCCGCCCGCTCTTTCGTCTCGCCGAACGCAGTGGTCACGCCCAGCAGCTTCACGTTCGGCTGGTTCACAATCAGCGCGAGCGCATAGGCGTCATCCACGTCGTCCCCGATATCCGTGTCGAGAATAATCTTCTCCTGCCCAGGCAGCGGCGTGGGTAATGCTGCGGGCAATGTTGCGGGAAACAGGCTCAAAGCGAAGAGTAGGGAGTGAATCATGCGGGAAGCCTCCAAGTGTACTGAAACTAAATTTGTAATACCGTCATTATGGCACCAGGTTCGGATTCATGCCGTTCTTGGTGCGCCTTTCTTGGTGTCTTGGCATCTTGGTAATTCAATCCCGCCGTTTCCCGCACAAATGGGATTTCGCCTCCGTCCTGTCGTATATGCCTTCTATGAGACCGCAGGACAAGGCAGACGCTTCTGAACAGAACCCGCACATCGTCACGCCGGAGATGACCGGCCACGCCCTCGACGGATTTCACGCGCTCGCCCGCGAGTGGTACCGGACCTCCTTTCCCGCGCCCACCAAGCCGCAGGCTCTAGGCTGGCCGGTGATTAAGTCCGGGGCCTCCACTCTCATCCTCTCGCCCACTGGTTCCGGAAAGACACTCACGGCGTTCATGTCCGCCATCGACCGCCTCATGTTCGAGCCGTTCCCGCCAAAAGACAAGCGATACAGTGTAATCTATCTCTCCCCGCTCAAGGCGCTCGCCGTCGATGTCGAGCGAAACCTCCGCGCCGCCAACGATCCCGCGAATCCTTACGGCACGGCGCTGCCCTGGCTGGAGCGTCCCGAAGGCCGCCGGCCCATGCGGTTGGCGGGCGCGCACGTCATCCTTGTCGACGGAGCGCTGGCGGCATAGCTGGCAAAGCGCGAGCGCCAACCCCTCACGTTTGCGGATACCGTTGGCGAGCGCGAGCCGGAGGTCGTCCGAAATGAAATCGCCCTGTCCTCGCCGCCGATGTCGGCCCCGGCAGGCGCCGTGCTATCCTCATCGAAGAATCTGACAGCCAGCCCATTCACGAAGGCGCAATGGCTCCCGCTCTAACCGAGACCGGATTCATCCGTACCAGTAACGGGTACTTGAAGCGGTTATGAATCTACCTTCGCCGCTGGCGGCAGGATTGTGGATAGAGCGGAGAGGAGTATGATCCGTCCGGCCAAAGAAGTCGCAGCGAGCGAGTTGTAAAGCTTCTCGTCTGCTGTCACGAATAGCTTATCTTCGCGGATGGCAAGGGCAAGATAGATGCTGTCGTATACCGTCCTGTCAAATGAACATGCGATGGTTAGCGCGGTAACGACCAGTTCTGAAGAGCCATGGACAACTAACGGCTGGTCAATCAGCCAGCGAAGCAGCCGGGAGGCGGTCTTCGAATCGAAGTCTCCGTTTCGCACCCGTTTCCATAGAATGTTCGCTACTTCTGAGAACGCTAGATCGGGTAGGTGAAGCTGTGTGTCAGGCCTAAACAGGGTAAGCGCAGCCGCCGAATCAGGCTCGGTGAGCAGCCACTTAACCGCTACGCTGGCATCAACCACGAATTCAAAGGCCGGTTGATGAACGGTTGTCACCGTTCGCGGTCCTCGCGAAGCTGTTCTGTGCTATCCGAAAACGCACGTCCTTCGAATGCCTCTTGGATATGTCGAAGCTCCCCGAGCGAATCGTCGTAATCGATGCCGGCAGCGTGGCTAAGCACATTTCGAACTTCGGCTTCCAACGATCTGCCATTCCGATTCGCACGCCGCTTTAGTCGGTCCACTACCTCCGCCTCAACGTTTCGAACCAGCATTTGCGCCATTCCGTGCACCTCATCATCGCGTGATAGCATAATGATAGCGCCAATTCGCGCGATTCGCAAGAAGTTTGAGTTGAAATTGTTCCTACCTTCGCCGTAACGACTAATCCCAACAACGCCGAGCCATCCTGACCGAACAGACCGACGGCCAGCCAGTCCACCACAGCGCAATCGCGCCCCCCCTGACAGAGGCCGGATTCATCCGCACCAACCAGGGATATTTGAAGAGATTGCACAGATCGCCGTCACGGAAGGTGCGGCATTGCAAACATGCGCATTTTCATGGGACAATAAGGCAGTTGCATCCAATGTGAAGGAGAAAACCTATGACCCTGACATTACCTTTCGATATCGAGCGCATGCTGGCGATTCGCGCGCGTGAAAGCGGAGATACTCCGGAGCAGTTAGCGCTGGAAACGTTACGTCGGAGTCTCGCAATTCATGCGCCCGAGATTTTATCGGACACATCCTGGACAGACCGCTTGCACCGACTTGCAGCGCCGGCTGGAGTATCACTGTCGGACGAAGCGCTCAGCCGCGAAGCTCTCTATGAGTGAGACGCGTGGTTGCTTGATTGATACCCCCGTTCTCGTTCGTCTGGTCAATACGAGCGACGTTCTGCATGTCATTGCGTTCGACGCGGTATCTGCTCTGCACGCTTCGGGTGAAGTATTGTGCATCGTCCCTCAGAATTTGATCGAGTTCCGAAGCATCGCGACGCGGCCCGTACTATCGAACGGACTCGGATATGCCATCGAGCAAGCTGAGGAGAAGGCCGACGAATTAGAAGCGCTGTTCCAGCTTATTGACGACCAACCATCAATCTATCCGGCATGGAAAGCGTTAGTACATATTGCTCGAACGACAGGAAAACAGGTTCACGATGCCCGGCTTGCAGCGTCCTGTCAATCCTACGGAATCGAGCGCCTGCTTACGTTCAACCAACGCCACTTTATAATGGCCCCAAGATTCTGGACAATGAAACTGGTGGATTTAAGTTAGACTTGAGGCCATGAACACACGAACACGCAAACATCATTCCGCCGCCTTCAAAGCTCAGGTGGTACAGGAGGTTCTGAAGGAAGATCGGACG